>CALVQH010000007.1 GCA_944358115.1 uncultured Bacilli bacterium
TTCAATCAAAAATCAGAAAAAGTTATTCACATTTTCTGATTTTTTCTTGTCAACTATTTTTTTCACCGAAACTAAAATTTTTTTAGTTCATTGTAAATTGCTTTATGGCCTAAATAGTTAATGTAATAGCTATCTTCAGTTAAATAATACTCTTTATTCATTAATATCTTGTTTACATCAATAAAGAAAAAACCATTCGTTAGGGTGATATCTCTTAAACTCGCATTTAGTTTTTCGATTGTTAAAAAATCATTTTTCCCCCATGTATATAAACTGATTATAAATACTTTCTTGTTATTTAACATTTTGATCATACTTAATAGTTCTTCCATATCATGCAAGTATTCTTCTTTCATTTGATTGGTAATTTTGGTATTTGCCAGTTCATCCATACCAATAGCTATGGTTAGGATATCGGCTTGATTAATTGCTTGCTTGATTTCTAGTTTTTCGTCTTCTAAAGTGATTGTTTGGTTTTCTTTGATTTCATAAATTAGTTCTTTTACGGTTTTACCAGAACTGGCAAATTCGTGTATATAGTTTTTTAATTCATGTTTGGTTAGATAATCTTCCTTTAAATAATCATTAAAACTTATGCCTTCTATGCCATAAGGGGTCATACCTAGAGAAAAGCCATCACCAAGCGAAGTAATGGTTATTTCACTACTTTGCGTAAAAAAATAGATAATAACAGAGAGAATTGCTCCTAGTAAAGCGATTGCTATTATCTTCTTTCTCATATTTTCACCTCAAAAAAAATATAGTACACTATACTATATTTCCTTGATCTTTATTTTAGCACCAACTTCTGTTAGCTTTCCTTCAATGTTTTCATATCCTCTTAATATATGTTCAACATCATTAATAATCGTTGTTCCTGTTGCAGTAAGGCCTGCGAGAACTAAAGCAGCTCCTCCTCGAAGGTCGGTTGCAACTACTTCACACCCATGCAACTTACTTGGGCCAATAATCATAGAACTCATGCCTTTTACTGTGATATTTGCTCCCATTTTATTAAGAGATGGTACGTGACCCATGCGATTTTCCCAAATGGTTTCTTCAAATAGACTCGTACCTTCTGCTTGGGTTAATAAAACACTCATTGGTTGACCAATATCTGTTGGAAAGCCTGGATAAACAAGAGTTTTAATATTCGTTGGTTTTAAATGTTCTACTTTGCTAATCACAATGTTATCATCATTGATTGTTATATCTGATGCCATATCTTTTAGCTTACTAGTTAGAGCTTCTAAATGCTTAGGAATAATATTTTTTATACATAAGTTTTTACCAACTAAAGCGCCTAAAATAATATAGGTTCCTGCTTCAATCCGATCTGGTAGGACCGCTATTTGGCCACCATGAAGACTTTCTACACCGATAATCGTGATTTCATCTGTCCCAGCACCAGTAATATTGGCTCCCATACTAATTAGGTAATCAGCAATATTTTCAATCTCGGCTTCTTTCGCAGCATTATGAATGACTGTTTTTCCTTCAGCTAAAACACTTGCAAACATTAAATTAACTGTTGCTCCTACACTTTGAAAACGAAGATAAATATCTGTTCCTATTAGTTTGTCGGCTTTTAAAATGTATTTATTTCCTTCGGTGGTAACTGTAGCACCTAATGCTTTAAAACCATCAATATGGATATCGATTGGTCTTGCCCCTATATTACAACCGCCAGGAATATAAATTTCGACATATTTTTCTTTGCCAAGTAAAGCTCCCATAAAATAATAGGAAGCTCTTAATTTTTTAGAATGTTCTTCATCAATAATGGCGTTTTTTAAATTTGTTGTATCAATTTCTAATTTATCTTCATCTAATAAAACATCACAGTTTAATATTTTTAAAATATCAATTAACGCATCACGATCCGATATATTGGGAACGTTTTCTAAAACAGAAGTTCCATTTGCTAAAATAGAAGCAGGTATTAATGCTACGGCACTATTTTTAGCACCTCCTATTTTAATTTCTCCTGTTAACATCTTGTTTCCCTCAATAATCATTTGTTTCATCCTAACACACCCTTACCTTAAGAAAATTTTTAGTATAAGTAGGCACTTATACTATTTTTTATGATTAATAAATTTTTTGGTGCATATTAAAAAGATTTTAATAAATTACCAATATTACTATATCTATTAATTTGGGCTTTGTCAAATCTTTTTGGGCTTTTTTTGTCTAATTTGAATAAAATTTTTGATATTTATCTTAATTATAGTGGGTGATAAGTTTGAAAAAAGGAATTCTTATTTTATTTTTGATTAGTTTAGGAATTATTTTTATGAATGATGATGAAGAAATTATTATTCCTAATGATGCGATTCGTTTTCGGGTGATTGCTAATAGCAATAGTGTAGAAGATCAAACAGAAAAGATGATTATTAAAGAAAAAATTGAACAAGAAGTTTATGCATTAATTAATGGTGCCAATAATACCTCAGAGGTGCGTACTCTCATTCAAGATAATATGGAAGAAATTGAAGCAATTGTGGATACTTATCAAGTTCCCTATACGATTAATTATGGTAATAATTATTTTCCTTCTAAAAGCTATAAAGGTGTTATGTATCCAGCAGGAAATTACGAATCTTTAGTTATTACACTAGGAAAAGGGGCTGGTAATAATTTCTGGTGTGTGCTTTTTCCACCACTTTGTTTACTTGAAAACAGTAAGCAAGACGTAAGTGATGTTGATTATCAATTATATGTAAAAAAATTATTAAGCGGGTTCTAAAAGAAAAACTTCCTAATAAGATTTGGTAGGAGGTTTTTTATTTGAAAGAACTTTTTAGTATAATTTTAATTGGGATTGCCCTTTCTATGGATACTTTTTCATTATCACTTGGTGTTGGTATGTTTCGTATTTCAAATAAAAAAGCCTTAAAATTAGCTCTTATTGTGGGGTCTATGCATTTTATTATGCCTTTTTTAGGAATGATTATTGGTGATCAATTAATTCAACTCTTAGAAATTAAATATGATATTTTACTGGGTTTCATTTTAATTATTATTGCTCTGCAAATGGTTGTTGATATTATTCGGCATGAAGAAGAAAAGTTTAATTTATCTACTTTAGGAATGTTTGTCTTTGCATTAGGAGTTAGTTTAGATAGTTTTTCCTTAGGTTTGGGACTAAAAGCAATTACGTCTAATATTTATCTAGCGATGAGTATTTTTGCTATCTGTAGCGCCCTTTTTACTTATCTAGGGGTGATTGTAGGAAAATTTGCTAGTAAATTACTCGGAATATATGCCAATGTAATTGGGGCAATTATTTTATTTGTTTTGGGTTTGATGCATTTATTTTAATTTTCTTTATTAGATTTATACTTTTTTCGATGATGATTGCTAGTATGGTTGTTGCTAAGCATACTACTAAATATAAGATTAGATTATTATCAACTAAAATGATTTCTAGTTTGAAAATACCAGCTATAAAACGGATCATAATGATCATAAGAGGATGAAAAATATAGATAAATGTGGCTATTTTTCTTATTTCTCTATAAGAAGTGTTATTATGGGTTATTAAATATCTAAATAAGAAATACATGAGAGGTACTAAAAGTAAATACATGCTGTCATGTCTTGGCATGTCTTCAAAATGAAGAAGAAATCCTTCTAAAGTCATGCCTAGAAATAGACACAAGCTAATTACTAAGTCATGATTAGAACCTTCTTTGTTGGCCTTTTTTATTTCATAACCTAAATATAAAAAGATAGGAGCATAAAATAAACCATTTCTAGTGTAGGTAGATATTAAAAATAGGATATCATAAATTTTAGTTAATAGAGGACTACTATTTAAAAAGCCATAATAACTATCACCAAATAGGCCAATTAAGTAAAGAATAATAACTATGGCGAGTGTTTTTTTGTTGCCTAATTTTTTTACTAAAAAGTAAACAAGCCAAAGAGCTAAAATTAAAGCCGGGAAATACCATAAATGATAAAAGGTTCCGTCTATGAGTATTTCTTTTAAGAAATCGATGATATTCATAGATTGCCAAGAGCCTGTATAAAAATTAATTGGTAAATAAATTAAGATACTGATAAAATATATGATTAATATTTTTTTCGTGTACTCTTTTAATGTTTGAATTTCTTTTAAAGATTTAGATAAAATGTAATATCCGGTAATCATGAAAAAAAGAGGAACAGCTAGTCTTCCTAAAATTCTCGTAAAAAATAAATCAAAGGCGGGATTTATTTTTTCAAATGGGGAAATATGGATAGCAACTACTAGATAAGTAGCAATTAATCTTATGATATCTATACTTCTTTTTTTCATATCAATCATTCTTTCTTATTTAATTATAACAGAAAAAATGCTAGAAAGAAAATTTTCTAGCATTTTGTTTCGATTCTGTTAAATAGAATTTGGGGCTCATTTAATGTAATATCTTGTTCTAACTTGCCAAAATATTCTAAAGAATCATAATCTGTTTGTTTGGTATTTAGTTGTGTTAATATTTTTTCACTTGTTTCAGGAATAAATGGACTTAATAAAATAGCACAAATACGAATTGATTCTAATAGATTATAAAGAACAGTTGCCAATCTATCTTTTTTACTTTCATCTTTAGCAAGTGTCCATGGAGTTGTTTCATCAATGTATTTATTACATTTTCTTAGTACTTCCATAATTTCTTCTATTGCTTCATTTACTTTTAAACCATTCATTTTTTCTTCAACAATGTCTTTTAGGTTAGATACTGCATGTATTAATTCATCATCAATTTCTTCTAACACTTTTGGATTTACTGGTTTACCATCAAAATATTTGTAAGACATAGAAATCGTCCGATTAACAAGGTTTCCTAATGTATTGGCTAAATCACTATTCGTACGAGCAATTAGAGCTTCTTCAGAGAAATTACCGTCGCTGCCAAATGGTACTTCTCTTAGGGCATAATATCTTACCGCATCAACACCATAAGCATTAATGTATTCTCTTGGATCTTTATAATTTCCTAAACTCTTAGAAATCTTTCCCCCATCAATTTTTAACCAACCATGGCCAAAGACTTGTTTTGGTAAAGGTAGATCAAGAGCCATTAATAAACATGGCCAAATAATTGTGTGGAAACGAACAATTTCTTTGCCAACTAAATGAAGATCTGCTGGCCAATATTTTTTCATTAGTGTATCATCTTCGGGATAACCTAAGGTTGTAATATAATTAGATAGCGCATCTACCCATACATAGACAACATGATCTGGGTCAAAATCAACTGGGATTCCCCATTTAAAACTTGTTCTTGATACACATAAATCTTCTAGTCCTGGATTGATAAAATTATTTAACATTTCATTTTTACGCGATAATGGTAAAATAAAGTCAGGATGTTCATTATAATATTTTACTAAACGGTCTTGATATTTGGATAATTTAAAGAAGTATGCTTCTTCACTTACCATTTTAATCTCTCTACCACAATCTGGGCATTTACCATCAACTAATTGTGACTCAGTCCAAAAAGATTCACATGGAATACAATAAAGTCCTTTATATTCGCCTTTATAAATATCCCCTTGCTCATATAACTTTTTAAATATTTTTTGAACTCTTCTAACATGATAATCATCTGTTGTTCTCATAAAATAGTCATAAGAAATATTAAGAGATTTCCATAAATCTTTGGCATCTTCAATAATTTTATCAACATATTCTTGTGGAGTTACACCAGCTTCATGGGCCTTTTTCTCAATTTTTTCGCCATGTTCATCCGTTCCGGTTTGAAAGTATACATCATAACCAGTTAATCTTTTGTATCTTGCTATCGCATCCGCGATAATCGTTGTGTAACAATGGCCAATGTGAAAATTAGCACTTGGATAATAAATTGGGGTTGAAATATAAAATTTTTCTTTCATCTTTTTTCCTTCTTTCTATAAAATACTTTTTAATTCATATACATTTTTGATTGTTGGCACTAATTCGTTCTTTTCACTAATTAAATAAGTAGACATTCCTAGCTCTTCTGCCGGTTTAATATCTATTAAATAATTATCGCCAACCATTAAACATTCTTTTGGGAGACGTGCTCCCATCGCTTTTTCAAAGGCTTTTTTATTTGGTTTCATTACTTCTTCACCACTTATGATTTCTTCAAAATAATCTACAATTTGAGCCTTTTTTAAACGATTATACTGAGAAATATGAAACCAATTGGTTAATACTACTAACTCATATTTTTGATGTAAATAAGAAAGTGTAGATATTAGTTCTTCATCTTCCTCACTCATGGAACCTAAATGTTTTAACCAACACTTAATTAGAGAGTCATCTACATTTTGATTGTATAACTGATTAAAATAATTTGTCATATTTTCTATGGTTATTTGGGTTAAATTTTCTTGATATCCTTTTTTAAATTTAGAAAGAGTTTGATCTTCGATGGTAATATGACATTCTTCTAAGGCTTTTTTTGCTGCTTCGTCATATTCTTCTTTCCAAGAAATTAAGGTATTATCTAAGTCAAATATGATTCTTTTTAACATGTTAACCTCCTTTAAAACAAATAAAAAACCATAAACTAAGGACGAGTTTGGCTTGCCAATGCATACCTTTTTCCCGCGGTACCACCTTAATTCATGATTTTATTATTCATGCTCTTTTACTCCAATAACGGTGAGTGGCCGTTTAAACTCCAGAGTCATCTTCCATATTACCTTGTGTTTATTTTCATCAGCCATAAACTTTCTCTAACAACAATAATATGTACTCATTCCTTCAACATTTAAGATAGATTCATTATATTATATGCATCCCATTCCTGTCAAGAAAAAAATTTTTCTTAAATGTCTAATTTTTGAGCAAAAATATTTGAGACAAATTTTCCTATTACTACTTCATCTTTTAGAGGAGACTCACTATACATAATAACGAGACCAATACTATCATTTAAAGAAATAATCGGAATAAAGACAAAATTACCATTTAGTGTATATTCGCCAATTGTTAATGAAGTGTTTTCTTTTGTTTTTATTTCTCGATCTTCTATTATTTGCAAAAATTCTGGGTTTAATAAATGACCTTTTAGATCACTACTCAAACCAGCATGGGCTATTATTTTTTCACGATCACTTATCATGATGTTATAATTAAAGCTATTATATACAAGTTCACATAAATTGCTAGCTAAATCACTACTTGTCGACATGCGATAATATTTTTTTAGGATAATACTATCATCCTCGGTAAATATTTCGATATTTTCGCCATCTCTTATTCCTAGATTTCTTCTTATTTCTTTCGGAATAACAATTCGTCCTAATTCATCAATTCTTCTTACTACTCCAGTAGACTTCAAATTTTACAACTCCAATCTAATATTAATATTGGCTTTATTAAAGAAAATATACAGAAATAATATTGAATTTAATTGCAAAATCATTTATAATCAAATTAGTAGAGCATTAGGTCTAAATGCCTACTTTTCGATTTGGTAGACATTGACTTCTGAGTTGTTTGTAACAATGATGATTGTCGATGTCTTTTTTGGTTTTACCCAATTTATAAGCTTCAGAATTAAATTCTTCATGCTAACTAAGCGCAACTCCTCTCTATTGTCAACCAAAACCTATTGTAAGGGAGGTAAGAACAATAGAAAATTGTCTAGATTAGTAGACACCAGCCCTAATGCTCAAGTTATTATTATCAAGGATTGTTTAGGAAAAAGCAAGAAAAAGCGTATGACAAAGTTCGACTCTTTCCTACATCTATGTCGAAAATAAAAAAGAACCTATTATTTTAAATATTTGGGTTCATCAATTTTACCTAGAAGGTAGTCTGCTGAGATGTTGTATTTTTTGCATATTTGATAAAGAAATGGTGTTGCAATTAAATTTTTTCCACGTTCATATTTTGAGATAGTGGAATTGTCCACATTTAATTCTTTTGACATTTGAATTTGAGATAAACCAAATTCATTACGCAACTTTTTTAGACGTTTTGTTAATAAAGCTTTGTTAATATTTTTCTTTGAATTTATATAACTATTTTTATCTGTTAAATCAAAAAGATAATCTATAGAAATATTAAAGTAATTGCAAAAATTGTTAAGATGCTGGATTGGGATAATACTATTTTGTAATTCGTATTCTTTATATGTAGTTCTACTAATTCCTAGAATTTTGGCCATATTTTCTTGAGTTATCAAATCATAGGTTCTTAATAGCTTCATTCTTTTGCTATAGTTCATAACATCACCACAATGATTGTCTCACTATAATTTGTTCATTTAATTTTTTGGCTAAAATAATCCATTTTTTATTGACTTTAATAACTTTTAAATATATAATTAAGTTAGAAAATTGATAACCTTTAGCTATTAATATATTTTGGATTATCTGTTTTACCAAGAAGATAATCTGCGGATATGTGATATTTTTTACAAATGTCGTAAACATAAGCGGTTGCTATGGGATATATTCCCTTTTCATATTTTGAAGGTAAAGAGATATCTGTATTAAGAATGCTCGCTAACTTTTTTTGAGTTATATTAAGTTCTTTGCGCAATTCTTTTAATCTTTTTCCAGATAACTTCCGATCGATTTTTTCCCTAGTATTTTTATATTTTTTCACATCATTTAAACCTAATATTAAATCTATTGATATATTGAAATAATTGCAAAATTCATTTAAATGGGTAATAGGAATTATGCTGTTTTGTAATTCATATTCTTTGTATGTGCTTCTTTTAATATGTAATTTTTCAGCAACGAATTCTTGGGAATATAAATTTTCTGTTCTTATATCTTTCATCTTTGTTCCATAATTCATATTTCTCACCATTTTTATTTTCTCATTAAAATATTTGCAAAAAATTTTATGGCTAAAATAGTCTATTTTTTATTGACTCTTTACATATGTTTAATGTATAATTAATATATAGTTAAGGGTTTTCAATTTTATTTTAGAAAGTAGGAAATAAAATTGAAGAATAAAGAGATAGAATTCGAAACATTACATTTTAATAAACATAGAATACATTTTTTAATTAGTTTTGTCTGTGTAGTAATACTTCTGGTAGTATTTATTATTGGTAGAAGTCATGCAAGATATAGAGTTACAGAAAGTATTCCATTAGTAAGCGGAACGATAAATTATAGTTTACCAGATCTAAATATTGTTGGGCTATACATTGATGGAGTAGAAGCAACAGAACTAGATAGTTCTAAAAACTATAAATTAGATACTTCTAAAAGTACATGTACTTATAAGGATAGTAGTATAATTAGTAATTTAACATTAAGTTATGATAGCAATACTAGAGCATTTAGTATTAGTCCATATACAACAAAAGGAACAAAGTGTACATTATATTTTGAAGAAAGTTCATGTGGTTCAGCTTGCCAAACAATCTTAGCTAACAAAACCATATCAGTAAGGACAGATTTTAGTACTACTGTAAAAGAAGATACAACAGGAACAATTTACCAAGCAGAAGATGATGATGGAACAACCTACTACTATGCAGGAGCACCAACGGATAACTGGGTACAATTTGCCGGATTCTATTGGCGAATTATAAGGATTAATGGCGATGGAACAATCAGGTTAATCTATAATGGAACTAGTACGGTAACAACTGGAACAGGAACTTATATAGATTACAATGCATTTAATTCAAACTATAGACTCAGCTCCTCTGTAAGTTTTGGCTCAAGTCCTATTAAGGGAATACTTTATACATGGTATCAAAATAATTTAGTAGCTGAAGCTGATAAGATTGATAGAAATGCTGGATTTTGTAACGATAGGACATCATATAGTGAAGAAGAAACAGATGAAACTGTTTATGGAGCAAATAATAGACTAGCCAGTAATAAAGCACCAAGTTTTAAATGTGAAAACGATAGCGACTTATATACAACAAGTGGCAGTAGTAAAGGAAATAAAGCGTTACAATATCCAATAGGACTCATCACGGCAGATGAAGTATCCTATGCCGGAGGAGTATATGGACTTAGCAACTCAAATAGAAGTTATTACCTATATACAAATCAAGATTATTGGACGATGTCTCCGTTTGTCTTTACCGGTACTTGGGCTTGGGGTTTTTATGTGGATTCGTCTGGCTACTTCACTCAACAAGGCGTGCAAATCTCCTATGGTGTTCGACCTGTTATTAATCTTTCGGCAGATGTTATAATTACTGGTTCTGGTACGATATCTGACCCTTATGTTGTGCAATAGAAAAAGCATCAATTAGTTGGTGCTTTTTCGTTGGAATTATTTCCCGGGAAATAATCTTCTTTGATTAGTTCTAAGACTGGTACGAATGTGTATAAGAAATGTTTATCACTTGATTTTAACATAAGACTTATTTTGATTTTATGATTTTGATAGGCAAACTTTAGATTTGGGTTAATGTTATAACTTTCTAAGAATAGTTTGTCTGCTTTTATATGGTTTGATAATTCTTCCGGAAGTTCTACCTCTACAAATCTTTCTGTTTGCGTTACTCTTGTAATATTAAGAGAACTTGCTAATTTTTCAAACCATTCTTCATACATGTAAATAATCATTGATTCATCCACTTTACCAAAACGATCCTCTAATTCTTCTTTTACTTTCTTTAAACTTTCCTGTGAATCTACTTCATTAATCATTTGGTGGATTTCAATTTTGATTTCATCATCGGTTGTATATTCATCGGAAATATGAGTACTTACATCTACTAGTGATTCTTTTGAATCTTCTACTTTAATCTCTTCACCTTTTAATTTCCGCATTTCTTCTTCAATCATTTGCATGTATAAATTGATACCAACTGAATCAACAAATCCTGCTTGTTCACTTCCTAGGATATCCCCGGCTCCACGGATAGCTAGATCCCGCATAGCAATACGATAGCCACTTCCGAGTTCTGTAAATTCTTTGATGGCATCTAGTCTTTTGATGGCTATATCATTTAACATTTTACTTTTATCATAAAGAAGATAAGCATAAGCGATTTTATTGGAACGTCCTACTCTTCCTCTTATTTGATATAACTGAGATAAACCAAAACGATCAGCATTATAGATAATTAAGGTGTTAGTATTCGGAATATCAATTCCTGTTTCGATAATTGTTGTACATACTAAAATATCATATTTATAATCAATGAAATCTTGCATAACATCTTCTAATTCTATTTTGTTCATGCGGCCATGAGCACTAATAATTCTGGCTTCTGGGACTAAAAATTTAATATGACTTACAATACTATCTAGTTTATCAATGTTATTATATAAAATAAATATTTGACCACGTCTAGCTAATTCTTTGTAAATAGCGTCTTTTATGATTAAATCATTTTCTTCTAATACATAGGTTTGAATTGGATATCTATTTACTGGAGGTGTATCAATGATTGATAAATCTCTAAGTCCAGACATAGCCATTTTCATTGTTCTTGGAATTGGGGTAGCTGATAAAGTTAAAACATTCACATCGGTTTTAAATTTTTTGATTTTTTCTTTATGGGTTACTCCAAAACGTTGTTCTTCATCGACAATTAACAATCCTAGTTTATTAAATTTTACATCATCACTTAAGAGTCGATGGGTTCCAAAGACAATATCGATTGTTCCTTTTTCTAAACCTTCTAAGATTCTTTTCGTTTCTTTTTGAGAAGTAAAACGGTTTAATAGGGCAATTTCAATAGGATAATCTTTAAAACGTTCTAAAGCGCTTGTATATTGTTGCTTGGATAAAATAGTTGTTGGACATAAGTAAAAGACTTGATGATTATTTAATACTGTTTTAAACATAGCGCGGAATGCTACTTCCGTTTTACCGAATCCAACATCGCCACATAATAGTCTATCCATAGGGACTTGGTCTTTTAGATCATGATCAATTTCTTTAATTGCTTTTTCTTGGTCTTTCGTAGGAGTATATTCAAAGCTGTTAGCAAAATCTGTTTCCATATCATAAGTCTTGTAAGCGTCACCTTTTAGCGCTTTTCTTTCCACATATAACTTTAATAATTCTTCTGAAATATCTTTTATTTTCTTTTCTACTGCCCGTTTGGTTTTAGCCCAACTAGTAGAATTTAGCTTATTAATTTTGGGTTTAAATCCATCTTTGCTAGTATATTTTAGGATTGTATTCATTTTCTCTACGGGTACATATACTTTATCATTATCAGCATAAAGAATTTCGATATAATCTTTAGCTAAGCCTCGCTTTGTAAGAGTTTTAATCCCATTATAAATACCAATTCCATGGGCCATATGAACAACATAATCCCCTTTGTTTAGAGAATTCAAATCTTTGATTTTACTGCCTATTTTATAAGAATTGCGGTACTTTATAGGTTCAATACTCACCTTCTCAATATCATTTTCACTTATTACTACCGTTTTATCCACAATAAAGCCTTGAGATAAATATTTATTTTCAATTGTAATTGGAACTGTTATTAATTCTTTTATAATTTTTATTTGGCTTTCTTTACTTAAGTAAAAAATTATTTTATATCCCTTATGATGCCATATTTCTGTTTGTTCTTTTAATTTATCAAAATTGGAATGAAAATTAGGTATTTCCTTAGTATTAAGATTTAAAGTGTTTTTACCTTTTGTGTAATTATCAATAAAATTAATATAAATGTTTTCTTTTGGATTTATTTCATCAAGCAAAAACATAAATTTGGTATCTTTTGGTAAATCTTTAGCAACTCGATATTCCAGCATTTCTTCTTCTAATTTTTCATAATTAGCTTTTATTCTTGCTTCATCAATCGTTATTACTAAAGCATCTTTGGCATAATCTAATAAACTAGATTTTTTATCGGTTTTGATTTCTCCATTAGTAATTAATTTTATACTGTTAATTTCTTTAATAGACATTTGTGTTGATTCATCAAAATAGCGAATAGATTCAATAACATTTCCAAAAAATTCTACTCTTATTGGGTGTTCTTCTAGCGTTACAAAAATGTCAATAACAAATCCTCTTACTGCATATTCCCCAGTTGTTGTTACAATCGTATCTCTTTTATAATCTAATTTTTCTAAAATTTCAATTAGTTTTTCTCTATTGATTTCATCTCCTTTTTTTAAAACGATGTTCATTTTTTCTTGGACTTGTTGGTCTGTTAAAAACTTTAAATAGCCCATTAAATTAGTAACAATAATTCCCTTTTTGCTTTTCATTGCCTCAAGAGTATCAATTCTCGTTGTTTTCAGTTCGGGAGAAATAGCAAGAGCTTGGCTTGTAATAAAATCATCCATGGGAAAAAGGTAAGTATTTTTTTCATATGTGCTTATTCCTGAAAAGAAAGTATTTGCTTCATATAATGTACTTAATAAAACAATGATATTTTTTTGCTTTTCCTTAAAAGCTGCAGCCACGTAAAGATAGGCTAACTCATGTGTTAACCCTGTTACTGTTAAATTATTGTCGTATTTAAAATATTGATCTAAAAAATTCATATGCTAACTCTTTCTATTGTATTTATTCATGGTTTGATCAATCCCATTTGTAATAAATGATATAATTATTTCATCAAATGTTGGATATAGATGATGATATATTTCTAATTCTTCTTTTGTAAATTTGCCTAAAACATAATCTTTTGTATCAATTCCTTTATTATTGGAAATTCCTATTTTTAGACGAGCAAAGCTGTTACTTCCTAACCGATCAATAATAGATTTAATACCATTGTGTCCACCCGAACTACTGTTAATTTTTAGACGGTATGTTCCAACATTTAAATCTAAATCATCATGAATAATTAGAATATCTTCTAAGTTTATTTTGTAAAAATGAACAAATTCTATGACAGCATTTCCTGATAAGTTCATGTAAGTAAGTGGTTTTATTAACAATACTTTTTCATTATTTATAATTTGTTCTTGATACAGGGCATTCCACTTCGTTTGCCAAGTTGGAGATTCAGCAAAGTGATCTAATATCATAAATCCGATATTATGACGGGTATTTTCATAATTTTTTCCAGGATTTCCTAAACCAACGATTAATTTCATTTCTTCACATCCTTAAATATATTTTGATATGTTTTAGTATTACGGTTAATTTCCATACTTTTTACCTTAACACCGATGCGGGCGTTTTTCTTCATTTTTATAAGTACCATAATTGCTTCTTTCTTATAGTCCGAATAAATAAAAACAATTTCTTTTACATGAAGTTTGTTTATGGTTGCTAAACTCATTATTTCTTCTAGTCGTTCTGGACGATGGACTAAATAAAAGATACCATTATCTTTTAATAAATATTTAACTATTTCTAATATTTCTTTTAAAGTAATTGTGATTTCATGCCGTGCGATAGCTTTTTTTGGCTCTTCATTTATAAGAGAAGTTTTTTCTACTTTAAAAAATGGAGGATTGCAAGTGATGATATCAAAATTATTTCCCGGGAAATAATTTTTTAAATCTTTAGCATTACAATTTAACATCTTGATATTTTTTAAATGGTTTATTTCGATACTTTTTTCAGCTAGGTCACAAATTTCTTTTTGAATCTCGACACCAGTAATTTCAATCTTATGATTTTTAGCAACAATTAAAGGTAGTGGAGCGTTTCCACTACAGATATCTAATAACTTCTTATCACTTTTTTCAATTTTTAGAAACTCAGCAAGTAATAAAGAATCTAGAGAAAACTTAAATAAGTGATCATCTTGATATATTTTTAGACCATAATCATATAGATCATTCAAGACTTCCATTTGGATCACCTAAAGAAATTTCCACTTTTTCATTATTTACTAACACTTTATAGGTACGATTTAGAGTATCTACATTAATTACTTGACCTTCTCCTTTTTCCGTATTTACTGTTTCACCAATACTTGGTAGGCCTTCACTACAGCGCAAATACTCTTCGTCTTCGTATGTTAAGCAACATAATAATCTTCCACATAAGCCATTAATTTTAGATGGATTTAAGGCTAGCCCTTGATTTTTAGCCATATTCATAGAAACTGAATCAATATGATTTAAAAAGTTAGCGCAACATATTTTTTCACCACAAATACCAACTCCACCAACTTCTCTTGCTTTATCCCTAGCACCAATTTGACGAAGTTCAATACGAGTTCGATAAATCGCAGCTAAACGTCTTGCTAATTCTCGAAAATCGATTCGTTCATCGGCTAAAAAGTTAAATATTAATTGTTTACGATCAAAAGTAAAACTGGCATTAATCATTTTCATATCTAAGCCTAATTCTTTTACTAATCCACGGCACTGTTTTAAAGCTTGATCAGCATCACGTAAATTTTTTAAATATTCTTCATAGTCTTTTTTCGTAGAAATTCTGATAATATCTTTTAATTCATCTATATTTTTTATATTATCATTTTTAATATAACTAACTACTTTACCAAATTGAAGTCCCTTTTCAGTTTCTGTAATGACTGTAACATTAATTGGACAACGAATTTTACTCTTAAAATTATAAATTTTACCATTATCTTTAAAATTTACACCATAAATATAATATTTATCCATGAATTCGCCTCATTTCTATTACAAATTTATCTAATAATAATTCTATATTTACATTATAACTCAAATCTTGTAAAAATTTAGCAATAATATTCATTTTTGTAATGATATCTTTCATATTTTCTTTGATTTCAAAGTTTTTTACTAATTCTTGGTAATTTCCGCCATTCTGTTGTTTTAAAAAATTTTGATAGTAAATGGCAAATATGATTTGAAACATTGCCTCTATTTGTTTTCGATCTGGAAATTGGGATAAAATAAACTCTTTATGATTAATATAATTATTATTTTCAATTTCGTCTAAATAACTTCTAATAACTGTTTTATAATGCTCTAATTCTTCTTCAGTCATGTTTAATTTATCTAACAAATTATCACTTTCATAATTTACAACAAGTGATTGGCAACGACTTTTAATGGTAGGAATCATAACATCTTTATTATTGGTAATAAAGAATCCTATAATTCCTTCAGTAGGTTCTTCGACAAATTTAAGCATAGCATTCGCACTACTTCCATTTAATTTTTCAGCATTTTTAATGATATAAGTGTTGTATTTACTATAAATTGGTTTGGTTTCGAAAGCTATTTTTAAATCCTCTATTTGAGATTTTTTGATGCTTGTCCCCTCTGGTTCAATTGTTACTAGACTTGGTAAATTATTTTTACTAATTAAATTACATAAATTACATTTATGACATGTTTCTTGATATTCTTCGGGACAATTTAAAGCTTTGATTAATTCTTTTAAATCATTCATTAATTTAGGAATATTATTTGTTTCAATTAAATAAGCGTGAGCTAATCTTCCCTCACGATATTTTTTATAAATTTCTAATAAACTACTATTTGAAAACAAATTACCACATCCTTAAATTAACAAATAAACTGCCACTAAGCCTAATATTCCTGGAGAACCCAATAATGTTACTAACACAATTGTAATAATATTAATGGGGATAAAGATATTTACTCCCGATAATATTAAATTTAAACCATATAACATTACAAAGGCAAAACATAATTTACTTAACATTTTTAAGATCTTTTTTTTCATATTCTATCACATTAAATTATATGAAAATTAGATTCTTTTATTCGGATATTTTTTTACGATCTTCTAAGGCTTTTTCAAGCGTTACATTGTCTAAGTAATCAATTTCAGCTCCCATTGGAATACCATAAGATAATCTAGAAATCGTTACTTTTTTATTTTCTAAAATTTTCTTAATATATAGAGTTGTTGCTTCTCCTTCTACAGTTGGTTTTAAAGCTAAAATGAGTTCTGGATTTTCTAATTTTTCAACTCGACTAATTAAAGAAGATAAATTAATATCTTCTGGTCCAATGTCATCCATTGGGGATATCAATCCATTTAATACATGATAAGTTCCATTAAAAGTACCAGTCTTTTCAAAAGAAAAAACACTTTTATAGTCTTCAATTACACAAATTACATTTTTATTTCGCGATTCATCACTACATATATTGCAAATTTCTTGATCGGTTAAGTGACCACAGATAGAACATCTCCTTAGATTTTTTTTGGCACTTTTTATTGCGTCACTAAGGCCTTCTGCTTCTTCATCACTTAACTCTAGTATAGCAATTGCATAACGTTCGGCACTTTTTTCACCAATTCCTGGTAACTTTTGAAGATAGCTCGTTAATTTTTCTAAATCAAGAGGATAATTCATTAGAATAGTCCATTTAAGGATGAGCCATAAGCACCCATCTTATCTTCTATTTCTTTGTCTACCTTTTTGACAGCATCATTAAGAGCTATTTTTATCATGTCTTCTAACATTTCTTTGTCATCGGGTTCAATTGTACCTTCAAATGTAATATTAACTTTTTTTACTTCTTTTTTACCATTTATTTCTACCTTTACCCATTCAGAAGTTCCTTCAAATGTTGAATTATCAATTTCATCCTTCTTTTTAGTAATTTCCTTTTGCATTTTTTGGGCTTGAGCCATTAAATTTTGAATATTCATCTTTTTTCCTTCTTTCCTATTCTATTTCTATTTTTTCTTTATCAAATATATCATAAGCGATTTTTTCTATATTATCAATATTATTTTCAGTAACTTCTTTTAATTCTGGTTCTTCCATATATTGATACTCATGTTTATTTTTTAAATTAATGATATATTCTTGTTTTTCTTCATTCCATTTATTTTCTGATAAAGCAATAAATTTGTATTCTGTCTTACTTTCTTTATTAAATTTATCTTCGATGTCTTTTAATTTTCCATTAATTAAATTAGCAGTTCCATCGACTAAATTAGTGAGAACGGCAATTTTATCACTTGCAGTTACTACATTACAATCAACTAATAAATTTAAGAGGTTTTTATCTTTTAAATTTGCAATAAATGTTTTCCATAATTCTTTCATTTTTTGTAAATACTCTTTTTTGGCATTAACAAAGCAATTATTTACTCTCACTTTTATTAATTCATCATAAGTTTCTGGTGTTGAAATTATTTCCCGGGAAATAATTTCTGATTCCTCTTCATTATTTTCAGATACAACTGAGTCCGGTGTTTTTATATTTGTCATACTTTTTGTATTTATTTCCCGGGAAATAATTTTTTGATCCTCTGGTTCTAGTTTGGTTGTTTTTATTTCTTCTTTCATTGTATTTTGAAAATATTTTAATAATGTAATTTCGATTAAAAGATATGGATCTATACTAATATTAACATAATTAGAAATGTCAGCCAGTTCAAAAGCCATTTCCTTTAATTGTTGGTAGCTTAATCCTTGATATTCACTATTTTTCTTGGAAAAAATGGCTTCTTCTTCAATCTTTTCAAGTAATTTTTTGATTAATACCTTGTAATCAATCGCCAACTCTTTAAATTTTTTCATCATCTTATCAAAGTTATCCACATCATTTTGTAATATTAATTGATATAAATCAGATATTTGTTTTTTTGATACTGAACCAAAATGCTCTATAACATCTTCAATTGTGATTTTTTCACTAGTACTGGATAGTTGATCCAAAATACTTAAGGCATCTCGCATACCACCATCTGAAATATAAGCAATTTCTTCCAAAGCATCAGAATCGATCTTAATATTTTCATTAGAAACGACATAGTTTAAGCGTTTTATAATATCACTAATGGCAATTTTATGAAAATCAAAGCGTTGACAACGCGATAAAATGGTAATTGGTACTGCTTCAATGTTTGTTGTAGCTAAAATAAAGACAACATGTTTTGGTGGCTCTTCTAATGTTAATAACAAAGCATTAAAAGCACTCGTACTAAGCATATGAACCTCATCAATAATATATACTTTATATTTTGAATAAGCTGGCGCAAGCTTAATGTTATTAATAATTTCCCTTATTTCATCTACTCCGTTATTTGATGCAGCATCAATTTCAATGATATCGGCATTTTCCTTAAAATGGAGACAACTTTCACATTTATTACATGGGCCATCCTCGGTAGGATTTAAGCAGTTGATTGCTTTGGCAAATACTTTTGCCGTACTTGTTTTACCAGTACCTCTTGGCCCTGAAAAAATGTAGGCATGGGAAATTTTATCATTTTTAATTGCATTTTTTAATATAGAAATCATATAATCCTGACCGATTATACTAGAAAAATTATCTGGTCGATATTTTCGATAAAGTACTTTATAATCCATGAAATCCACCCCATTCCATTATACCATAATCAGCTATTTCTTGTCTCTTTTCTTTTGAAAAAAATCTTTTAACATTTTTTCATACATTTGTTCATATGAACTGTTGTTCATTTTTGAAAATTGCGTTTTATTATATTCTTTCTTATTTTCCGGTTTATCAACAAGATAATAGACGTTGTTTATTCTGGATTGTTTAATTACATTTTCACAAATACTACATGGTTTTAATGTTACATATAAATCGCAATCAAAAAGACGCCAATCTTTTAATTTTTTACTTGCTTTCTTGATCGTTATAATTTCAGCATGATCAAGCACATTTCTATTTTTTGTTCTTTTGTTATATGCTTTTGAAATTATTCTGTGATTCTTAACTATTATAGCGCTTACTGGCACTTCTTTTGATTTGCCAGCTTTTTCGGCTAATTTTATTAATATTTTTAAATATTTTTCTTCCATCTTATCACCCAATAAAAAAGTGCACACAAATAGGGATTGACGTGGCTGCTACCTTCCGGTCCTGACCAGATTACAATATATTTGTTGCACATATATAATTTATCATATTTTTTATTAAAATGCAAGTATAAGTTTCACGTGTAACATAATTTTGATATATCAAATCGATTAAATTGGAAAAATTTAATTTGAACATACCTTTTATCAATTTGAAGCAGCAAATTGTAAAAAGGTACTACGAATTTATTAATTTGGTCCATGAAAACACTATATTCCACTTATAGTTGGAATCTATCAATTTGGAGTTATTTAAAAATATTGTTTTCAATGTTTCACGTGAAACATTGTTAGTAACTTTATTTAGTAAAAGAAAATAGATCAATGTTTTAATTTATTTAAAGCAGCTGCTTCTAAACATTTTATTTTTTTACTTTTTTTTAATTATTTGTAAAAAAATAATTTAGATTTGTTAAAGCAGAATTTAGTTTATAATTTTTGCAAATATATTTGCTAATTTTTTGATTTATTTTTAAATAGTTTTTTATTTTTAACATAGTTTTATGTTTCACGTGGAACATTGTTGATAACTTTTAGTTGATTAATTAAATTTATTTCTATCTATTTTTTAAATGTTTAACGTGAAACATATTTTTGATATATCAAATCGACTAAATTGGAAAATTCTGATTTGCGCATACCTTTTATCAATTTGAAGCAGCAAATTGTAAAAAGGTACTACGAATTTATTAATTTGGTATATGAAAATACTATCTTCCACCTATAGTTGGAATCTTCAATTTGAAGCGGTAAATCAAGTTTCACGTGAAACCTTTTTACTTTTTCCTATCTTTTTAAAGTTATCCACATTCATTTTTTATTAAATATATCATTTTTTTGTATAAAAAAACCATTAGAGTTTTTCTAATGGCTTTGTATTTTAATAATTACTCGGTTGGTTCAGAAGAATCTGATTCATCAGTACTTTCTTCTTTATCTACTAAGCTTATTGTTGTAACATATTGATCATCTTTTAAATGAATTAATCTAACACCTTGGGTAACACGGCCTAATGTGTTAATTTGATCTAATGTCATTCTAATAGTTGTTCCAATATTAGTCATAATTACTAATTCTTTATTTTCATCTACTACTTTTACAGAAGCAATATTACCATTTTTCTCAGTAGTATTTAAGGCTTTTACACCTTTACTACCACGACTAGTTTCTCTAAATTCACTTACTAATGTCTTTTTTCCATATCCTTTTGTAGTTACCAACAATATTTTATCTTCTTCATTTACTACTTCTGCACAAACACATTTGCTTCCATCCAAATTAATTCCTTTTACACCACTTGCTGTTCTACCCATTACTCTGATATTATCTTCTTTAAATTTGACCATACGTCCCGTTTCACTACCTAATAAAACATATTTATTACCATTCGTAGGTTTAACAGCGATTAACTCGTCATTTTCTTTTAGATTAATACAAATTTTTCCAGACGTACGTATGTTTGCAAATTCTTCTATTGATGTTTTCTTTACTAAGCCTTGTTTTGTTACAAATAATAGATATTTTGTGTCATCATTTGCAGATATTCCTAAAATTGAACTAATTGTTTCTCCCTTTTCAATTGGTAATAAATTTACTATTGGAAGACCTTTTGATTGACGATTAAATTCTGGTATTTCATATCCTTTGATTCGATATACTTTTCCTTTATTTGTAAAGAAAAGAACATGATCGTGTGAAGATATATTGATAATTTGTTCAACAAAATCCTCATCATTAGTGGACATACCTTTAATACCCATTCCACCACGTTTTTGGGCTTTAAATGTATCTGAAGTGGTACGTTTAATATACCCTTTATTAGTCATAGCTATGAGAACGTTTTCCTCAGGGATTAAAGATTCATCCTCAATGTATTCAATTGCTGTCATATCGATATCAGTACGACGTTTATCACCATATTTATCTTTAATTTCTAAGAGTTCCTCTTTAATAATATTTAGAACTTTTTCTTCAGAACCTAAAATTCCTCTTAATTCTTCAATTAATTTTAATAATTCGTTTAATTCTTCTTCGATTTTATCTCTTTCTAAGCCTGTTAATCTTCTTAAACGCATTTCTAGGATAGCTTCGGCTTGAACATCACTTAAATTGAAGTTATTCATTAAGCCGGCTTTCGCTTCTTCATCAGAGGCAGATGCCCTAATTAACTTAATTACTGCATCAATATGATCTAAAGCGATCTTCAAACCTTCTAAGATATGAACACGTTTTTCGGCTTTATCTAAATCAAACTGGGTTCTTCTAATAATGACTTCTTTTTGATAATCGATATATTTTGATATTATGTCTTTTAGACCTAATGTTTTTGGTACACCATTATCAAGCATTAAGAAGATAATACCATAAGTTGTTTGAAATGCTGTATGTTTATATAATTTATTTAAAATTACTTGAGCATTGGCATCCTTTTTTAAAGTAATAGTAATTTTGATACCATCTTTTAAATCAGCATGATAGTCGGTAATACCTTCTAAAACTTTATTATGTACAAGTTCAGCGACTTTGTTTTTTAGTTCTAGAGTATTTACACCATATGGTACTTCATCGACAATAATATATTGTCTACCATTTTTCTCTTCAATATGGGCACGGCTTCTAATCGTAATGGTACCACGACCTGTTTCATATGCTTTTTTAATCCCACTATTACCGAGAATTAGAGCTCCGGTTGGAAAATCAGGTCCTTTAATATACTGCATAAGTCCGGTTGTATCAATATCTGGATTGTCAATATAAGCGATACAGCCATCAATTACTTCACCTAAATTATGGGGTGGAATATTGGTTGCCATACCTACTGCAATACCCATGGTTCCATTTACCAATATATTTGGAAATCTTGAAGGTAGTACTTCTGGTTCTTTGGTTGTTTCATCATAATTTGGTAGGAAGTTTACCGTGTTTTTATTAATATCCCTTAATAATTCCATAGATATTTTGGCAAGTTTTGCTTCCGTATAACGGTAAGCAGCAGCACCATATCCTTCAATATTACCAAAGTTACCATGACCATCAACTAACATATATCGATAGTTAAAGTCTTGAGCCATTCTAACCATTGCTTCATAAATACTAGAATCGCCATGTGGGTGATATTTACCCATAACATCACCGACAATGGTTGCCGATTTACGATATTGTTTATCTGGGGTTAGACCATTTTGAAGCATATCATAAAGAATTCTTCTATGAACTGGTTTTAAACCATCGCGGAGGTCTGGTAAGGCACGGGAGATAATTACACTCATGGAATATTCCAAAAAGGAATCTCTAACTTCTTTAACAATGTTATTCTGTTCTAATCGATCCATTTTAACCCTCCTTAATAATCAAGATTTTTCGCATCTAAAGCATTTTCAGCGATAAATTCACGTCGTGGTTCTACTTCTTCACCCATTAATTTAGTGAAAATATCATCAGCGGCAATGGCATCATCAACTGTAATTTGTCTTAAGACACGTTTATTAATATCCATCGTTGTTTCATTTAATTCTTCTGCATTCATTTCACCAAGACCTTTCATACGAGCAATTTCATATTTGGTATTTGGTGATAAAGTTGTTAAATATTCATCCCGTTCTTGTTCATTTAAGACGTATTTAATTGTTTTACCGTGTTTTATAACAAATAATGGAGGTTGGGCTGCATATACATGGCCTGCTTCCACAATTGGCTTAAAAAAGCGGTAAAATAATGTTAAAAGTAGTACTCTAATGTGGGACCCGTCGACATCGGCATCGGTCATGATAATAATTTTGTTATATCTTAGTTTATCTAAGTTAAAATCTTCGCCAATTCCTGTACCAAATGCCGTAATAATCGTTCTAATTTCTTCATTAGATAGTGCACGATCTAAACGAGCTTTCTCAACGTTTAAAATTTTACCACGTAAAGGCAAAATTGCTTGGGTCATACTATCTCTACCTTTAATTGCAGATCCTCCAGCTGAATCTCCCTCGACTAGGAATATTTCACTAATTGAGGCATCTTTACTTTTACAATCTGCTAGTTTACCAAAGAAATTAGTAACATCTAAGTCACCTTTACGACGAGTCATTTCTCTTGCTTTTTTAGCAGCAATCCGAGCACGAGATGCTGTCATACATTTTTCAATAATTGTCTTAGCTACGCTAGGGTTTTCCATTAAATAACGATCAAAACCTTCACTAAAGACATCACTTGCAATTTTTCTAACCTCGCTATTTCCTAGTTTGGTTTTGGTTTGACCTTCAAATTGAGGATCTGGATGTTTACAAGAAATGATCATTGCAAGACCTTCACGGCAGTCATCACCAGTTAGGGAATCATCATTATCTTTTAACATTTTACTTTTTTTCGCATAATTATTAATAATTTTGGTTAAAGCAGCTTTTACCCCGTCTTCATGGGTTCCTCCTTCATAAGTATTAATATTATTTGTAAATGAATAAATACTAGAGCTGTAAGAATCATTATATTGCATCGCTACTTCAATACTTATGCCATTTTCTTCCCCTTCAACATAGATGATATCTTCATGAAGTGGTTGTTTATTTTTATTTAACATAGCAACATATTCAATGATACCACCATTATAACAGAAAGTATCTTTTTTACCATCGCCTCGTTCATCAATTAAAATGATACGTAAGCCTTTATTTAAGAAAGCTAGTTCCCGAAGACGATTGGCAAGTGTATCATAATCATATTCGGTTGTTTCTTTAAAAATCGTTGGATCCGCTTTAAAAGTTACGGTTGTACCAGTTCTATCTTTTGCACACTTTTCGGTTACATGCATCGGAGCTACTGGATGTCCACCATTTTCAAATCTTTGATAGTGAACTTCGCCGTCACGATATACTCTTACCTCTAGCCAACTAGATAGGGCATTAACAACGCTAGCACCGACACCATGAAGACCGCCACTTACTTTGTAGCCGCCTCCACCAAATTTACCACCAGCATGCAATACTGTAAAAATTGTTTCAATGGTTGATAATCCCGTTTTGGCATTAATTCCAACCGGCATTCCTCGACCGTCATCACGAACTGATACCGAATTATCTTTGTGAACAACAACTTCAATATCATCACAGAAACCGGCTAAAGCTTCATCTACAGAGTTATCCACGATTTCCCATACAAGATGATGTAAGCCTTTTTCACTTGTGGAACCAATATACATTCCCGGACGTTTTCTAACCGCTTCCAAGCCTTCTAGTACTTGGATATCATTATCTGAATATTCATTTGGCATATTTACTCCTCCTCTACCATGCCATTTTGGACATAAAATACTTTGGCATTTTTTAATAATTTTTGATCAACTTTGCTAATTTCAGTAGTGGTTATAAATGTTTGTAAATCCTTATCAATTAGATTTAAAATATTATTAATCTTTTCTTCATCTAATTCACTAAATAAATCATCTAAGATTAAAATTGGCTTTTTATGTAATTTTATCTCCATGTTTTTGATTTCTGCTAATTTAAAGGAAATAATACTATTTTTTTGTTCACCAACCGACGAAAATTCTTTTACAATTTCTTCATCGACTTTAAATTCAAAATCATCATGTTGAATGCCAAAAATGGATTTTCCTAAAAATATTTCCCGGGAAATATTTTTTTCAAACATTTTTAATATTGTTTCTTTTGTTTTTCCTTTCCATTCACTTTTGTAAACAACTTTTAAGACTCCCTTATGCGTAATTTCATAATAAATATCACTAATATAAGAATTAATATTGTTGATAAACTCTTCTCTTATCCACATAATTTTTAGACCAATATCTACTAGTTGTTCGGTTAAGATAGTTAAAAATGAGCTGGATTTCTCCTGCTTTTTACTTAACGCTTTTAAATAAGCATTTCTTTGTTTTAGAACTTTATTATAATTATTTAGTAGAATAAGATATTCCCCATTTATTCCGGATATTTCGATATTTAACATCTTCCGGCGAATGCTAGGGGTATCTTTGATCATTTTTAAATCATCTGGGTTAAATAAAATAATATTCACTTTCGTGATATAATCACTTATTTTGGCTATTTTATTGTTATCAATTTTAATTCTTTTACCAGCGTTATTTATTATGATTTTGTAATTATTTAAAATCTTATCTTGAATCATTCCTTCTATTTTGGCAATATTTTTGCCTTTTTTAATCACGACATCATCATTGTTTGAGCGAAATGTTTTGGTTAATCCTAACATGTATATCGCTTCCACAATATTTGTCTTACCCATACCATTTTTTCCGTAAATTAAATTTACTTTGGGCGAAAATTTTAATTCTAATGATTCATAATTACGAAAATTTAATAATTTTAAACTACTGATTTGCATTTTTTAGCCCCTACTTTGTTGATATTTAAAAATTAGTGGTATAATCGTACTCCTATACCTAAGTATATTATATCATAAAAAAAGACCTTTTTAAAGGTTTTTTATGTGTTTTCGGCCACGAATTGCTGATTCTAAACGCATCGCACGAAGAACTTGTTTATCAAAGTTAGCATAACATACATTTAGATCTAATTTTTGATGATTTTTGAAAAGAATGGTTACTTGATGATTCTTATTTAAAGAATATTTTAAAATATTTCCTAAAACAAACCAGCAGCAATTGGGATTTTTACTAGAATGGGTGGGTATTAAGATAATACGCTTTAATTCATCCATAATAATTGGTGGTTTATAACTAGCTCCAATTAAGTAAGAGCTTCCTTTTCTTCTTCCTTCTAAAGTAGAACCATTTAAATTACAATTATACTCTAGAATCTTCGTAATTGATTCTTTCTGTATTTTTTCTTGATCTAACTCTAATATTTTGGTTTCTTTTCCACTTGGTAAAAGTGCAATTGTTTTCTCTGTTATAATATATGGCATCCAAATGCCCCCTTTCATGTAATGTTATATCACATGAAAAGGTGTTTTTTTGTCGAACCGTGTCACCTCAAAATTTTTAGTATGTTTTGATTGGTAAAATAAGTTGAATTAAGGATTCATCGGTAAGTGATTTAATGATTAATGGTTTGACATCACTATTTAATAATAATAGTACTTCTTCTTCATCAAGTGTTTTTAGGGCTTCAAGCATATATTTAGATGAGAAAGAAATTTCTAGATGTTCTTTATTATTCGTTTCTACTACTAGTTGTTCTTCTACTTTTCCTATTTCTGAGGCATAAGAATTAATAATCATCTTCGTGTTTTCAAGAGTCATTTTTACAATATTTTTATCTTTTCCTTGAGTTAGAAGTGCTGCCCGATCAATAGCGTCATTAAAGTCTTTTTTATTTACTTTTACTATATAAGCAAATTCACTTGGAATTAAATTGGATGTATTCGGATAATTGCCACTTAATAAATTCGTTTGGAAATTAATGTTTTTGTATTTAAATAAGACTTTATTATTAAAGATATGCATTTCAACATCACTATCATCCGTTATAATTCGCTCTAATTCCATGATATTTTTACCAGGAATAACGATTTCAACATCTTTTTCAACTGGAGTGGATAACTTAATATTTTTCTTAGCTAAACGATAAGAGTCGGTTGCAACAGTTTCTAGGACATCTTTTGTAAATTTAAAGTTTACTCCTGTTAAAATTGGTCGTAATTCTTGATTTGATATTGCAAAAACGGTTTGATTAATAATTGTTTTAAATAAACCCCCATTAATGATAATTGGGTCTTTGTTAACTTATAGTTTTACATCTGGATAATCATTAATATCTAAGCAATTTAAGTTATATTGGTTATTATCCGTATATATTTTTATTTTTAAACCGTCAATTACTTCAAAGTTAATTAAATCACTAGGCATTTTTCTTACAATATCTAGTATGTATTTACTTTGAATGATGATTCCACCTAAATTGCTTACTTGCTTAATATCTTTAGATTCAATTAATACTTTAATGGTAAGTTCAGAATCACTTGCTGTTAGATATAAGCCACTATTTGTTAATTCAAATTTAATTCCATTTAATACTGGGATTACATTTTTAGTTGAGATTGCTCTTATAACATTATTTAATCCTTCTAAGATTACGTTTTTTTCAATTGTAAATTTCATATTCATTCCTTCTTTCTAAAAATATATTAATATTTATTATAGTGTTGATAATGTTTGTAACTTCTTTTTTTCTTTATTTTTCAGATAATTTTTTCTATTTTTGATGTTAATAACTATCTTTTTATTCACAATCTTACAACAAGTTATTTACAATTTGGCTTTGATCTCTTTGATTTCACGCTCCAGTTCATGATTAGTTAGTAATTCTTGTTCAATTTTATCACAAGCAAATATGACTGTTGAATGATCTCGACCTCCAAATTCTAAGCCGATTCTTGGGAAGGTTTCATCGGTTTCCATTCGGCATAAATACATAGCTAATTGCCTTGGATGGGCTACTTTGTTGCTTCGTTTTTTCCCCTTTAAATCATCTACGGTTATATTATAGTGATCAGCGACTGCTTTTTGGATTTTGGTAATATTATTGTTAGAATAGATATTCTTATTAACAAAATCTTTTAAGGCTTCACAAGTAAATTCTAGATCGATTGTTTTGGGAACAATCATTGCTGTATAAGCCATTAATCGGTTGATTGCTCCTTCCAAAAAACGAATATCATTTTGACAAGCATTGGCAATATATTCAATGCTTTCTTCTTTAATTAGACCTGCTAGACTCGTATTTTCAATTTTTTTTCTTATAATTCGACATCTTAAGTCAAAATCGGGAGGATAAATATCAACTGGTAAGCCCCACATAAATCTTGATCGTAATCTCTCTTCTAGTATTTTTAAATCTTCAGGAGAACGATCACTACTAATAATGATTTGTTTATTCGATTGATGGAGGTAATTAAATGTGTTAAAGAATTCTTGTTGTGTTTTTTCCGCTCCCACTAAATACTGGATATCATCTATAATTAAAACATCAACATTTCGATATTTATTTTTGAAATCATTGGCATATTCGACGGTATTTTTGGCATTATCAGGATTGGCAATGTTGGTGTATTCCGTCATAAACTCATCACAAGTACAATAAAGTACTTTTCGATTGGAGTTTTGTGTAATAAAATTACCGATTGCGTGCATTAAATGGGTTTTGCCTAGTCCACTTTTACCATAAATAAATAAAGGATTATGGATACGCCCTGGAGCTTCGGCTACCGCCATCGCTGCTACTTTGGCTAAACGATTGGTATCACCAACGACAAAGTTATCAAAGTTTAAATTTGGATTTAAATTTGTTTCAAAATGATTGTTAGTAACTTCATCTTTATTAACAACTTCTTCTTGTGTTTCTTTAATATCACTTTCTAAAACAAATTCAATATCATAATTGGTATTGGTGAGATTAGCTAATGTTTTTTCAATTAACGCATAATAGTTGTCGCCCAGCATTTTTTTATGAATTTCCATGGGGACTTTAAATGTTATTTTATCTTCGGTTAAATTTAGTATTTCTAGATCATTAAACCAGGCATGGAAGGATGCTGGATTGATCTCTTTATAAATATTATCTAGAAATTGTTTTAATAGTTTATCTTTATCCAACGTAACCCTCACCCCACAGTCTGGACTTTTAACACATTAATTGTATCGCATTTTTTTGGTAATTTAAAGTCTAAAATAACAAAAAATTTTATTCACATGTTATCCACACGACTTATTCCCTATCATACCTTATTTTTTTTAATTTATCAACACTATCCACAAATTTTATTTTTAATTTTTTATTTATTCACTTTCTAATTTTGTACCTAAATTGTTAGTAATGTGGATAACTTTTATTTTTGATACACGAGATGCGGTGGATACGAGGATTTCCTTAAAAAGTGAAATTGTGAATAACTAAGTATTTATTCACAATTATATTCAAATGAGCTGTGGATAAAATTTTTTTGTTTTTCTTTTTATAAACTTTTAATGTTTATGAAAAGTGGATAATTTTTTAGCTGGTGTTTAAAGAAGCATTTAATTTAAAAAAACTTGACTAAATACCTATAAAATATTATAATTAAACCACTTGATCTTTTAAGAGGAGGTGTATACTATGAAAAGCACATATCAACCTAATAATCGTAAAAAAGCAAAAAAACATGGATTCTTTGCTAGAAAAGAAACTAATATTTTAAAAAACAGACGTAAAAAAGGTCGTAAAGTTTTATCTAAGTAACCACTTTTTGTAGTGGTATTTTTTTTCTTATTTTAAATAAGGATGTGAAAAAATTGAAAAAATATGAAGTTGTGAAGAAAAATCAAGAATTTAATGATATAATTAATACTGGGAAGTATTTAAAAAATTATTTCTTTCATATATATTATAAAGTTGGAGAAGCAAAATATCCAAAGTTTGGAATTGCTGTTAGTAAAAAATTTGGTAATGCTGTAGAAAGAAATAAAGTAAAAAGACAACTTAGAAGTTTGATTGATCAAAATAAAAATTTATTTGCAAATTCAAATAATTATATTATAATGATAAGAAAGGGAGTTAAAGGTCATTCTTACTCCGAAATGGAAGAACACTTGGTTCAGTTGTTAAAGAAAGGGTTTTCAAATGAAAAAATTTAAAATTGGTATATTAGTTTTTCTTGTTTTTTCCTTAACTGCTTGTGGCAATAGTAATTATATTGTTAATGAAGATGGAACACCAGTTGAATATGAAAAAACAGGACAAATATTACAGAAAGATATTTTATGTAAACCAGTAGATGAAGATTTAGATGCTTTGTATCAGGAATATGGAGATCAAACAAAAATTCCTTATGATGATTTACCAGTATGTTCTGAGTTTCATTTATCAAGTAATGAAGCGGATGGCATTTGGGAAGGTATCTTTGTTAAACCTCTTGCTTTCTTAATTATGAAGCTTGGTTATTTAATTCATAGTTTTGGCCTTTCGGTTATTTTAATTGGTCTTGCTATTCGTCTTATTTTAATGCCTATTTCAAGAAAAACTATGAAACAATCTAGTAATATGAAAAAGGCACAACCTGAGATTGCTAAGATTGAGAAAAAATATGCTGGTAAAACAGATAATGAATCGATGTTAGCTAAATCACAAGAAATGATGCTTGTTTATAAAAAGTATAATATTAGTCCATTTGGTAGTTGTTTACTAGCATTCATTCAACTTCCTCTATTCTTTGCTTTCTTACAAGCGATTAATCGGACACCAGCCATATTTGAAGATACTTTCTTAGGCTTAACGCTTGGTCAAACCCCAATGAAAGGTTTATTTGAATATCATCAATGGGCTTATATAATTATTATTGCACTTATTATTTTAACTACTTATTTATCATTTAGAAATTCGATGTCAACGACGCAAACAGGAAATCAAGACATGGAAAGACAAATGCAATTTATTTTTAAGTTTATGATTATTATGATTTCAGTTGCATCCTTATATTTATCTACAGCGATTGCTTTATATTGGATTGCAACTAATGGATTTGTCGTTCTTCAAAATTTTGTCTTTAAAAAGATAGATCAAAGAGAAGAAAAAAAAGATCAAATTATTGTTCCTCATAAGAATAAAAAGAAGGACAAAAAAGAAAAGGATAAGAAAGTTAGTAAGAAGAAAGGAAAATAATCATGAATGTAGTAAAGTTTAGTGCCAAAACAAAAGAAGAAGCTTTAAAACAAGTTTTAGCAAAGTTAAATGCAAGTGAAGAAGAAGCTGTATATTCTTTTCAAGAAGTAAAAGGTGGACTTTTTAAAGGAACCACCTATGAATGTAGTGGCTTTTTAAAAAGTGATATTTTAAATGATCTTCAAGATTATTTAAAAGGAATCTTAACTGGTATGGGATTAGAAGTATCTTTTGAAGTAAGTACAAAAGAAGGAGTTACAACAATTAAAATGTATACTTCTAATAATCCAATTGTCATTGGTAAAAATGGCAGTAATTTAGAAGCGCTTACTACCATTGCTAGACAATTTATTAAAAATATTACAAGTAATGGGCCAAGAATTGTTTTAGATGTAGAAGATTATAAAGATAGACAAATAAAAAAATTAGAGCGTCTTGCTAAGAATCTTGCTCGTGATGTAGTTAGAACAAAAGTAGACGTGAAAATGGATAATATGAATTCTTATGAAAGAAGAATTGTTCATAATGTTCTAGCTGATTTTAAAGGTGTTAAAACCGAGAGCGTTGGCGAAGAACCAAATAGACACGTTGTTATAAAATATGATAAATAGTACCTTAGGGTGCTTTTTTTCTTTTTTAAATAACTAATTTGTGCTTTTGTCATAAAATATCTTAGAGGAGGATGTTTATGGCTAAAAAGGTTGTTATTGATCCTGGGCATGGAGGAGAAGATCCTGGAACAAGTGCCAATGGGATTGTCGAAAAAGATTATACTTTAAAGATAAGTGAATATATGGCCGATCGTCTAACAGAACTAGGAATAGAAAATGCTTTAACTAGGGATAGTGATGTTACACTAGATTCAACTACAAGACCAAAGACTGCACAAAGTTTATTTGGTACGGGTAGTGATGTTATTTTGGTATCTAATCATATTAATGCTGGTGGTGGTGATGGAGCCGAAATTATTTATGCTTTAAGAAATAGTGATGCTTTATCAAGTAAAATTGCTAGTGAATTTATTAAATCTGGACAAAATGTAAGAAAGTATTATCAAAGAAGACTTCCAAGTAATTCTAGTAAAGATTATTATTATATTATAAGAGAAACTCCAAATAATGAATCAATTATTGTTGAATACGGTTTTGCTGATTCAACTGGGGATGATGTGAATCAAATTAAAAATAATTGGGAGGAACTTGCAGAGGCTGTTGTTCGTGCTTTAGCAGATTATATTGGTGTAGCATATATTCCACCAGAGGGAGCAGAAGGTAATTATTATACTGTTAAAGCTGGAGATACTTTATATGGAATTGCTAGTAAATATGGAATTAGTGTAGATGAGTTGAAAGCGGCGAATAATTTATCTAGTAATACTCTTACGATTGGAAAAGTTTTAGTTATTCCTCAAGTAGAGGAACCAGAAACACCAGATGAAAATATATATACTGTAAAAAGTGGTGATACTCTATATTCTATTGCTAATAAATATGGTATGACAGTTAATGAATTAAAGGCATTAAATAATTTAACAAGCAATACTTTATCAATTGGTCAAAAGTTAGTAGTTAGTGAAGGAAATGCGGCAACTCTTGATACTTATACGGTCAAGAGTGGTGATACTTTGTATTCAATTGCAAATAAGTATGGTTTAACTGTGAATGAACTTAAAAGTTTAAATAACTTAACAAGTGATCTTTTAAGTATTGGTCAAGTTTTAAATGTAAGCAATAGCGCTGTTACCCCTACACCAACTAATACTTACACTGTTAAGAGTGGAGATTCTTTATATAGTATAGCTAAACAGTATGGAGTTACTGTAGATGCTTTAAAGAGTGCAAATGGTAAAACATCTAATTTACTTTCTATTGGAGAAGTTCTAGTTATTCCAACAACAACCACTTCTACGAGAACTTATATTGTTAAAGCTGGAGATAGTTTATGGAAGATTGCTACGAATTATGGGGTTAGTGTAAATGCATTAAAACAAGCAAATGGTCTTTCAAGCGATTTACTTTCTATTGGTCAAGTATTAGTTATTCCTTAATCTCAAGATACAATCTTGGGATTGTTTTTGGAAAAATGTGATAAAACACATAAAAATAACTGGAATTTTGTGATGAAATGCTTAAAAATAGTTAGAAGAATGTGATATAAACGTTGATTTTAACTGGATTTTGGTGAAGTTATAGAAATATTTTTTAGTAATGATATGGATAAAAATTTGTTAATAATTATATATTAGTTAGTATTATAATAATATGGATTAATCTATTAATATGCAGCATGTCTCCGTATAACTATAACGGCAACGCTAACGTGTTCAATGTGAATTCGTCTGGCAACCTCAACTACGGCAACGTGTATTGGGCTGAGTCTGGTGTGCGTCCAGTTATTAATATAGCATCAAATGTTACGATTACTGGTTCTGGAACCATATCTGACCCTTATGTTGTTCAATGAAATGAAATAGCTTGTAACATAGCTATTTTTTTGATATATTTTTATTGGTGATATGATATGAAAATTAGAGGATTTGAAGTTGCAAAAGGATATGAAGATAAAGATATTCATTTACCGGTTAGAAAAACCAAATATGCAGCAGCATATGATATTGAAGCGGCAGAGGATGTTGTTATTCCTCCATTTAAATTAGGATGTAAACCAACTTTTATTCCTACTGGTTTAAAAGCATATTGTTTAGAAGATGAGTATTATATGCTTGTTAGTCGTAGTAGTGGGCCTAAAAAGGGTCTTTTAATGAGTAATGGAATTGGTATTATTGATCGTGATTATTATGGAAATATAGAAAATGATGGACATTTTTATTTTCAATATTATAATGTTACAGATCATGATATTATTATTCATAAGGGAGAAGCAATTGGCCAAGTTGTTTTTCAAAAGTTTTTATTATGTGATAATGATAATGCTGATGGTGTAAGAACTGGAGGATTTGGCTCTACTGATCAAAAATAAAAAAGACCATTTTAGATCTTTTAGTATAATTCTTGACATTCGCCACTTTGAGGACGATAAAAACAATGATTCTTATATTTACCTGCTAGAGGTTGGCTATACCAAGTAGAAGTACAACTATTGGAACCGGGAGCATAGAACCATAAGGAATGCGTTGCAGGATAATAATATTCTCCTCTTAAAGTCCTTTGAGCTAAATTTTTTTCAGCTGTTGTTGCAGAACCATAAAAAAGAGAAGAATTGGTTCCTACAAATTGATTAGGTTGATAAATAGCATCTTCGATACTATCAATATTTTTGAATGTATAACAATCAGCGATCACGCGATTTACAACGACATTTCCAACCATAAGCATGCCTAAATCCCCTTCTGTTTGGGCTTCAGCTCTCATAATTCTTGCTAATAAATCAAGTTCTTTTGTCGTATAATTTACTAACATAATTAAATCACCTAATTTATTATATGAAAATGCTTTTAAATTGGAATAAATTATGATATAATTTATTTGTCTGTTAGGTGATTTAGGGGATTAGTTAAATGGTATAATAGGAGTCTCCAAAACTTTAGTTGGGAGTTCGATTCTCTCATCCCCTGCCATGAGATGATACCGATTTTTCCTTGTTTTAAAGGTTAAAATCGTTTTTTTTTGCAAAAAAAGAATATACTAATAAAGAATAAGAAAATATAATAAAAAATGTTTTGTAATTATATATACAAAATATAATGTTAAATTAAATGATGACTGGAAAGATATTTATAATAGATTAGATTCTTTCTTTTTATCTTATTGACTTTCTTACTAGTTTTCTATATACTAGAAAATGAAGTTAGGAGTGTTTTTAATGAAATTAAAAAATGATTTTAAAAAAGCTTTGGAATTATTTATTTTTGCATTGGCGATGATTCCGGTAATGGATGTAAATGCTATGGGTATTAGTAGCAAAAGATGAATTATTCAATTTATATAATAAAGTCAATATTGAGGAAAAGAAATTTATTACACCTAGACAACTAGATCCTACAGTAGATGGATATTCTGATACTGTAATGAATGATCAATATTTTTGGGCTTTATCATTTGATGAAATGCTTAAAGTTACAGGTACAGCAAGAACTTATGTAGATAAGTATTGGACACGTACCAGTTTAAATCATGATAGAGTGTATGTGATTAATCCAGGTGGAGATGTAAATTATGGAACGAGGAATATATCCGATAGAATGGTAAGACCTGCCTTTAATTTAGATCTATCCTCTTTATACTTTGCTTCTAGTGCTAACTCTGAAAATGATAAGTTATCTTTAGAATCAAAAAAATTAAATAATGTAACTACGCTTGATGATAATATTAAATTAACTTTTAAAGATGATTCATTAAATTTAAAAATTGATTCTGTAATTGATAAGTTTCAAACAAAACAAACCCCATTACAAGTATCATATTCTAATGCTACCTATGGAGAAAATATATATTTATCAGCAATTTTAAGAGATGAAAATAATGATATTAAATACTATGGAAAAATAGATTTAGTGTCAGAAAGTGGAACTGGACAAATCAGCATACCTTTTGATAATGTTGATTATGGTAGTTATCAATTAGAAATATTTGTTGAAAAAATTAATGGTGATACTATTTCTGATTTTTCAAGTGAACCTTATGTTACAGATATAACTGTTACTAATGAAATTATGATATCTTCTGATATAGAAAATGGTAAAGTTGAAACTAGTCAAAATGGTGCTAATAGTGGAGAAAAGATTAGTTTAAATGTATTAGCTGATAAAGGATATCAATTAGATACACTAAAAATAGTAGATGCAGATAATAATGAAATTGTCATTGATAATAATACATTTATAATGCCTAATACTTATGTAACTATTTATGCTACATTTAAGCCTGTTGAGTATCAATTTACCAGTGGTGAAAATGCTATTTATCAAGGTACTGATTTAGTATTTACATTAGATGGAGAATACGATCTAGTAGATAAAGTTTTACTTAATGATAAAGAATTAGATCAAAATCATTATATAATTACAGAAGGTAGTACAATTATTACATTAAAAGATGAATATTTAAAAACGCTTGATGTTGGTGATTATGAATTAACTCTTACATATACTAATGGTTCAAGTGATACTACTACATTTACAATTGATGATAATAATCAAAATGTTGTAACTGACGATACTATAGATAATCCTAAAACATTTGATGGAATTTTATTCTATGTTGTTCTTGGCTTAGTATCTATTATTGGACTTGCTGGGGCAGGAATTTATTTCAAAAAATATGCTTATATTAAAACAAGATAATTTTGGTTATCTTGTTTCTTTTTTGATTAATTTAGCATGGATGACCATTTTTTCACTACTGTTATAACAAGTAGATAATGTTAAAATATGGTCATTTTCATTTATCGTTGTATTAAAATCGAATTGGCTTCTATTTATTAACATATTTGTAAATTCTATAAAACTTTCATTGTTATTGAAATTGATTTTTAAGTAGTCATTAGTTGTTGGAATATGATAAGCACTAAAAACTTGCCATAATGTATTTTCATATTCTGTCGATAGTTTAATAACATAATTATCTGTATTATTTATCCAGTCATTTGTTAATATATTTTTTAATGTTCCAAACATTGTTTTATCTGTTCTGCCATGCGCATATATAATTGTATTCTTATTTAATGTTTGTAAATTGTTTCGATAGTCTAAAAATACCCAGCCAGCACTATTATAACTTTTATTAAAGGAGTGTGTTAAATAATAATTGTTATCAGTAGTTTGGACAAATGGATAATTAATATTTGTGCCATTTACTTGTATCCACCCTACCGTTTGATTATTGATAGATTTCAATTCATTAAAATCTACATTGATTAAGTTCATTTTGATATAGTCCCAGTAAGGATTATTTTTAGGAATGTTTTCTTGTTCAATTATTTCTGTATTATCATTATCTGTAATCTCAACTACATTCACTATATTTTGTATTTCTTCAATTTGATTATTTGTATTATTAGAATCTATCCACCATTTTACTATATTTACTATAGATATAATTAAAGTAATTAATAGGATTAAAGATATTATTAATATTAGTATATTTTTCAATCCTGTCTTTTTTATTTTCATTTCTCTTCCTGCTTTCTCTTTTATTATAGCACATATAACAGTTATTTTAGGAGTTTATATTGATTTTATTATGATAACCTATTTAAAACTTGACGCAAACTACGACTTATTTACTGAAGACTTTTTAGTTCCAAGAAATAAAGAAGATTTACTAATATGATATTTACGATAAACATAATTAGATACAAATGGTATAAAATTTTGTGTTCAAATCATGTGGAAAATCTTTAATGTTTTGTGATATCCTATTCATAAGTGATTCAGTCCTTTTATTAATTTTTTTTAAATAATTCAATTATACGATTTGAATCACTTTTTTCTATTAAAACATTTCGTATCAATTGTAATACTACAAATTGATAGGATAAATAAATGATTAAGAGTGTAATTGAAATTTAAGGTAATTTATGCTATAATTTGAGTGTAAATGAGAGGTTTTCATGGAAAATAATAATTTTAGTGTACCCTATCCTATAGGTACTTATTTAGTTAAAATAGAAAATGGCCAAAAGCATCTTGATCGAGTAGAAAGATATGTTATTAATCAATTTGGAATATTTGCAGTTTTAATGCTAGATGTAGATAAAGAACCAAGATATAGTACTAATATTAGTATTGCTGAGTTAGTAGATAATTGGATGGTAGATAATCAAATTCATCTATCTGGTGATATAGGAACAAAAATACTTATTGATGTTCCGGATGATGAATTTCATTTAACTTATGATAAAGAAACAAAATTATTAGTTGATGTTCCATGTGAGAAATTTCATTTGTCTGGAAATATCGGTACTAAAATAGAGATTAATTATCCTGAAGATGATTTAAAGTTAATTTTAAAGAAATAACAAATAAACAATTAGAGTGATTGACACTCTATTTTTTATTTGTTATTATTATTTTATAATAGGAGTGATGTTATGGTAAAGTGTTTAAAAGTTTTCGTGTTGGTTTTTAGCGTCTTCTTAATTGCTGGATGTATGGATTATAAGTTTGGAATGAGCATTAATCAAAATAAAAGTGTTGACATTGAAATGAGTATGGAGATGGATATGCTAGATTTTGCAAATAGCATGTTAAAAGAAGATGGTTTGTGGAATGAAATTAAAGAGCAAATTATTACTAGTACATGTTCTTCTATGTGTCCTTATGAAGAAGGGTCGAGTGAATATACTACTTGTATAAATGAATGTATAAATAGTTCTGATGATACTAGCCCAACAGAGATACCAACTGAAGAAGAAATAAGAGAATATTTAGATTCTTATTTTAGTTCAGGTGAATTCGATGAAGAAGAGTTTTTAAGTGCGGAAAAGCGTGCAGAGTTAGAAAGTATGGGTTATACTGTTGAAACAAATTTAGATGAAGAAAATTATACTTACTCTATTCATATTTCTCAACATTTTAACAATATTGATGATATTACTAGTGATAATTTAAATGAAGTTAACTTGGAAGAAGTTTTTAATGGTGAAGGAAATAATTTGTTCTTTTCAAAGACTGATGATGGTAATTATCAAGCTAATTATGTTTGGGAAGTAACTGATGAAGATATAAATTATGAAGATGTAGATATTAGTGAATTTTTAACTGTTTCCTATGAAGTAAAATTACCATATGCAAGCATTTCTAATAATGCTACAACGGTAGGTAGTGATGGTAAAACACTTACTTGGGATTTGAGTAAAAATAAGACAATTCAATATGAATTTTCTTTTGCCCAAAAGAGTAATCATCAAGATCAAAATTTGTTTGGATTAAGTGATAATACTTTAAAGATTATATCTCTTTGTCTTATTAGTGGAGGTAGTATTGGTCTTCTTATTACGATTATTGTTTTTATAAAGAAGAGTAAAAATAATTAGTAAAAGTGTAATTTTATGGGATTATTAAGTGAAATTTTTAAAGTTTTGTCCAATGGAGATACTCCGCAAGGAAAGGATAAAAAAATTCAAGATAAATTATTTATGGATGAGGCAAAAGCATATGGTCTTACCAAAGAAGAGATTGAAGAATGTCGAAAAGCAGGACTTACACCAGAAGAATGGGTTGAAGATAATAATAAAAAGTAAATGTAAAATATTAAGGAAATATATAATGGTTTCCTTTTTGGTACTATAAAAGTGTAATAATTAATTACAAAAATGTGATTGATTATTACACTTCTTTTTATTATGATT
>CALVQH010000008.1 GCA_944358115.1 uncultured Bacilli bacterium
TTTTTTGAACAACTCAATTATACGACTTGAATCACTTTTTTTCTATCAAAACGTTTCACATCAATTGTAACACTACATTTAACTACAGTTTCAATTCATTTTTTCTTGACAAAGGCATAGAATAAAGATATAATGTTATAGAAATTGAAAAAGGAAAGCGAATTTTATTCCACCTGATGAATTAGTGTTCATAGGTAAAAAGCCGTAATAATAATTTATTAATGTGTTTTTTAAGGTGGAATATGATTATTCTACCTTTTTAATTATATGGAGGTGCGTAAATATAGCAAGTGTGAATAAGGAGTTACCAATTAATGAGCAAATCAAAGTAGATGAACTAATGGTAATTGGCCCAAATGGGGAACAAATGGGACTCAAAAAATTAGAAGATGCCCTAACTTTAGCAAGATATGCTGGCTTAGATTTAGTTTTAATGAATGATAATGGATCGCTCGCTGTAGGAAAAATAATGGACTACAACAAATACCGTTATGAACGCCAAAAGAAACTAAAAGAGCAACAAAAGAAACAAAGAGAAACGAACAAAGAATTAAAAGAATATCGCTTGTCGACAACAATCGATGTTCATGACTTTGAAACAAGAGTCAGAAATGCCAAAGAATATTTAATTAAAGGACATCGAATTAAAGCTTTTATTCGTTTTAAAGGTCGCCAAATGGCTAGACCAGAATTAGGCGAAGAAGTATTACTAAGATTTGCCGAAAGTTTAAGTGAAGTTTCAAGTATAGAAGCAAAGCCAAAACTAGATGGTAGACAAATGTTTATGCTATTAGCACCCAAAAAATAGTAGGAGGATTATTATGGCAAAGTGCAAACAAAAAACACATAAAGCAAGTAGTAAAGTTTTAACAAAGAAGAAAAATGGTACATTAACTTACAAAAAGTCAAATGGAAACCATAAGACAAACAAAGATTCAGCAAAACAAGTACGTCAAAGAAGAAACAAAGGAATTTTAGGAAAAGGAGAAGCTAGCAGATTAAAATCTGTTATCTAATAAGGAGGCAAGAATATGACAAGAGTTAAAGGCGGAACAGTTTCCAAAACAAGAAGAAGAAAAGTATTAAAAGAAGCAAAAGGATATTTTGGAAGCAAACATAGATTATATAAAACAGCACAAGAACAAGTTTTCCATAGTGGCGTTTATGCTTTCAGAGATAGAAGACAAAACAAACGTAATTTTAGAAAATTATGGATTACAAGAATTAATGCTGCTTGCCGTGAAAACGAAATTAGTTATTCTAAATTCATGAATGGCCTATCAAAAGCTGGTATTGAAATTAATCGTAAAATGTTAAGTGAAATGGCAATTGATAATCCAAAAGCTTTCGCTGAATTAGTAAAAGTTTCTAAAGATGCTTTAAATGGTAAAGTAACAGCTCCAAAAAAGGAAAGTACTTCATCAGCAAAAGAAGTAAAAACGGAAGCAAAAGAAACGAAAAAAGAAGAAGCAAGCGGAAAAAAAGACTATAGTAAAAAGACTTTAGCTGAATTAAAAGCTGTAGCCAAAGAACAAGGTGTAAAAGGCTATAGCACAATGAAAAAAGACGAATTGTTAAATACTTTAAAATAAAGAACATGAATATGTAAGCCCTCTATTAGGAAACTTACATAAATAGTTCTTTTTTTTTTGCTTATTTAATGATATAATCATGAATAGGTGATTAATTATGAAAATCTATTTAGTAGCGGGTAAATCTGGCTCTGGCAAAGGAGAAGTTGCTAAAATTATAAATGAATATTATTTATCTTTAGGAAAAAAAACAATTATTACAGGATTTAGTAAATACTTAAAAATGTATGCCAAAGAAATTATTAAGTGGGATGGAAAAGAACCAAAGCCTCGTAAATTTTTGCAAGACTTAGGAGTAACTATTAGAGAAAATATGGATATGCCTCTATTTTTTGTTAATCGAATGATCGAAGATATAAAAGTTTATCAATTATATTATGATGTTGTAATTATTGATGATGTAAGACTACCAATTGAAATTGAAGAATTAAAGAAAAAATTTAGCGAAGTATATGCGATGTATGTGATTAATCAATTTGCTCCAAGCAAATTATCACTAGAAGAGCAAATGCATGAAACCGAAACAGCATTAGAAAATTATAGTAATTTTGATATTACGATTGTCAATGACAACATTGAAAAATTAGACAATCGCGTTATTGCTTTTTTAGAGGAGGAACAAAAATGAATTTAAAAGATGAATTTATTAAATATTTTGTTGAACATGGTCATGTCGAAATACCAAGTGCCCCATTAATACCCGAAAATGATCCAACTGTCTTATTTAATACAGCGGGTATGCAACCTTTAATTCCTTATTTGCTAGGAGAACCACATCCAAAAGGAAAAAGATTATGTGATGCCCAAAAATGTGTTCGTTTGACTGATTTAGATGACATTGGTGACAAAACTCACCATACTTTCTTTGAAATGTTAGGAAATTGGAGTTTAGGAGATTATTTTAAAAAAGAAAGCATTGGTTACAGCTTTGAATTTTTAACAAAAGTGTTAAACATTCCAATAAAACGATTGGCAGTTACGGTTTTTGCTGGTAATGATGAAATTCCTCGAGATGAACTATCAGCAAGTATTTGGCAAGAATTGGGAATTCCTAAAGAAAGAATTGCTTATTTAGGAGTAGAAGATAATTTTTGGATTGCAGGTGAATCTGGTCCATGCGGAGGAGATACCGAAATTTTTTATTTCCGTTCTGATGATGAAATTCCTACTAAATTTGATCCTAAAGACGATCGTTGGGTTGAAATATGGAATAATGTTTTCATGGAGTTTAATAAAGATGAATCAGGAAAAATTACCGAATTAGCCAAGAAAAATGTCGATACTGGTATGGGATTAGAACGAGTAGTAGCAGTCCTAGAAGGGGTAAATGACAATTATAAAACATCGATTTGGAAAGAAATTTTAACGTCCATTGAAAAAGTAAGTGGCAAACCTTATGAAGGAAATGAAATAAGCATGCGAATTATTGCAGACCATATCCGTACGAGTGTCTTTATAAGTGCTGATCCAGCAGGGATTAAACCAAGCAATACAGATCAAGGATATATTTTAAGAAGATTAATTAGAAGAGCAATTCGCCATGCTAAAAAACTAGGAATTGATACTTCTACTAATTGGATGGAACCAATCGCTTTAGAAGTTATTAAAAAATATGAAAATTATTACACCGAAATTAAAGAAAATAAAGAAGTAGTATTAGATGTATTAAAAAATGAAAGTATAAAATTTAATCGGACACTTGAAAAAGGGTTAAGAGAATTTGATAAAGTAGTAAGTCATTTACAAGGAAATACCATTGATAAAGATAATGCCTTTAAATTATATGATACTTATGGATTTCCAATTGAATTAACCGAAGAAATGGCCAAAGAACAAAATTTGAAAGTAGATACCAAAGGATTTGAAGAAAAATTCCTTGCTCATCAAGAACTATCAAGAACTGCAAGTAAAGGAAAATTTAAAGGTGGTTTGATGGGCCATAGTGAAATTGAAACCAAATACCATACTGCCACCCATCTTTTAAATGCAGCCTTAAAAGTGGTAATTGGTCCTGATGTTCATCAAAAAGGAAGCAACATTAATGAAAGTAGAATGCGTTTTGACTTTTCTTGTGACCATAAATTAAGCGAAGAAGAAAAAAAACAAGTGGAAGATTTAGTGAATACTTGGATTAAAGAAGATTTACCAGTAACGATGGAAGTAATGAAAAAAGAAGATGCCATAAAAAGCGGAGCCGAAGCCATGTTTATTGAAAAATACGCCGACATGGTAAATGTCTATAAAATTGGTGAGGTATCCAAAGAAATATGTGGAGGTCCTCACGTAGAACATACGGGATTGCTTGGCCACTTTAAAATTACCAAAGAAGAAGCAAGTAGTGCTGGTGTAAGAAGAATAAAGGCTATTTTAGAATAGTCTTTATTTTTGAGTAAAAATATGGTATGATTAATAACATAGAAGAGGTGGAACAATGACGATACTAAGCATAGGAAGAACAAGTTATGATATTACCTGTCCAGTAGATGAATATCCCGTAGAAGGAACAAAATATTTATTAAATGAAAAGATAGAATCCGGTGGTGGTACCGCTGCCAATGTTGCTTATTTATTAGGAAAATGGGGAGAAACTTCTTATTTTGCAGGTGTTGTAGGAAGTGATGATTATGGTTCTCAAATTCGTAAAGAATTAGAACAAGCAATGGTAAAAACAGATTTAATGGAAAACTCATACGAAATCGGAACTCCTGTATCAGTCATTTTAGTCAACAAGAAAAAGGGAACAAGAACGCGTTTTGATATTGTAAGTGCCACCCAACCTGGATTAAAAAAATATGAATACACCATTGCTCCTGATGTCATTTTTACTGATGGAAAAGAGTATAGTGCGACAATTAACGCCTTAAATAAATTTCCTAAAGCTATTAGCGTGTTAGATGCTGGTCGTGTTGATCGTGATTTACTAGAGCTTTGCAAATACGTAAATTATATTGTTTGTTCGAAAGGCTTTGCTGAGGCCGTAAGTGGTCTAAAAATTGACTATAATAATTCATCTACACTAGTTCAAGTATATAAAAAATTAAAGGATCGTTATCCCAATAATAATATTGTAGTAACACTAGAAGAAATGGGCGCAATGTATAGTTATAATGGTGAAATTCGTATTATGCCCGGAATTAAAACCAAAGTAGTTGATCCCAGCTGTTCTGGAGACGTTTTCCATGGTGCTTTTGTTTACTGTATAGCCAATAACTTTGATCTAGAAAAAACAATTACTTATTCTAATATTGCTGCTGGCTTGTCAGTTGGGAAAATGGGAGGAAGACCATCTTTTCCAAATTTAAAAGAAGTCATTAATTATTATAACCAGAAATTTAATATTGTCGAAGCACCAAAAGAAGAAGTAAAACCAATTGTTACGAATGAAGAAAAACTACCAGATATTCCTGATCCTAGTACGATCAAAATTCCAACAGAATCTGCTACCGAAGCATTTGATTCAACGTTTTCAATTGGCGGTGCCACGATCCCTGTAGTACCACCTAATAATAACAATGGAAATGTTTAGCAGTTCTTCTCCGGTTTTAAATGTTCACGGAGAAACAACCGATACGGTAGTTTACTTTTTAAATTCTTTTATTCGGGATAATGTCAAACTGGGTAACACCTATGTTGGCATTATCCATGGAAGAAGTTCTAATATTTTACGAAATCGGGTTCATGAATTATTAAAGAAAAATCGTGATGTCGATTCTTTTCGACTTGATATATGGAATCCAGGTGACAGTTGTGAAGCTAAAAATTGACAAAAAGCAATAGTAAATGACTAATTTTTACGTCGATTTGACAAAAAAAGTAAAATATGCTATAATGTTCATGTAATTGAAATAGGGGGTTAAAAAAATGAAAGGTTATGTTTTAGATTACATTAACGAAAATGAATTCAAAAAACTAGAAAGAGCATTAAAAAAATACAACATGTTAGCGTTTAAGAAGCTAAACTTTGAGTATTATCCAGCACTTAGAAATGGTAATTTTGTTGGGGAATTAATTAGTACCAACAAAAAAGACCATACTGAAAAGTATGAACTTAAATTGCCAAGTGATAAAATGTTTGCTCAAGTTCATGGAGAGGTAAAACTTTATTATACGGTATATTTAAAAGAAGGAACAATTATGCTCGACACCATTACACCAACAGAAATTTTATTAGAAGGGCATATGAGTGAGCTTGCAACATATAAAGGAATAATGATATCAAAAGCAAATGCTTCAAAAGACAAATTTAAAATTGATTTATTAAATATGTTACAAGAAAAGTAACATATTTTTTTGGTGAATGATGAAAAAGGAATATATATTTAAAAACATAGAGGATGAGCCCTTTATTTATGATTGTAAAATAAAGGGTATCGTTGATAATTATCGTAACACGTTAAAACTTGCAAGTTATTTTATTATGGCATTTTTAAAAACGCCTCGCTTTGTTTTGGAATTAATCAAAGAAGAGTATAGCCAAAATAATTTTAAAATTGTTTTAAAAGTGATTGTTAAAAGCAAACAAGCCATTATCATCATCACGAGTGAATCTCTAAAAATTCAATATGAAAAAGAAGAATTAACAATTACTTCGAACTGGGATCATGAATTCTTATATGCATCCTTAAATCAATATCAAGTAATATTACCAGATAGAAAAATAACAGAGCAAATTCTTCATCACCGCTTAAAAATAGAAATTGAAATCAAAGATAAAATATGGAGTTTAGATATTCCTTATGAAACAAGCAATTATTTGCACCCTTACTATTTTGCTAGTATCAAAGAATCTACTTCTATTATGGATTTAAAAGAATTTTATAAAGAGCATTTTTTTCTAAAACAAACCAGTTTTGAAAAAGGTCTGGCAACTACACTATGTATTACCAAACAATTAGCAGATAGTCAAAAAATTGTATTAGATGAATTTTCGATCCTAGATGGTTTTGTCGATAAATACATATTAAGCTCTTTTAATGAAGGATTATTAATTCAAGCGATTGGTAAACCCAATGATTCTAATAAAATCACTATTTCGGGTTATCAAGTTCCTTGCCATACCAATATTAATGAAGAAATTGAACGGTTATTAATTCGCAGCAGAAAAGTAAATTTTAAATAAAAAAGGCGTTTATTATAAGTAAAAAAGGGAAGACGGAATAAAATAAGATAGTTAAAATGGAGGTGAACAAAAAATGAATAGAGAAGATTTTCCACTTTTAAAGGAAGATATTATTTATTTTGATAATAGTGCCACAAGCTTAAAACCAAAGTGTGTCATTGATAAAATGAATGATTATTATACTAATTATCCTGCCAATGCTCATAGAGGGGACTATGATTTATCCTATAAAGTTGATCAAGAATATGAAGAAACTCGCACGCTAGTAAAAGATTTGATTCATGCAAAAGAGTTAGAAGAAGTAGTTTTTACAAGTGGTACCACCGCATCTTTAAATATGATTGTAGATGGCTTTTTTGCTAATCTTTTAGAAGCGGGAGATGAAGTATTGTTAACAAATAGTGAGCATGCCTCAAATGTCTTACCGTGGTTTCGTCTTGCCAAAAAAAATGGTATTCAAATTAATTACATTCCCCTAGATAGCAATTATTATGTTACCCTAGATAATTTAAAAAAGGTGATTACTCCGAATACGAAAGTAATCAGTATTGCGGGAATTACCAATGTCATTGGGGATATTAGACCAATCAAAGAAATAACAAAATTTGCTCATGAACATAATATTTTTGTTGTCCTTGATGGCGCTCAAATGGTTCCTCACATGAAAGTAGATGTGGAGGATTTAGATGTTGATTTTCTAGCTTTCTCAGCTCACAAAATGTGTGGACCAACTGGAGTGGGTGTTTTATATGGCAAAAGAGAGCTTTTAGAACATTTAGAGCCAACCTTTTTAGGCGGTGGGATGAATGAATCATTTGATAATCCCAATGAAGTCTATTTAAAAGGCCTTCCAGCTAGACTAGAAGCCGGAACACAAAATATTGCTGGAGTGATTGGCTTTGGGGAAGCGATAAAGTATTTAAATAAAATTGGCTTAGATAGTATTCACAAACAGGAATTAAATTTGCGAAAGTACTTAATTGATAAACTAATTCCTCTAAAACACATAGATATTATTAATATTGAAAGCGATAGTGGAATTGTAACATTAAATGTAGCCAATGTTTTTAGTCAAGATGTCGCTTATTATCTAAATAAATATAACGTCTGTGTCAGAGCTGGCAATCATTGCGCCAAAATCTTAAAATCAAGTGTTGGCATCAACAATACGGTTCGTATTAGTTTATATTTTTATAATACATATGAAGAAATTGATAATTTAGTTGAATTATTAAGTGATTATGATAAAATAATAAAAGAGATGATTTAATATGGATGATTCAAGAAAAATAATAATGGAAAATTATCTTCACCCCAAAAATAAAGATAATCCGCATGAAGGGTACACCAAAATGAATACAAGAAATGAATCTTGCATTGACAATATTGATTTATTTATCAAATGGGACAATGATCGTATCGCTGATATCACATTTGAAGGGGAAGCATGTGCCGTTTCTATTTCTTCAACATCAATTATGATTAAAAACTTAATTGGCAAAACGAAAGAAGAAGCCTTAAATTACATTAAAGAATTTCACAAAATGACCAATGGAGAACCTTTTGATAAAGAAGTATTAAAAGAAGCAGTTGTTTATGAAGAAATCAGTAAACAAGGCAATAGAAAAGTATGTGCACTTCTTCCTCTAAAAGGAATGGAAAAAGCTATTTTAGAAACTCTAAAGTAGCTTTTTTCTTGCTATTTAATCAATTATCTTCTATAATAAAAGAAGTTGGGTGAGAAATATGTTAGACATCTTTCAGGAATTAGAAATAATTAACCGTTTAATCGAGGAAGATACTTATAAATTAGAAGCTTTAAGTAAATTTTATCATGAGAGTATTGTAGCCAATTTTGAACATCAAGTAGATTATCAAAATATCGATATTTGCTTAGACCATATGAGTTATGGGGATTATTCTAAAATGATTTCTCAAAGTTTAAGAAAAATTATGAATGATATTGCCTCTGAAAGTCAAAATTACTATCGAACAATCAAAGCTTTAAAAGTGATTAAAACCTCTTTTCAAAATCAAATTTTATCTATTTCTAGAATTGCTATTTCTGATTTTTTAATGATATTAGAAAAATTTAACTATCATATATTGATGGAAGAAAATATCCAAGCAATAGAAGTATTTTGTATTCAAGATAATGAGCTATGTTTAAACTCATCACTAGTAACATTACCAAGTGAAATCATTAATTTTTTATTTTTCTACATGAATGAAAAGAGTAAAAATCCAGCGACGTATATCGAAGAATCATTCCAAAATTTTGAATTACAAAAAGAACAACGGCGAAACTAGATTAACATTTTGCCAATCATATTCCAAATAATAAAAAAATAATAATTGTCATCAATAAAAAAATATGATATATTATTAATGAAAGCAAAAGAAAGATAAGTAATATCATGAAATTAATAGAAAGCTTATGGTTGATGGAAATAAGTAATTAAGTGATATGAAATCTCCTTTCTAGTGGGACTAATCACCCCCGGGTAAAACCGTTATCAAAAATAAGAAAATAAAAGGATGGTACCGTCATAAATTGACTCCTTTCATAGACCATTCTTTTTTATTTTTAGAAAGAAGGAAGAAAAATGATTGATATTAAATTAATAAGAGAAGAAAGAGAGTTAGTAAAAGAAAATATTAAAAAGAAATTTCAAGACGAGAAATTACCCCTTGTTGATGAAATTTATGAGTTAGATATTAATTACCGAAATGCCAAAAAAGAAGCCGATGAATTACGAAGCGAAAAAAACAAAAAGAGCGACCAAATTGGTGCGCTAATGCGGGAAGGAAAAAAGAGTGATGCTTTAAAAATCAAAGAGGAACTTGGTGAAATCTCATTTAAAATAGCCAACCTAGAAGCGAGTGAGGAAAAATTGGCAAGTGAAATCAAAGAAAAAATGATGCAAATTCCCCAAATAATTGATGATTCTGTTCCCATTGGTAAAGATGATTCTGAAAATGTGGAATTAGAGCGTTTTGGTGATCCAGTTGTACCAGACTATGAAATCCCTTATCATGCTGATATTTGTGAAAGTCTAAATGGTCTTGATAAAGAAGCTGCTGGCAAAACAAGTGGTAATGGTTTTTATTATTTAATGGGCGATATTGCTAGACTTCATTCGGCTATGCTTACTTATGCTCGTGATTTTATGATTGATAAAGGCTTCACTTATTGTATCCCTCCATTTATGATTCGTAGTGATGTGGTAAACGGCGTAATGAGTTTTGAAGAAATGGATGCCATGATGTATAAAATTGAAGGAGAAGATTTATTTTTAATTGGTACGAGTGAACACTCTATGATTGGTAGATTCAAAGGAGAAATCGTACCAGAAGAATCTCTTCCTATTACCCTTACTTCTTATTCTCCATGTTTCCGGAAAGAAGTAGGTTCACATGGCCTAGAAGAAAGAGGGTTATATCGTGTTCATCAATTTGAAAAAGAAGAAATGATTGTTCTATGTAAACCAGAAGATGCGATGAGTTGGTACGATAAAATGTGGCAATACACCGTTGAATTTTTTAGAAGCCTAGATATTCCTGTCAGAACGCTTGAATGTTGTTCAGGTGATTTAGCAGACTTAAAAGTAAAATCGTGTGATGTAGAAGCTTGGAGTCCAAGACAACAAAAATATTTTGAAGTAGGTTCATGCTCCACACTTGGAGAAGCACAAGCAAGACGTTTAGGTATTCGGATGAAAACAAGTGAAGGAAATAAATATGTGGCAACTCTAAATAATACCGTACTTGCTTCTCCACGTGGCCTAATCGCTTTCCTTGAAAACAATTATCAAAAAGATGGAAGTATTAAGATTCCTAAAGTTTTACAACCATACATGGGTGGAAAAGAAGTATTAATTCCTAATAAATAATTAAAACTTTAAAGTAGATTCTATGCAATCTACTTTTTCTATGTTATAATGAATAAAATGGTATAGGAGTTGAGTCGAAGTGTCAAAGTTAAAAAGTGTGTTAAAAAGTAAGAAGTTTTGGATTATTTTTATTGTTATAATCCTTCTTTTTCTTACTTTTATAATTTTTCAAGTAGATAGGGAAAAGAAGGAAACCATAAAAAATCCTTATGAAGTATGGGTTGGAGATGGAGATGAATTAGAACTTATTATTCGCTTTTGGGAAGAATATGATGAATGCTCAAGTTTTCCAGGCACTCATATTTGTAGTGATAAAACATTAAAAATTTATGAATTAGAAATTCTTCATAGTAATTTAGCAGATGCGTTTTCAGGGTATTCCGTTGGTGATAAAACAGCAATAAGTGAAGTGATTGTTACCTTTTTAGATTATGCTTTTGCAAAGGATACCATAGAGGAAGAGATCAAAATTATTAGTGATTATAAGTTCGATACAGATTTTGAAAATACGATCAAAGAGCATTTTAACGATGTAAATATTGAGTTTTCTTATGGAGGACTTAGTTATACGGGGGATCCACAAGATAGCTTACTTTATTATACAATTACTTTTGATACCAATGGTGGTTCACCAATTGATAGTATTGTTGTAGCAGATAATACTACAATAGAAAAGCCAAGTGATCCAACCAAAGAGGGATATACTTTTATATACTGGGAGTTAGATGGCGAAGAATATGATTTTACAACCCCAGTAACAGAAGAGATGACTCTAACTGCTGTTTGGAAAGAAAATAAGAACTCTTCTAGTAATAATTCATCAAATAATACAGCTAATAATAATTCCAATAACGCAAACAACAACACAACTTCATCCAGCAAAATCAATCTAAATAATAATATTAGTGTTACCGAATATCATGTAAATGATGGAACGATGGATTGCTTTTATTATATGTTCGTAACTAATTTAAAAGAAGTTTTCCCAAGTGCTGATATTACCAAAATAAACAGTAATCCATCTGAAGTAGATTTCTGGTATAACAAAGACAGACAAGATTATGAAGTAAGTACAGAGGAAATAAATGAATATCTAAATAATGGCTCTTTAAAAATCAATACATCAGCTGAAAATAACTTTAAAAAGGTTTTAAATAAATATAAAAATGGCAATTATAAAGGAATAGCTAATGTAAGTTATACCGAAGAAAATCATCGCTTTAGTTTTTCCTACGACTATATTTCCTTTAATGGTTTAAATGTTTCTTCAAATGGAGAAACTGCCAATAAAGAAATTAAAAATGCCCTTTCTAGTTCAACTAGATTTAATGGCCCTTGTGGTAGTGCTAGTCATTATGAAAACAAGACTTTAACTGAAGATTTATGTAACAAATACAATTTAGACTGCGACAGGTGGTAAGATGAAAAAAATATTAAAATTAGTTGTACTATTGGTAGTATTAACTTTTGGCTTTACAAGTCCTGTTAGGGCAGCATCAAACCCCTATGGAAAATATCAATCTTTATATGGAATAAACACAGTTAGATGTACTTGGTATGCATGGCAGCAAGCTTATGAACACACTGGTGTCGCTCTACCTAGTTGGGGTAATGCCCAAACCTGGTATAATAGCGCCATAAATGATGGCTACAAAGTAGGGAGTGAGGCAAAGCCAAATTCGATAGTAGTTTACTCATCTAGTGATGGTTATGGCCATGTTGGCTTTGTTGTTTCGGTAGAAGGAAATATCATGATAGTAAACGAAGCTGGAATCGTAACAGAAGAAAACGAAGGCATTGTAAACGGATCAAAAAAATATACAACCGCTGGTAACTTAATTGGTTTTATCTATCTAGAGGAGGCCCGAACGAATAACAAGACATCTTCCAATAATACGAATGAATTGGATGCAAATAACAATACGACAACAGAGAAAAAATCTAGCAATAATAATCTAGCTAAACTAAGTATGGATGGCCTAGATTTCACTTTTAATCCTGAAATAACCGAATATCAAGTAGAAGTAGACTATGACACACCAATTATTAAAATTAGTGCTACTCCAGAAGAAGATACGGCAACGATTTTTGGAACAGGGGAAAAAGCTTTAAAAGTGGGAGAAAATAATTACACCATTACAGTTACTGCTGAAGATGGCTCTCAAAAAGAATATAGTATCAAAATTACTAGAGCGATGCCTCAAACACTCGATCATATAGAAGTAAAGGAAGAGAAGAAAGCGGATATCAATATTTTCTTATTAGGAGCAATTCTTCTTCTAATCTGTCTCGCCATAATAGGAATCATTGCTTTAATGAAAAGAAAGAAGAGAAATAAAAAAGGAAGTGTGAAAAATGAAGAAAAATAAAAAAATAATATTAGGAGTGGTAATTGCTCTTGCGCTCTTATTCATTATCATTTATTTAGCTTTTTTTAAGAAATCAGAACCAAATGAAGAAGAAAGAGTCAAAAAATTACTACAAGATTATGAAACAGAAATCGGTTCTTTGAGTAATTATACTTTATCTAACCAATATGAAGACACTTACAAGTTAACGCAAAGTTTTAACGGGATTGAAGTATATGGTGGGGGATTAACAACAATCGAAAAAGATGAAAAAGTAGCTAAAATTTTAAATTATTCTTATCAAATTCCTGATGACTTTAATACTAATCCCCAAAGCAAACAAGAGGATATACTTGCAGTTGCTAAAGACTATGCTGGTGAAGATGCCTTACTTTTAAATAGCAAGCTAATGATCTATCCTCTAAGTGCAACTGAATTTACTTTAGCTTATCTCTTTGAATTTGCAAATGGAACTTTAATTATTAGCGATAAAGACCAATCAATCATCAGTAGTCCTAGTGTATTTGACACAACCACTTTATATCGTGAACCTCTAACAGAGGATGATATAAAAGAGTATCAAATAGCCAATCAACAATATCAATTATATGACCGAACAAGAAATATTGAAGTATATACAATTAAAGATAGCTACGAATATATTCCCAGCATTAAGTTTATGCAGAATAATACAAGCTACTATAAAGAAATTACTTGGAAAAACACAGAACAAGCAAATGAGTTAGATTCTTATATTGCTATTAAAACAATGCAAAATATAGCCAAAGTATATGATTATTACAAAGAAAATTTTGACTTTCGCTCTATTAAATTAAATGAAAATTATAAATTGAAAGTATATACCAATCTAGATAAAATCAAAGATGGAAACTCTTATTATCCTTTTTCCAATAATGCAGCCTTATTTTATTTTAATTCTGAAGATTTACGCATTTATTTTGGCTCTGAAAATTTATTTAATGAAGACTTAGAAGTAGTATCTCATGAATATACCCATGGCTATTTTAGATTGATTGTTGAACCAGATGGAAGTGAGTATAATAATGCGATAAATGAAGGATATGCAGATACAATGGGCTTAATCATTGGGGCTTATTATCGTGATGGTTCTTTAGATGGCACCATTGCTAATCGAAATGTAGCAGATAGTACCTTCAAATTAAGTGATTATACCCTTGATACCGAAGAACATGATGCAAGTTTTTTAATCTCTCGTGTAGCTTATTTAATGAGTATCGATGAAAAACTAAATATGGATCTTTATGACTTAGGAAATTTATGGTTTAAATCATTATATAATTTACCTAAAAATATTGTAAATTATAATGATGTAGAAGCCTCTGTTTTAACAGAAGCTATCATTCTCGGTTATAGCAAAGAAGAGATAAAAAGAATGGCTAAAATCTTTGAAAGTGTAGGTTATCCTAATTTATATGATATCATCATGAAAGACGTAGTAAATATAAGATATGGACATACTTCTGTATCGGAAGAAAATAGCAAAATAAATGAAGAAGAAATTTATATGTCTTACTTAAAAAATAAAGAATATGAAAGCCTAACAGCCGATTGGATAACGGCTCCCACTAAATACGCTTTATATGATTTAGATGGCAATGACATCTTAGAACTCATGATTATCTCTGATGATTATGGTTTTGGCAATACGCTTATTTTAACCTATGATCCAGTAAAAGAAAAAATAGAAAAAATTTGGGATCAATATATTTATGGTGGCCTAAGATATCATGAAGGAAGAAAAGAAATTGTTTATAATCAAACAAAACCATTTGCAGGGTCAAGTGAAGCTACCTTTACCAGTTTAGTAAATGGTGAAATAGTAACAGTAAGAAGTGTATATCAAGATGGCGAAACTTACTATACGTTAGAAGGAAAAGATCGAAAAGAAATTACGAACGAAGAATATAGAGCATATTTTGATGACTTAATTTACTTTGATGAAAAAGATTTAAGTAGTATTTAGGAGATTCAATGAAAAAAAGTTTATGGATCATATTTATAATAGTAGTAATAGCATTAATTACAGCAGGTCTTATTTATGCTCATATAATAGCGCAAGATAATTACAATCATAAAAAAGAAGAACCATTATTAAATGATATAAATTTAGAAGAAATAACTGACGAAAATGGCTTAATCTTTAAAATCACAAGAAATGATGCTTATTCGGATTGCAATTTTGTTTTTCTAAAAGTATTAATGATGGAATCTACCAATTAACAACGACACAACTGACCCAAAACAGCAAAATCATTCATCCCATACTTGAATATGGAAAGCCAACCACAGGAACATATACATATGATATCAAAGAGATATTTCTCAATTTAAAAAAGGCAAATAAAAAATATTATATCATTACAACGGGAACCGGCGAAACTTATACGACCGATCAAGAAAATGAAAAATTAAATGAATTTTTAGAAGAAATTGATGTTAATTTAGATGCTTGCTTGCAAAAAAAAGCAAAAGAGGAATAGGAGGCGTAGGCAGATTATACGATAATCTGCTTTAATAATGAGGAACATAGAAGAAATGTTATATTCTTTATCGAAATCTAAATTTAGAAGTAGTTTTCATTTAAAAGAAAAAGAGAGAACTTACATTAAAGAAAAAGGTTTAGATGTAATAAGAAAACACGCTTATGATTTATTAGAAAAAAGACTTGCTCCGGCTTGTATTCCTAATGACGGAAAACAAACACCTATGAGAGGGCATCCTGTCTTTATTGCTCAGCATGCCACTGCTGCATGTTGTAGAAATTGTCTTGCCAAATGGTATCATATTCCCAAAGGAAGAGATTTAACCAAAGCAGAATTAGATTACATTGTAGATGTAATTATGTCCTGGATTCAAAAAGAAATGGAAAATGGCAAAAAATAATAGTATTTATAAGTTTAATCCTGTATAATGTTAGTTGAGGTGCAAAAATGTTAAAAGTAGAAAATATCAAGAAAAAATTTACTAAATTAACCAAAAAGAAAGAAAAAATTGAGTTTTATGCCAATAATGGCATTAGTTTTGAAGCACATGATGGCGAAATCATTGGTATTTTAGGGCCCAATGGCGCTGGTAAAACAACTCTTTTGCGAATTATTGCTGGTATACTAGAACCCACAAGTGGCTCAGTTACTTTTGATAATTTAAACTATCATGATAATGAAACGGAGATTAAGAAAAATATTGCTTATTTATCTGGAAACACTAAAATCTATAACACCTTAAGTTGTTATGAATTGCTTCACATGTGTGCAGATATCTATGATGTAAATAAAAATGAAGCAGAAAACAGAATTAGAGAAATCACCAAAATACTCAATATGGAATCTTTCCTTTACAATCGGATTGGTTCTTTATCAACAGGTCAAACCCAAAGAGTAAATATTGCTCGTTGTTTAATTCATAATCCTAAATATTATATTTTAGATGAGGCAACAAGTGGCCTTGATATTATGTCTAGTGAGATAATCCTAAACTTTATTAAGGAGGAAAAGAAAAAAGGCAAGACCATTTTATATTCTACACACTATATGGAAGAAGCCGAAAATATTTGTGATAGAGTAATCATGATCAATAAAGGGGTTATTATGGATGAAGGAACCCCAGAAAAAATCAAAAAAGATACAAATACAACCAACTTAAGAGATGCATTCTTTAAGTTAATAGAGGGAGATAGCAATGAAGAATAATGTATGGAATATATTAAAAAAAGAATTAAGAGAAATGTTTCGTGATAAAAAGTCTCTTGCTATGATGCTTGTAATCCCGATATTTATTCCCTTACTCATCATTGGCATGTCAGCTTTATTTGAAAGTGAAATGAGCATGCCAATCACGGATTATAACACCATTGGTTTTAATTATGAGTTAACTCAGGCAGAAGAAAGTATTATAAGTGAATTAGATATCAATCCGGTGATAGATACCGAAGCAAATCTAGAAGAAAAATTCCAAAATGGCGAAATTGATTTATATGTAACGAAAGAAGAAAATATCTACACCATAAATGGAGATGATAGTGATACCAGTACTTATGCTTCTAATTTAGTCGAAAATTATTTTAATGCCTACAAAAATTATTTACAAACGGATTATCTTGCCAATCATAATATTAATCCTGATGAAGTATTGAATATGATTGTATTAGAAGAAAATATCAAAACAGAAGACAATTTCTTTTCTAGCTATGTCATTAATTACGCCTTTTTATTCATCATTATGGCCATTACTGTATCAGCAACTTATCCAGCAACAGATGCAACGGCTGGTGAAAAAGAAAGAGGAACGCTAGAAACACTTCTTACTTTTCCAATTAAGAGTAGAGATATCATTATTGGTAAATTTTTAAGTGTAACGCTATCTTCTATTATTACAGGTATGTTAAGTTTACTCTTAGCAATTATTTCTCTAAAAATAGCAAATAACATGTTTACAATTTATGAAGGAGTAAATCTAATGTTACCATTATCAAGCCTTATTTTTGCAATTGTGGTTATTATTGCTTATTCTTTCTTAATAAGTGGTTTATGTATTGCTATTGCCAGTAAATCAGCAACTTTTAAAGAAGCACAAAGTGCTTTAACTCCACTTACTTTTATTTCTTTCTTTCCTGGCATGATAGCTTTTATGATTGGTATTACCACAACTAACCTTTATGCGTGTATCCCATTTTTAAATTACACTTTAATCTTTACTGATATTACAAGTGGTAACATAAATTATATTCATATCTTCTTAATGCTTCTATCAACGATGATCATCATTGCCGTAATTTTAAAAATCATTATCAAACAATATAAAAGTGAAAGAGTGTTATTTGGTTAATGGAAGAATTTCAAATAATGCTAAAGGAAGAACCGCTTACTGTTAAAATTATCCGGAAAAACAATAAAAATATTTATTTTCGCTTTGATGAATTAGGAAATTTAATTGTAACTGTTCCTATCCGGATCAGCATTAAAAAAATTAAAAAATTAATAGAAGAAAATGAAAAATCATTAGTAAAATTAAGAAATCGTATGAAAAGAAAGCAAGATGAAGAAGGACAAATTAGACTATTAGGTCTAAAATATGATGTGAAACTAGATCCTAATAAGAAACAAATTGAGATGGATAATGGCATTATTTATTGTAATAGTGAGGCTGAATTAAAAAAATATATAGGAAATTTAACCAAAAAAGTATTTCAAGAAGAAATTGAAAAAGTATTACAAATCATGCCTAATATTCCAAAATTTACTTTAAAAATCCGCAAAATGAAAACAAGATGGGGTGTATGTAATTATGTGAAAAAGACGGTTACTCTAAATTCAGAACTAATTAAATATGAAAGAAAGATTATTGATTATGTTATTATTCATGAATTTAGTCATTTTGCCCATCATAATCATAGTGCCGCCTTTTGGTCTTTAGTAGCAAAGTATGATCCTAATTATAAATTAGCCAGAAAGGAGTTAAGAGAAGAATGAAGATTGATTCTGTAAATAACAGCAAAGTAAAAGCATGGTCAAAACTAAAAGAAAAAAAATATCGTGATGAAGAGAAAAAATTTTTAATTGAGGGAGATCATCTAATGAATTCTGCTATGGTAAAAGGACTCGTCTTAGAAATTATTTCTCCAGATAATACTTTTGCCATACCTGGCATTCCTTTTTATGAGGTAACTCCTTTAATCATGAAAAAACTATCTAGTCAAGTGAGTAGTACTAATGTAATCTGTGTTTGTAAAAAAATGCCGGAAAAAAAGATTACAGGAAATGTTTGCATGCTCGATCACATTCAAGACCCTGGCAATCTTGGGACAATCATTAGAAGTGCAGTAGCTTTTAACATAAATACTTTAATACTTAGCAAGGATACTGTCGATTTATATAATGAAAAAGTAATTAGAGCTAGTGAAGGAATGCTATTCCATTTAAATATCATTCGTCGCGATTTAAAAGAAATACTACCTAGATTAAAAGAAAAAGAATATCAAATATATGGAACTGATGTTTTAAATGGCACGAATCTAAAAGAAATTTCTTTTGCTAAGAAAAATGCTATTATAATTGGAAATGAAGGCAAAGGAATGCAAGAAGAATTAAAAGAATATTGTGATACTTTAATTCATATTGATATTAACTGTGAAAGTCTAAATGCTGGGGTAGCGGCTAGTATTATCTTTTATGAGGTGAGTAAAAATGGAAACAATGAAATTGTCAAAAAATGAAGCAGATGCTTATGTTTTAAATATATTAAAAGCAAATATTGATTGTAGTGATGCACTTTCTATTATTACGAGTATAGATGGTAATAAAGTGTATTATGAATTAGAAGATGAAATAGAATATCAAGAAATAAAACACAAACGACTTACACCACTAAGTTATTTAGAATATATCATGTTATTAAAACAAGCGCTAGCTGAAAAAGGCTATACCAATGCTTTTATAAAACCAATAGTAAGAAAAGAAATAATAAAATATGAAGTATCCTTCCACCTTTATGAAAAAAGGATAAGTAGGGGGTTAAGAAAATGAACTTAATACAGATTGGTAAAATTGTAAATACGCATGGAATTAAAGGAGAAGTTCGCCTACTAAGTAATTTTGCTGAAAAAGAGTTAATTTTTAAAAAAGGTTTTTCTGTTTATATTGGCGAAGAAAAGCAAAAAGAGATAATTGAAACATATCGCCATCACAAACAATTTGATATGCTTACCTTTAAAGGAATCAGTAATATTAATGAAGTTTTAAAATACAAAGGAAAAAAGATATATATTAATAAAGAGGATTTACATTTAAAAGAAAATGAATATTTATTAGAAGATTTAATAGGAATGAAAATCATTTGTAATAAAGAAGAGCTAGGAACTGTTAATGATATTTTAGAAACACCAGCCGGAAAATTATTATCGATAACATTTGCAAAAAATTATTATATCCCTTATAATAATGTTTATATAAAACAAGTGGATATCAAAAAAAAAGAAATACACGGCGAAAATATTAAGGATTTGATATTATGAGAATTGATATTTTAACATTATTTCCGAAAATGTTAGAAGGGTTTATAAATGAAAGTATTATCAAAAGAGCAAGAGAAAAAGGCTTAGTGGAAATTAATTTGATTAATATTCGTGATTTTACTCTTCTAAAAAATGGCCAAGTAGACGATACTCCTTATGGAGGCGGAAGTGGTATGGTACTCATGTGTGAACCCGTAGTAAGAGCAATTGAATCGGTAAAAACACCAGAATCTAAAGTATATTTAATGTCTCCTCAAGGAAAAGTTCTAACCGATTCTCTGGCTGAATCTCTTTATCAAAGTACCAAACATCTCATATTCGTATGTGGTCATTATGAAGGCTTTGATGAGCGAATTAGAAATTTTGTAGATGGTGAAATCAGTATTGGCGATTATGTTTTAACAGGAGGAGAAATACCAGCCATGGCTATCACCGATTGTATTACGAGATTTATTCCTGGTGTGATAGAAGAAGAATCTTTCCAAAATGAATCATTTAAAAATAATTTACTAGATTATCCGGTATATACAAAGCCAAGAGAATTTAGAGGACTAAAAGTTCCTGAAGTACTACTAAATGGTGATCATAAAAAAATAGAGGAATACCGGAAGCAAGAACAACTTAGAATTACCAAAGAAAAAAGGCCAGATTTATTAAAGTAGGTGGGAATATGAAGAGTTTTACAATAAAAAAGATAGAAAAGCAATATGAACTAGAAAGTTTTAATTATCATATAACCGGTTTTCATTATCCTATTAAAAAAAATAAATCTGGTAGTTTAAAAGTAAAAGAAATCATTATTGTGAACCCAGAAATTACTTCCAATTTAATTTGTTATCAATTTAATAAAAAATATCAAAAAATAGTCGACTATTTTTTTAGTAATAGTGATTTTGATGATGACAGTACAGGCACTCATTTAATGCTAGCCCTAGATGAAGTCGCTCATCTTCGAACACTTATGATTAATAAATATAAATATTTTTTAAAAAAGCAAACAGAAGAAGAATTATTAAAGAAATTAAAATTACTAGAAAATGAATTACGAATTAAATTAATTGATTTTAAACTCATAAAAGAACAAGCTTTAACTCATAATAATATTGAAGAGAAAAGTAAAAGTAGATAAAAACTCTTGCAAAAGAATAAAAAATAAGTTATAATCATATACAGCTGGTAGTTATGACTCCGTAGCTCAGCTGGATAGAGCAATCGCCTTCTAAGCGATCGGTCGGGCGTTCGAATCGCCCCGGAGTCACCATTTTTGAAAATAAAGTCCATTTGGACTTTTTTCTTTTGCTTTTTAAATTCGTTAGGTATTTACTTTTACCTATTAAAGATGAAAATAAAAGAAACCATTACATCAATTTATGCATTAAAAATAATTTATCAAAAAGGGAACTTATTAACGAAATAAAATCAAATTCATATGAAAGATTAGTAAATAAACCTAAGAAAATTGAAATAGAATTGCCAAAAACATATTCTACTATTACCGATATGAAAAATCCAATCATTATTCCTATTAGTCATGAAGTTAAAAATGAACACGATTTAGAACTAAATATTTTAGCAAATTTAGATTATTTCTTTAAACAGTTAGGGCAGGGTTTTGCCTATATTGCTTATCAATATAAGTTAGTCAAAGATAATCATAATTATTTTATTGATATTTTACTTTTTAATATTGAACTTAATTGTTATGTCGTACTTGAATTGAAGCTACGAAGCTTAAGAAAAGAAGATAAAGCCCAAATGGAGTTTTATATGAAATTAGTCGATGAACAAGTAAGAAAACCATTTCATAATAGAACGATTAGTATTATTCTTTCTAAAGAAAGTGAAGGGTTTATTGTTAATTTCATTAAAAGAGAAGATATAATCCCTTTAAATTATGAATTAAAAAGTGGCAGTTATAAATAAAAAATATTTATATAAATGATTAGTACAACAAAAGCTAAAATTATAGTATAATAAGAAAAAGAAAGAAGTGTTATCATGGAACAAGCGTCTTTATTTGATATTCCTACGAATGAGCCATTAGCATCACGTATGCGCCCACGTAATTTAAATGAATTTGTTGGTCAAGATCATTTACTTGGAGAAAACAAATTGCTCAGAAAGATGATTGAAACCGATCATATTTCGTCTATGATTTTCTGGGGCCCTCCAGGTGTAGGAAAAACAACATTAGCACGTATTATAGCAAGTGAAACAAAGTCAAAATTTATTACATTCTCCGCTGTTACTTCTGGTATCAAAGAAATAAAAACGGTAATGGAGGATGCCGAAAAAAACAAAAAACTAGGAGTAAAAACCATTGTATTCGTAGACGAGATTCATCGTTTTAACAAAGCACAACAGGATGCTTTTTTACCATTTGTTGAAAAGGGATCCATTATTTTAATAGGGGCAACCACCGAAAATCCCTCTTTTGAAATCAATAACGCTTTATTATCAAGATGTCGTGTTTTCGTTTTAAAAGAATTATCAAATGATGACATTTTAGTTCTCCTAAAAAGGGCTTTAACAGATTCTCGTGGCTTTGGTAATCAAAAAATTGAAATATCCGAAGATGACTTAAAAGTGATTGCTAATTTTGCAAGTGGAGATGCCAGATCTGCTTTAACAACATTAGATATTATTATTACCAATGGAACTACGAATGCCGATGGCATAGTTCATATCACTCCTGAAAATATAGAAGATTGTTTAACAAAGAAGACACTTTTATATGATAAAAATGGCGAAGAACACTACAATATTATTTCTGCTCTACATAAATCCATGCGCAATAGTGATCCCGATGCAGCCGTCTACTGGCTTGCTCGCATGTTGGAAGCTGGAGAAGATCCTCTTTATATAGCTAGAAGAATTACCAGATTTGCCGCCGAAGATATAGGACTTGCGGATACCAATGCCTTAAATGTAGCAATCAATGTTTATCAAGCCTGTCATTTCATCGGAATGCCGGAATGTAATGTCCACTTAGCTGAAGCAGTTATTTACATGTCTTTAGCTCCCAAATCAAATGCTTGTGATGTTGCTTACCAGCTTGCTAGTTCTGATGCCAAAAAAATGCTGGCTGAACCAGTACCACTCATCATTCGTAACGCTCCAACTAAATTAATGAAAGAGCTAAATTATGGTAAAGGATATCTCTATGCGCATGATACTCAGGATAAATTGACAACCATGGAATGTATGCCTCCATCACTAGTAGGGAAAAGCTATTATCATCCTAGCACCCAAGGAAATGAAGTAAGATTTAAGCAAAGATTAGAGCAAATAAAAGAATGGAAAAAAGCTCACCGAAATGCAGATCAAAAGAACCAGTAGCGTTCTTTTTCATAAAATATAAATAGTTAGGTACTTGACAATTAATAAGAAAAAGAGTATATTTGTTAGGTAGCTAACTAAAAGGAGGATAAAATGAAACCAAACGTCATTGAAGAATTAAAAAAATTAGACGTGAAAATCGCCAAAAGATTATTTAAAGAGGCTAAACATCAAGATATCAAAAGACCACCCAGTCCTTTACAAGCAAGAATTCTAAAATACTTGTTAGAACACAAAGAAGAGATAGTCTGTCAAAAAAATTTAGAAGAATATTTAAAAGTAAGTAAAGCAACAATCTCGGAAGTACTATTAACAATGGAAAAAAGTAAAATCATTGAAAGAATTAGCTTGCCAACTGATGCCAGAGCCAAAAGAATTGTTTTAACCAGCACTAGCTCCGAAAGATTTCAAGAATTAGAAAATAATTTTGAAGCGATCAACAATCAATTAATAAAGGGTTTATCCAATCAAGAGTTAGCACAATTTTTCAATATTTTAAACAAAATGCAGAAGAATATAAAAGAGGAAGGAGAATAAAATGTTTAAATTATTAAAAAACTTAACCAAAAAAGATTATGGCTTTATTGTAATTAGTACACTATTAATTATATTCCAAGTCTGGCTAGATTTAAAATTACCAGATTATATGGCGAATATTACTACGATTATTGAAAGTGGTACCGATTCTTTAAGTGGCATCTTAAAAAATGGGGGATACATGCTTCTTTGTGCTGGAGGAAGTTTAGTAGCGGCAATAATTGTTGGGTATATTACTTCCATGATATCTGCCAAGTTTTCATCTAATGTACGAAAAAAATTATATAACCAAGTCGAAAATTTTGGCATGGAGGAAATTAAGAAATTTTCTACAAGTAGCTTAATTACACGTACAACCAATGATATTACCAATGTTCAAATGCTACTTTCTATGGGCTTACAATTATTAATTAAAGCCCCAATTACAGCTGTATGGGCAATTTTTAAAATTTTAAATAAAGGTTGGGAGTGGAGTCTCCTTACTGGTATTGCCGTATTTATTCTATTATTTATGATTGTTCTACTTATGATTTTAGTTATCCCAAAATTCAAAGTAGTCCAAAAATTAATTGATAAAATTAATAATACAACCAGAGAACAATTAACTGGTATTCGTGTGGTAAGAGCCTTTAATGCTGAAAAATATCAAGAAGAAAAGTTTGCTGAAGGCAACAACGAATTAACTAAAATTCAAATGTTTAACCAACGAATGATGAGTATTATGTCTCCAATCATGTATTTAATCATGAACTTGCTTACATTAGGAATCTACTTTATCGGAGCTAATTTAATTAATGAAGCAGGTATGTTAGATAAAATTGAAATCTTCAGTAACATGGTTGTTTTCTCAAGCTATGCAATGCAAGTAATTATGGCCTTCTTAATGCTATCCATGATATTTATTATGTACCCAAGAGCAAGTGTATCGGTATCAAGAATTAATGAAGTATTAGATACAACTTTTTCTATTAAGGATGGTACCTTTACTGGTAAAACCAAAACTGTAGGAAAAGTAGAATTTAAAAATGTATCTTTCAAATATCCGGATGGAGAGGAATATGTTTTAAAAAATATTTCTTTTGTTGCCAATAAAGGGGATACGGTTGCTTTCATTGGTTCAACAGGCTCTGGTAAATCAACATTAGTAAATTTATTACTTCGTTTTTATGATGTAACAGAAGGTCAAATTTTAATTGATGATGTTGATATCAAAGAATATAAACTAGAAGAGTTATATAATAAATTTGGCTATGTTCCTCAAAAAGCGATTATGTTCCGTGGAAGTATTACCGAAAATGTAAGTTACGGAAATAATGGCAAAGAAAAAACAAGCAAAAATAAAATTGAAGAGGCTGTAAAAGTAGCCCAAGCAGAAGAATTTGTAACCAAACTCAAAGACAAGTATAATTACCAAATTGCTAGAGGAGGAACCAATTTATCTGGTGGCCAAAAGCAAAGAATTTCCATTGCTAGAGCGATTGCTAGAGATCCTGAAATCTTTATTTTCGATGATTGCTTTAGTGCTCTAGATTATAAAACTGATTATTTACTACGTCATGAATTAAGAGAATATACGCAGGATGCAACAAGCTTAATTGTTGCCCAAAGAATTGGTACCATCAAAAATGCCGATTTAATATTAGTTTTAGATAGTGGTGAATGTATTGGTAAAGGAACGCATAAAGAACTTTTAAAAACTTGCCAAGTTTATCAAGAAATTGCCTATTCTCAAGCATCAAAGGAGGAACTAGATAATGAATAATAGACGAGGAAATAATGAAAAACCAAAAGATTTAGTTTTAGGAACTAAAAAGTTGTTATCCTATCTACATCGCTTTATGCCAGTAATAATCATTGCTTTTATTGTATCAGCACTAGGCTCTGTCTTATCGATTATAGGCCCAGATAAATTATCAGAATTAACCGATATTATTACAGAAGGACTACTAACTGGAATTGATTTATCAGCAGTTACCAAAATAGCAATATTTCTACTAACATTGTATCTATTTAGTGCTTTATTTAATTTTATCTCTGGTTTTATTATGGCAACGGTTGCCAATAAATTTGCCAAAGAATTAAGAGAGAAGATATCAAAAAAAATCAATCGCTTACCTCTTAAATATTTTGATAATCACAGTTATGGTGATATTTTATCAAGGGTAACAAATGATATTGATATGATTGGCCAATCAATGAATCAAAGCTTAGCTTCTTTAATTGGCGCTATTACACTCTTTATTGGTACGATTATCATGATGTTTGTAACCAATTGGGTAATGGCATTAACAGCAATTATTGCTTCTTTAATCGGATTTATCTTTATGTTTATCATCTTAATTAAATCCCAAAAATACTTTGATTTAAGACAAACAGAATTAGGTAAATTAAACGATCATATCGAAGAAATTTATTCCTCATTAAATGTAGTAAAAGCTTACAATGGAAAATTAGAAGCAAAAAAAGATTTTAATGAATTAGATCATGCTGTTTATGTTGCTAATTTAAAAAGTCAATCTTTATCTGGTCTTATGCAACCAATCATGAGTTTTATTGGTAATTTTGGTTATCTAGCTGTTTGTATTGTAGGAGCAGTGTTAGCAATTAATGGTCATATTACGTTTGGCGTTATCGTGGCATTCATGATTTATGTAAGATTATTTACAAGTCCACTTACACAAATTGCGCAAGGAGTAACCAGCATGCAAAGTACCATCGCTGCTAGTGAACGAGTATTTGAATTTCTAGAAAGTAAAGAAATGCCTGAGGAAAAGGCTACTGCTCATTTAGATAAGTCCAAAGTAAAAGGAAATATCTCTTTTGATCATGTTAAATTTGGCTATAATAAAGACAAAATGATTATTAAGGATTTCTCATTGGATGTTAAGTCTGGCGAAAAAATTGCGATTGTCGGTCCTACGGGAGCTGGTAAAACAACTTTAGTAAACTTACTCATGAAATTTTATGATATTAATGATGGGGATATCAAAATTGATGGTATTTCAACCAAAGATTTAACGCGTGAAAATATTCATGATTTATTTATTATGGTCTTACAAGATACATGGCTCTTTAATGGTACGATAAGGGAAAATATCATTTACAACAAAGAAAATGTAAGTGATGAAACAGTAATAGATGCGCTAAAAACAGTAGGGGTATATCATTTTGTTAAATCATTACCAGGAGGATTAAATTATGAGATCAATGATTCTGAAAGTATTTCTGCTGGTCAAAAGCAACTTTTAACCATTGCTCGTGGTATGATTAAAGATGCTCCATTCTTAATACTAGATGAAGCAACCAGTAGTGTCGATACCCGTACCGAAGAATTAGTTCAACAAGCTATGGATAAATTAACAGAAGGAAGAACTTCATTTATCATTGCTCACCGTTTGTCTACCATTAAAAATGCTGATAAGATATTAGTAATGAAAGAGGGAAATATTGTAGAACAAGGCACTCATGAAGAATTATTAAAGAAAAATGGTGCTTATGCCGAACTATATAATTCTCAATTTCAAAATTAAAAGTCATAGTTTTCTATGGCTTTTCATTTGCTTTAAAAGTTTCTATCACTTCATCATCTACTTTAAAAATAACTTCATCGACATGTAAGGTATCTTGGATTGATAGAGAAATGGAGTATTTTACTTCTTCTAAAATATTTTGCTCGGTAAAATCATCAAAAATAGCGTTATTAAAACTAAGAGTTACTTGATTTTCTAATTCTTCGTAGCTTTCTAATTCCACACTACTAGCAAGATAACTCATTAAATTGGTTTCGTAAATAGGACTTGATTTTAATTCATCGATGATAATTTCAATTTTATTATCTCCATGATCATTTTCTAATTTAGTGACAGGTACATAATAGATAAAATCATCAAATTCCCCAATATAATAAACTGTTGTTTTTGTTATATCTTTTAAATTCGTAATATCATAAATTTTATTAATTCCATAGCTTCGATCTAGTGTATTCGGTAGATGAATATGACTTTGTGGTAATTCTTCTAATTTTTCTCCTTCAACAAAAATCATAATTTGTTCAATTCCATTAATATCTGTTAAAGTATAAATAAGGGATTCTATTAATTTTTCTTCCATCTCTTTTTTAACTTGTAGTATCTCTTGTGAAAAATTTAGTTTTAATAATCCATTTTCTAAAGAAATATCTATTAATTTTGTATTTTGAGGAATAATAGGCTCGAAGTGTTCATTTAAATATTCACTTTTATCACTTCCAATGGTTAAGGCATCAATAAGTTCCTTTGCTAAACTAATTTCATCTTTTCCTGTAGTAGCAATCGTTGTTCTAACAATATATTGATCGGGATTTAATAAATAAATAGGGGTGGCATCCACACTTACATACTCGATATCTTGATGGATGGGCATGTATTCTTCTTCTGGTAAAAAATATAACACCATCACAATAAGAAGTGCCATAGTAGAAACCATAATTCTTCTTAAAGCTGATTTTTTAAGCATAATATCACCAATAAATATATACGTAAAAACTTATCTTTTAAGTACTAAAAAAATCTCCAAATGGAGATTAAATTATATTTTTATTTCGCCTAATTTCACTAATTCCACAATTGCTCCCGCTCTTCCTTTCACTCCTAATTTTTGAATGACATTAGATACATGATTTCTTACTGTTTTTTCACTAATTTTTAGAAGATCTGCTATTTCATTGGTTGTTTTATTCATAACTAATAATTCAAATACTTCTTTTTCTCGATTAGTTAAAATACTTCTTTTCATTGGAATCAATCACTCATTTCTATTATGTTTCTAGTGTATTTTATGAGGATTCCTCCAATTTGGTTAAATAGAAAGCCTAATTAACTAAATTTAACCGTAATATACATGTCTTGTTCATATAATTCTTGAATACTGCGAATAATTTTGTTTGCTAAAGCAGCATCATGAGTCGTACTAGCAATCGTAACCGTAATATTAGTATTTTCGATTTGGACAACAGAATCAAGTTTATATTCATCTTTAATTAATTTGATAATTTTTTCTTTTTCGCTTTCTGTTTTCTGAATCATCTGTAACTCTTCATAAGCATCATTTTTTTCTTGAAGGGTAGCCGTATCACTGAGTAAGATACTTTCAAGTTCTTCTGTTCTTGCCAAAAGTTCCTCTTCATCAGCAACCTTTAAAGCAACTAACGTATCATTTTCTTCGGATATCACAACATCAGTAGCATCACTTACATCACTATTTACATTTAAAGTGGATAAAGTATCATCCGACATGGTTAAATAATAAATACTAAGAACCATAATTAAAGAAAAAAGGGTTAAAAACCATAAATTTTGTTTATTAATCATTTTAGAGCTTCCTTTCTAAACCTACTAGATTATATGAGAGCAAGATAAAAATATGTACAAAAAGATAGTCTTATGAAAAATTACATGTTATAATTAAACAAGAGGGATGTTTATGAAAGAAATATTAGTATATGGTAGTTTAATTTTTTATTTTTGCTCCTTTATTGGTTATTTGCTAGAAGTATTCTGGTGTTATTTAGGATCAAAAAAGTTTGTAAATCGTGGTTTTCTATGTGGCCCAGTTATTCCTATATATGGCCTAGGCGCTGTTTTAATTTTATTTTGTTTACTACGGTATTATGAAGATCCTGTTGTTGTTTTTGTCTTTGGTGTGATTATTACAAGTGCCCTAGAATACTTTGTTTCTTTCTTACTTGAAAAAATATTTCATAATAAATGGTGGGATTATAGTAATAGAAAGTATAACATAAATGGTCGCATTTGCTTACAAAATTCCTTTGCCTTTGGTATTCTTTCCTTACTGATAATTTATGTAGTAACCCCAGGATTTTATTTCCTATTTAGTTTATTCCCATTTAAAGTATGGTGCATATTGACGATTATCTTTACGGTCATCTTTGTATTAGATGTGATATATTCTGTTATTATCGCTTATAATCTTCGCAATCGAATTATTATTGTCGAAGAATTAAAAAATGAAAAACTGGCGATGATACCAGTTATATTTGAAAAAAGATTAAAAGAGAGTATTGAAGGATTTAAAGCTTTCCCATCAAGACTTTTAAAAGCATTCCCAAATCTAGATAATAATGTCTTTGAAATGATGAAAAAGTATCGGGAAGAAGCAAAAGAAAAAAGCAAGAAACTAAAGAAAAAGGGGAAAGCCAAAAAGAAAAGGGCAGCTAAATATTAGTTGTCCTTTTCAAATACCATTTTTATATTATGTTTTTTACATATTTCTAAAATCGTTTCAAAATAAAATCTAGCATTACCTGTTTCAATATTTTTTATTCCATGTCTACTTCGACGATTAAGTTCTTTAGCTAGTTCTTCTTGAGTAAGCCCAGTCCACTCGCGGATGATTTTAAATGTTTCATGTGGTTCATAATCATTGGCTAATAGCTTCATCATTTTTGTTTACCTCCCGAATTAAGGTTACTATAAAAAAACAAAGAATATTCAGAAAGTACCTTGACAAGGTACAATATTATTGTTATAATTCTATTATCATAGAGTACCCAATAAGTACCATTATATGTATTTGTTTTATCACAGTAAATGAAGCAATACTTCATGAAAGGAAGCGTATCATGAAATTCGAGGTATTAAAACAAAGTCATTTAAAAAGAAACATTTTGATTGGAGTAGTAGTCGTACTTATATTAATAGCACTCATCCTCACATTCACAAGAGCTAAATATCGAGTAACCGAATCAATACCATTGGTAAATGGAACAATTAATTATAGTTTAGCTGATTTAAATATTGTTGCAATTACTGTAGATGGAGAAGCAAGTGATACGATACCCGAAGGCAATTATAAATTAACGGAAGAAAGCTATTGCACAGTAAACGACGAAGAAGATAGTAGCATAACTTTAAATTATGATAGCAGTACGCAAACATTAAGTGTAATTCCATTTACAACCAAAGGAACAAAATGCTATTTAGATTTTGAAAAGTTAAAAAGCGCAGCAGATACAATAGAAGAACTATATCCAAACAACCAAGATATATTAGCCTATGATGATTATAATAATTTAAGATATATTAGTGCTAATCCGGATAACTACGTATATTTTAACTGCGATGATTATAATAATTTGAACTCTAGTTCTTGTGAATTATGGCGAATCATAGGAGTATTTAATGAAGATACACATGGTATAAACGGAACAAAACTAGTAAAATTAGTACGCAATGATTCATTAGGCAATATCGCTTGGGATATTTATGATGGTAATAATTATACAAACAATTGGGAAACAGCAAATTTGCAAAAAGACTTAAATGATAATTATTTACTAGGAAACACAATAGAAAATGAAAAGGGAATTACTCCAACAACAAGAGAAATGATTAGTACAATTACTTGGAAACTAGGAGGAACTACTATAAACAATGATAGCGAAGAAGAGACATCAAGAACTTTTTATACAATAGAAAGATCAGAAACAGTATTTAATGATAATCCGACAACATGGATTGGGAAAATAGCATTAATATATCCAAGTGATTATGGGTATGCAACAAGTGGAGAAAATACAACAAGTAGAGAAATATGCCTAATAACAGCATTATTTAATTGGAATTCAGCAAGTTTTAGCGATTGTAAAAATAATGATTGGCTCTATAACGGTGATGAAAAATGGACAATTACACCGGGTTCTCAATCTTATTTAGCATTTCATGTTGACAACGACGGTCATATTTATGCCAGCTCAGATGGGCTAGGTGAATTAAGAGACGTGTATCCAACAGTTTATTTATCATCATCCGTTGCTATTACCGGTGGTGAGGGCACAGAGCAAAATCCCTATACTTTAGCTCCTAATTGATTAAAGGGTTTCACTTTTATCTTTTCCTATTCATAAACGATCGCACACAAAATCAGATAAGCTCAGTAAAACTTATGACTGAAAATTTTTGCCACTTGTGGCATTTTTTTTCACTACAGTTTATCTAGACTTTGAAGTAATGTTTTGATAAAATATTATTGGTGTTAAATATGAAAAAAGAAAACATTCGTAACTTCTCAATTATAGCTCATATTGATCATGGTAAAAGTACGCTTGCTGACCGTATTTTAGAATACACCGGTGCACTAGATAAAAGAGAAATGAAAGATCAAGTTCTAGATAATATGGATCTTGAACGAGAAAGAGGCATTACAATTAAATTAAATGCTGTTGAATTACACACGAATTACAACGGGGAAGAATATATTTTAAATTTAATTGATACTCCCGGTCATGTCGATTTTTCTTATGAAGTATCTCGTAGTCTAGCCGCTTGTGAAGGAGCCATATTAGTAGTAGATGCTGCCCAAGGAATTGAAGCACAAACCATTGCTAATCTCTATCTTGCCCTAGAACAAAATCTAACGATTATTCCCGTCATTAATAAAATAGATTTACCAAATGCTGATATCCCAAGAGTAACCGAAGAGTTAATAAGAGTATTCGGCTTTAAAGAAAGTGAAATCATTCTTTGTAGTGGTAAAACCGGAGAAGGAGTACCAAAGTTAGTGGAAGAAATTATCAAACGCATTCCGGCACCTAAAGTAGATCCAAATGCCAAAACAAGAGCATTAATCTTTGATAGTAAATATGATGCTTATCGTGGTGTCATTGCTCTTGTAAAAGTAGTGGATGGTTCTCTACATATTAAAGATCATATTAAATTAATGCAAAGTAATTCCGATTTTGAAATTGTCGAATTGGGGGTTTCAACTCCCAAAGAAGAAAAAAGAGAGGAATTAACAGTAGGAGAAGTTGGTTATGTTTGTGCAAGTATCAAAGATATTAGCAAAGTAGAAGTAGGAGATACGATTACGTTATTAAGTGATCCGGCAACTGAAGCCATCAAAGGATATAAACCGATGAAACCTATGGTATATTCCGGCTTATTTCCTGTAGAACCTAATCGCTTTGAAGACTTAAAAGAAGCATTAAATAAATTAAAACTAAATGATGCTGCCTTAAATTTTGAGGCTGAAACATCTGATGCTTTAGGCTTTGGTTTTCGTACTGGATTCTTAGGCCTACTTCATATGGATGTCATTATGACTCGAATTGAAAGAGAATTTGGAATTGATATTATTGCAACGAGTCCTAGTGTAATTTATGAAGTTAAACTCACAAATGGTGAAATCATTAAAATAGATTCTCCTAATAAAATGCCTGAACGTGGTAATATCATCTGGATTAAAGAGCCATTTATTTATACGAATATTATTGTTCCAAGTGAATTTATTGGCCCAATTATGGAATTATGTCAAGATAAACGTGGTAAATATAAAAGCATGGAATATATTGATGAGAAACGTGTTAATATTCACTATTATATTCCTCTATCCGAAATTGTTTATGATTTCTTTGATAAATTAAAAAGTTACACCAAAGGATATGCCTCATTCGATTATGAAATATCTGGCTATGAAACTTCTGATCTTGTTAAAATGGACATTTTACTAAATGGCGAACCGGTCGATGCCCTAAGTATGATTGTTCACAAAGATTTTGCTTATGATAGAGGAAGAAAAATTGTAAAAAAATTAAAAGAATTAATTCCAAGACAGATGTTTGAGCTTCCCATTCAAGCGAGTATCGGTTCAAAAGTGATTGCCAGAGAAACGATAAGTGCGATGCGTAAAAACGTCCTTGCCAAGTGTTATGGTGGCGATGTATCAAGAAAAAGAAAGTTATTAGAGAAACAAAAAGAAGGAAAAAAGAGAATGAAAATGGTCGGTTCGGTAGAAGTACCACAAGAAGCCTTTTTAGCTGTTTTAAGTGGAGATGATGAAGTATGAAAAAATATAGTGTAGCAGATATAAACGAAAATAATATCACAGAAATAGCAACACACTTTTTAGAAAGTGGCTTATCACTAAGAGCTTTTGCTAGTACTTTTTGTACATTTTCTCATGTAACCTTAAGAAGCAAATTTTATAGGTTGCTTCCCCTTGTAAATACCAATCTTTATGAACAAGTAATAGCAAAATTAGAACAAAATAGAGCTAAGAATATCAAAGAAGATCCAGAATCACGATTAAGAGTTCTCTTAGCAGTAAAATACCTTATAGAAAGTGATTTAACCATTCCTGAAATTGCTGAAAAACTTGGTAGTACAGAATTTATAATTTATCGAGATTTAACAACGAGAATGATGGAATTAGAAGAATTAAATAATGATGTGAAAAGACAAGTTCTTTTAAAACTGCAAGATCATAAAAGATACAATTTAATTCAAAGAAGGTGAACAAATGGAAAAGATAAAATCTGTCTATATTCATATTCCTTTTTGTAATAGCATCTGTTCCTACTGTGATTTTTGCAAAGTGGTATACTCTCATGATTGGGTTGGCCCTTATCTAAAAAGACTAGAAGAAGAAATTGATAATGCTTATATGGGAGAAGAAATTGAAACGCTTTATATTGGTGGAGGAACTCCAAGTTGCCTATCAATGGAAGAATTAGAGAGTCTGTTTCAAGTGATCGACAAATTAAAGAAATCAAAAACAATCGAATTTACTTTTGAATGTAATTTAAATGATATTGAAGAAGAAAAATTTAAGTTTCTGTATTCTAAAGGGGTTAACCGCCTAAGTATTGGGATTGAATCCTTTGATCCAGAAAAGCTAGAATTCATGAAAAGAACCAGCAATTTTAAAGATGCCAAAAAAAAGATGCAACTATTAAGAAATATTGGCTTTCAAAACATAAATCTTGACTTAATGTATGCAATTCCGAATGAAACAATTAAAGTATTAAAAAAAGATGTAAAAAAAATATTAAAATTAAAACCAGAACATATTAGTACTTATAGCCTCATCATTGAAAAAAATACATTAGTTGGTCTAAATAAAGTAAAGCCAATTGAAGAAGAGCATGACTTTAAAATGTATGATACGATTTGTAAAAAGTTAAAGAAAAAAGGCTATCTTCATTATGAAGTATCAAACTTTGCTAAAAAAGGATATGAATCTAAGCATAATTTAACCTACTGGAATAATGAAGAATATTATGGCTTTG
>CALVQH010000009.1 GCA_944358115.1 uncultured Bacilli bacterium
TTGTCAATTATGTTTGACGGAAGAATTTAGTTCTTTGAAAACTATAAAATATATGTTATTATGTAAATAACAAATGGCCCTTTAATTTTAAGTTCCATTATCAGAGAGAATTCTTATTTACACAGAATTCCTTACACACTCCTATATATTGACCGATCTTATTGGACTATAACTCCAGCTTATTTTTATAGTATAATGGGACGTCCTAGTGTGTTTACTGTGGATCAGACAGGTTTTCTTACTTATCCCGATGTGAGCTTATCATGTGGTGTGCGTCCAGTCATCAATCTTCGAGCAGACGTCACAATTTCTTCTGGAAATGGCACTATGAATAATCCATATGTAGTTTCTTAAAAAACAAGAAATTTTAATTCTTGTTTTTTGTTTGACATTTTTTTTAAATCTTGTGTTTTATAATCATAATGGTGAAGCAAATGATTATATATATTGATTTATTAATAATTATTAATTTCTTATTCGACTTTTTACTATTATTAACCATAAATATTGCCCTAAAAAGATATAGTAAAATTTATAGATTAATACTAGCATCTATCTTTGGAGAATTAACACTTCTAAGTTTATGGATTCCATTTTCTAGTATTGTATTTACGATATTAAAAATCATCATGGGCATAATCATGGTCCTAATAGCGTTCGGTTATAAAAATATAAAGTATACATGTTATAATGTCATTTATTTATATATGACAAGTGTAATTTTAGGTGGCTTTGTTTATTACTTAAATATAGAATTTACAAGTCTAAATTATCTTATCATTCTTTTAATCGCCCCGATCATTCTTTATGTTTTTATTAAAAGTATGAAGGTATTAAAAGAAATCAAAAACTATTATTACAAAGTAAAAATTGTTTTTCGTGATACTTATGAATTAAATATGACAGGCTTTTTAGATACAGGTAATAAATTATTCGATCCCATTACCAAAAAACCAATTATTTTAATTAACAAAAAGAAAATGAAGGGATGTATTCAGATTCGTAGTCCTATGTATGTACCATACAATGCTCTAAATCATCATGGATTACTAGAATGTATAAAACCAGAGTATATTATGATAAATAATAAAAAATTAACAAACTATCTAATTGGTTTAAGTGAAGAATCATTTAAATTAAATGGCATAGACTGTTTATTAAATTATAAGATATGGGAGGATATATGATAAATAAATTACTTTTATGGTTAAAAGAAAAATATAATGAATGTTTCTTTATTGGTTCAACCGATAAATTACCACCACCACTAGAAGAAAGTGTTGAAAGAGATTGTATTATTAAAGCGGGAAAAGGAGATATTGATGCCAAAAATAAATTAATTGAGCACAACTTAAGATTAGTTGTTTTTCTAGCTAAAAAATATGAAAATACAGGTTATGATGTTGAAGATTTAGTAAGTATTGGTTCCATTGGTTTAATTAAAGGAATTAATACTTATAAGTTGGATAAAAACATTAAATTAGCTACGTATGCATCTCGGTGTATTTCTAATGAAATCTTGATGTTTCTAAGAAAAAATAAGAAAAGAAGAGGGGAGATTAGTTTTGAAGATGCCCTAAATTATGATTCAGAAGGAAATGAATTACACTTAGAAGATATTTTAGGAACAGAAATAGATTATGTTCCTAATGAATATGAAAAAGCGTTAAATAAAGAGATACTAGAAAAAGAAATAAGTTCTTTAGATAAAAGAGAAAAAGAGATTATGACATTAAGATATGGACTTAATAATACAGAAGAATATACCCAAAAAGAAGTCGCTGAAAAATTAGGCATTTCTCAAAGTTATATTTCCAGGATTGAAAAGAAGGTAATAAAGAAATTAAAGCAAACGATGAAACTATAACTAAATTATATTTATATAATTGCAAAACAATATCCTTGGTTTGCAATTTTTAATTTCCTATATTGGCGATTATCTGTTTATGTAGTATAATGCTTTTATTAGGAGATGAATGATGAGAGAACAATTACAATTTGTTGTAGAAAATAGTGATTATGTAAAAATAAATAATACTAAATTAGAGCATTTTATAGATGAATTAGAAAATCCAAACTATCAACATTGGTACAAGTCTATAGATTTAAATTTAAATGAAAAGGAAAAAATTATATTAGCTTTTATCATAGAAAGTATTAATTTTTGCTTTTGGCAAAAGCCAAAATTTCAAATTGAGTATAAAGGAAATCATTTAAAAGGTTCTGAAGCATTATTTTACGCAATAATAAAAGAAGTAGAATCAAATAAAGACTTTTTAAATATAAATATTTTACAACAATTAACAAAAGAGAATTTTAAAAAAATATTTTATTCACCAAATAGTGAAATATCCTTATTTGATTTAAGATATAAACTTTTTAAAGATACAGTTAATATAATTTATAAAAAAGGTCAAAATTTTTTTGTTGAATTGTTTAATAAAAAAACAGATATGGATTTACTAAATTATATAGTATCAGAATTCAAGTATTTTGATGATAGTAGTGTTTATAAAGGTAAAAAAATAAAATTTTATAAGCGTGCTACCTTACTTGTAAATGACCTATATTACATGTCAGCCACCATTCATAATAATTTAAAAAACGTTGATAATTTAATGGGATGTGCTGATTATGGTATCCCTAGAACATTAAGGACTTATGGAGTTTTGGAATATAACGGGGAATTGTCATACATCGTCGATAATGAAATAGAATTAAACCATGATAGTAATATGGAAATTGAAATTAGGGCTAATATGCTTTATGTATTAGAATTAATTAAAGAGAAATTAAATAATAAAGGAATCAAAATCAATTCAGTAGAATTAGATAATATTATTTGGCAAATGGGAACAAAAAGGAACCACCAAAATCCTTATCATCACACCATTACTATATTTTATTAATTTAATAACAAACTATATTGCTTTTTCTTATTAGTTCCTTTAAAATAGGATATTGTGATGCAACATGGAAGAAAAAATAAATAACAAAATAACCGAAATAAAATCAATTGTCAAAGAAATTACGCAACATTTTGCTTACACAAGTGAACAAATAAACATGATTACCCTAGCTTATCTAAGTATGATTATGTTAGATGATGAAATAGAAGATTTAATCATGGAAGCACTATCCAAAGTAAAAATAATTTTTACGGAATACGAAGTAAATGTTGCTTATCAAAATCTCGTAACTCATCGTTGTAATCAAAAAATACTTAATGATTTATCTAAGGATCAAGCTTGTTATTTAAATTATTTAGTTGATCAAAATGGCCTTTATGGAATACCAATCATTATTTTACCGCTAAAAGAAGAACTATTTGAAACAATGGATAGTTTAACTCATGAATTAAAACATGCGGTAAATGAAGTAATACCCAATTTTTTTACTTATAACAATCAAGGCTTTTATTATTCAGGTCTTGCCTTAGAAGGAGAAGGCGTTTTGTGGTTAGGGGAAATTGATGAAGCTTTTAATTGTTATTTAACAAAAATTTATTTAGATAATATTGCTTATTTAAAAAGATTTGCAATCCATGATTTAGAAATACAAGCCTTATTAAATAAAATAAAAATCCCTTCAAAATATATATACAGTTCAGAAGAATATGTTCGAACATATAAAAAACTATTTGACTCTAAATATTTATTTCGCTTGTTTTATTATACATGCTTATATAAAGATTTTGATGAGTTAGATAAAGCGATTGAAACTTTATTTAAAGGAAGGTTAGATGCTCTTGAATTCTTCGATGAAGAAAAGAGTAAAAAAAGAAAGCACATAAAAAAATATATGAATCATTCTTTAATAAGAAAACGCCAGCAAATCATTCCTTTTATCAAATAAAAATCCCGATTTTAAATCGAGATTTTTTCTATATTATTCAAGCCCGGTATCGGTTGGTGGAGTAGTAGTTCCTTCATCATCTGAAGTATCAGGATCTACCATATCACCAATATTACTATCCATATTTGTTTGGGCCGTAATAGTAAGACCGCTACTCATATTATCCTTAAAGATACTATAAGCTGATTTTACCACAAAGGTATAATTAGTACCCGGTGTTGCGGTATAAGTAAAGTAAGTATTTGTTGTATAACCAAGACTAATTAATTGGTCCCCACTTTGTAAATAAACCTGATAGCCAACCGTACCAATATTGGAATTATTATATGAAATTCTAGATTCATAATATTCTTTAGCATACTCACTACCATACAACTGTTTAAAGTATCCATTAAAGTAATCTTCTAGATAATTAGGATCAATGGCATCTGGTGTTGCAATTGCATCCCAACTAATACGAATAGTAGATCCATCATAAGTAGCTTTACCATTCGTTGGGTTTTCTAACGTATCAAAACGACTTGATACTTCTGTTGGCTCATAACCAGCTTTAAATAATTCTGTTGATTTTAAACTACTTGGCGTATGTTCACTAGCAAGTTGTAATGGATAAGTTCCAAGTTCAATTGTCGCAGATACAACTCCACTCGGTTGTTCAAATCTTGAACCAGTCTTATAAATCTTTTTCGCTACTGCTGCCATAATTTGACGACGAGGATTATATCCAGTACCACTTGTTAAATAACCTTGTCTTAAATCATCATAACCAAGCCATAAAGCAATAGAGTAGTCTGGTGAATAAGTAATATTCCAATGGTTTGGTGTTGCATTACTAGGAATACCTAATTTTTTAGCTGACTCACTATCAATAGTAGAAGTACCACCTTTCGCCGCAATATCGGTACCACTAATAGAGAAGTTACCACCAACACCGCTTTTTCCAGCATCTACTAAAATATCCGTAATCATGTAAGCGGTCTCTTCACTCATGACTCTGGTTTGTTCAACTGGATGAGTATATTCTTCTTCTGTTTCCGTATAAATAATTTTTGTAAAACTATAAGGTTCAATATAAATACCGCCACGTCCAAATGCCGCATAAGCAGCTGACATGGTAAGAGGATCAGATCCACCAGAACCACCTAGACCAGCAGCTTCATATAATTCAGCACCATAATCAATTCCTAAACTACTAGCAAATTTAGCAATTTGATCCATTCCTACTTCACTTGCTACTTGTTGCATTGCTTGAATTGCTGGAATATTTCTTGAATTAACTAGAGCACGTCTCATCGTAATTTCACCCCAATAATCACGACTAGAATTAACAACTGAACCACCAACTGTATAACTCCATGGTCTATCCAAGAAGAGGGTACCAGTCGAACCATTTAAATATTCAATATAAGGTCCATAATCAAAGATAATTTTTGCTGTACTACCAAGTTGATTTTTAATACCACGATATTTAGTACCAACAGAACGATTAAGTCCCTGAGCTTGATAATTTCTACCACCAGATAGGGCTAGAACAGCACCATTTTTAGTACTAGTAACTGCCATACCAAATTGAACAATATCATTATTAAAGGTATAAATTTCTTCGGTCTCAAGTAAATACAACACTTCTTGTATACTAGGATCAATCGTAGTATAAATTTGCATTGGTATTTTATATGGATTATCTCCCGTTTCTTCTTCTACTTTTAATAAAGTATAATCAATAAATGCTTGATACATACTTGTATTTTCATCTTTACTGTGATCGGCAAGTAAACTTTCAACCGGAATTGCTTCTGCAAACTCTTTTTCTTCTTCCGTAATATATCCATGTCTAACCATTAAACTAAGAACAGTAGAACGTCTATTACTTGCTCCTTCAGGATTTGTATATGGATTATATAAAGAAGGGTTATTAAACATACCAACAAGTAAACTTGCTTCAGCAAGTGTAAGATCGGATACAGACTTACCAAAGAAATATTGACTACCTTGTTCTACACCATTGATTGAAGCATAATTAGTAGAACCACCACCAAGCCACTGACTATTTAAATAAAACTCAATGATTTCTTCTTTGGCATAACTAGCTTCAAGTTTAAATACAGCCATATAAATATCAGTAAACTTTCTGACAATTCCTTTAATACCACTCGTTAGTGAACCATCGGTATAAGTATTTTTAATAACTTGCATCGACAAAGTAGAAGCACCACCAGCATCTTGACCAGCAAGTTGTCCAAGACTAGCTCGAATAAATCTAGCAGCATCAAAACCATTATGTTGGAAGAATCTAGAGTCTTCAGTAGCAATTAAAGCATCTACTAGTACTTGTGGCAAATCACTATAAGTAACAAGCTCTACATTCTCACTACCAATTCTAGCTAATTCCTCACCATTGATATCATATAAAACGGTAGGTTCTTTCGTATAAAGCTCTTCTACCACAAAATCCGGCGAAGTAATAATAATATATAAAGCAAACGCTAAAACAGCCGAAGCTACAACAATTCCTAAACTAATTAGAATAATTAAAATCGCATTCTTCTTTGATCCACTCTTACTTCGCTTCTTTGGTTTCTTTTCTTCTTTATTTTTCTTCTTTATTTTTATCTTTGGTATCTTCAAAATAACCAACTCCTTTATAAGCTTCATCAATACCTTTTAAATAATCAATTCCCTTAAGATAATTAAACTGAAGGGGATAACCCAATTTTTCAATGACAGAATAAGGAATACTTTTTCTTGCGTTTTGATGAACAAAATCGAGTAAATCACTCCCTTTAAATAAATAATACTTTCCATTCATCTGAATAACTAAAAAAGCAATTCCACCGTGTCTTAAAATGTTTTCAATATGTTTAAATTGGTGCTCATGAATATTACTTAAAGGAAAACTTGTTTTAGAAGCACATTCTTTAGCATCAAATTCAATATATTTTCCTTTATATATCCCATTATAATCGAGAGTAGAGGGCTCTTTAAAATAAGCTTTATGAATCATCGCACCATTTTTATAATCGACATCAACTACCCCAATAGGAGTAGGTTTCTTATAAATAACAGCTAGATTTTGTTCTAAATAATATTTACAAGCTTCATTAATAAGGGCTTCTAATTCCATACCTCGATTCTTATAATTAATTTCTTTTTTGTAATTCTTTTTGATGTTGTTGGGATACTTCATGTCCTTCACCTTACTTAATTATACTATAAATACTAAAAAATATCTACTTAGGTAGCCATTTTTGACTATCTGTTTACAGCAATTTTTTACACCATCAAAAAGGAAGAAGAAAACAGGGAAAAAGGGCAATCTTGACACTTTAAATTTACAAAATTTTACAATTAGTCTAAATAGATTGACAAAATGCGCCGAAAAAGTTTATAATTAATTTGTGTAAGGATGTGATAAAGTGTATAGTGATAAGATTTACTTAACTCCTCAAGAAATATTAGATAAAGAGTTTAAGATTGATGCAAGAGGTTATCGCCCTCAAGAAGTCGATAAATACCTTGATATGGTAATTCGTGACTATACAGAGTTTATCAACATTATCAAAAGGAATGAAAAGGAAATTAGAGATTTAACAGAAGATAATACCAAATTAAAAGCTGAAATTCGCTCTTTAAGAGAGCAATTAGTAGCAAGTGAATCTTCTAATAATGGAAGTGGTACTAGTAATGTTGATTTACTAAGAAGAATTAGTCAATTAGAAAAAGTTGTTTTTGGAAAATATGAATAATCATGTTCGGACAAATGCTGCATAAGTTTGTTATGTAGAGGAAAGTCCATGCTCACACAGACCTGTGATGGCTGTAGTGTTTGTGCTTAGGGAAAAAATAACCTAAGGTAGATTCGTCTAACGGCAAGAGAAATTCCTAAAAGCTTGTCTCATGGAAAAGTATCTTATAAAGTGCCATAGTAACGTACAAACCGGAAACGGTGGAAATGGAACGCGGTAAACCCCACAAGTGAGAAATCCAAAATTTGGTAGGAGAGCTCTTACAAAAGAATCAAATGGCGTAAGGGTCTAGTTTAACTAGAAGATAAATATTTGTCGCCCTTTTTGGGAACAGAACATGGCTTATGAAGATGATTATTTTTGAAAAAAGAAGGAGTGAAGATACCTTGGATAGTATTGGAAGTGCCTTGAAAGAAGCACGAGTAGAATCGGGGGTAAGCATTGAAGAAGCAAGCGAAGACTTAAATATTAATGCTGGTTTTCTTCTGAATATTGAAGAAGGCAAAATTGGTTGTTTTAAAGATATATTTGAATTAAAAGAATATATTAGTAGCTATGCTAAATATTTAGGTTTGGATAGTGATAAATTAATTGATGAATTTAATGAATATATGTTTGAATATACCTCTAAAATACCAGTAAAAGAAATTGAGAAAATTGCTAAGAAAGAAGCAAAAGAAGAGACTAGTAAAATTTCTAGTCCCTATACGAGAAAACCAAGAAAACACAACAATGCTTATTATATTGGTATTTATATTGTCATATTTTTATTAGTAATTTTAGCCATAGTTTGGAGTGTAAAACAAATTACCATTGATAATCATACGACAAATGTAGTAGGATATGTAAAGATTTAGGAGGAGTTATGAATTTACCAAACAAATTAACAATAGGAAGAATTATTACAGCGATCATTATTTTAATCATGTTAATGATTCCCTGGTATAACTTAGGAATCAGCTTTCCAACCTTTCAAGTTGCTGGCAAAATTGTCATTGATTTAAAATATATTATTGCTGGTATCTTATTTATTCTAGCAGCTTTAACTGACTTTTTAGATGGTCATATTGCCAGAAGTAGAAACTTAGTAACAGATTTTGGTAAAGTAATGGATGCTATTGCCGATAAAGTCTTAGTCAATGGTTTACTTATTATTCTAGCTTATGACGGCTTTATTAGTATTGCAATTCCAGTTATTATTATCACTCGTGATATCTTTGTTGATTCATTTAAAATGGCAAGTGGTAAAAAGGGAAAAGTAGTTGCTGCCTCTTTTACTGGCAAAGCAAAAACCATGTGCATGATGATCGGAATTGCTCTAACCATGTTTTACAATTTACCATTTGAATTAATTGGCATTAATGTTGGTTATGCCCTAATTATTATTGCAACGATTTTATCTGTTATTAGTGCTTGCCAGTATTATTACAATACCAAAGATACATTTAAAGCCAAATAAAAAGCTGTAAAAAGCTTTTTTATTTTCAAGAAAAAAGAAGGAGGGTTTTATGAATTTAAAATTAAGAATAAAATTATGCTTTTTAAAGCATGATTACGAACAACTAAAAGAAATTATTGTATGGAATGAAAATGGAGTAAATTACTTAAATATAAAAGAATTAAAGATACTTTTAGAATATGCCAAGGCCAATCAAGAACTGATTCTATTAAATACGCTTTTAAATTGTTTAATAAAAAGCCCATTAGATAAAGAATATGAGGATTTAATAGAGAGTTATTTAAATGATTTTTTGCAAGTGGCTTTAGAAAATCCTGTTTTCTTATATAGTGTTGCAAGTATGATGAGTAAGAAAAAAGACATATTTAAAAAGCAAATAGAGGAAATCAAAAAATACATCTTAAATGTTCCTTTATCTGAAATAACGGTATGCATTCACACTTTAGATGGCTTTTATGAAAAAGAAATGGAAGAAAAAATCATAAAAGAAAGCATACCTCGTTTTATCTTCTGCCTTTTAGAGAATGTAGATATTGAAAATACCAGACGAATTTTAATTGAGTATCTATTGACGCAACCATCCAATGCTAAAATTTATCGTCTAGCCGAAGCTCTTAGCTCCTCAGATACAAAGCTAGAAGAGTTACTATCAGTAATACTAGGCCTTGATTTACCAAACAAAGTAAAAAGTGGTTATTTATTATCTGTCTTTGAGGGAACACATTATTTAACCGCTACTCATTACATGAAAAAAGAACTAATAAAATTAAATGATTTGGTTAGTATTGATAAATTAATGCAAAAAGAAACAGAAGAAAAGCAAACGGATTGGATCTTAGAATATCAAGAAGAAGGGAAAAAAGAGATTTTGTTTACTTTAGCCTGTACGACCGACACTCCAGAAACCAAAAATTTAATCAATACTTTTCTAGACCATGGTAGTGATCGTGAAATTCTTATTTTAGCAGCTTTTGTAAAAGAAAAATTTTTACCAGATTTATTTGCTAAACTAATCACTAAAAGTCCAGAAAAATTATTAAAAGTATTAGATAATCTATATTTATTTGGTTCTAATAGATGGTGTGATTTAATAGATTTTATTGTTGTTAGACATGAGGAAACCAAGTTTCCACGTGAAATACAAGAACGTTTAATAAGATGGCATCAAAATAAGCAAAAAGGAAAGGAAAGAAAAAGAACCTTGACAGAGTAGTAATTTTATATTAATCTAGTAATAGAAATGTTTAGGAGAAATCATGAAAATAAAAAATAGAGTAGTAGAAGACTTAGTGTTTAAAAGTTATTTAGAAGAAATTATGAGTAAGAAAAAATATTTAAAAATGAATCGCTATATCCAACATGGAAATACGACTTGTTTGTTACATAGTATTGCCGTTGCATATTTTTCTTACCGCCTATGTAAATTATTAAAATTAAAAGTTCATGAAAAGGAATTAATTCGTGGAGCTTTGCTTCATGATTATTTTCTCTATGATTGGCATGCCAAATATAAACCAACCAAAGATGTTGGATTACATGGTCGCATTCATCCTACCATTGCTTTATTTAATGCCAGACGTGATTTTAATGTTAATCGAATTGAAGCTGATATCATATCGAAGCATATGTTTCCTCTAACATTTAATCCACCAAAGTATAAAGAAAGTGTAATTGTTTGTATTGTAGATAAAGTTTGTAGTATCTATGAAGTGTTTAGTAAAAAAGCATATGTGGAAATCGCTCAGACACTCGCTGATACCAAGAAAAATAGAAGAGTCATATCCAGAAGAATAAACCTATATAATTAGGTTTTTTTTCATGGCCAAAAACATAAAATGATAGGGGTGAGGTTTATGCGTATCATCAAAAATTTACAAAACTTCTTATATGACCAAGATTATTATATTGATATTTATAATAATTGCCTTCATGTTTATTATTATGAAGACTTACAAAATCTAAGTAGTACATTAATAGAATTAAAATTAAAAGAATTTATTTTAAAAATTGAAGGAAAAGACTTAATTGTAAGCGAAATGGATAAACATGAAATATTAATTAAAGGTAAGATTGATGCAGTGAGGTTTCTAAGATGAAACATTATGTATTAGTACGCATCAAAACTCCTAAAAAAACAAGTCTTTTATTAAAATTAAATCGCTTAAATGTGGACATAAAAGAAATTGTATATGAAAAAGATTCCTTAACCTTCAAAATTGATAAACAAGATTTAAAAAAAGTAAAAAAATATTTAGTAAGCTATCAAGTAGAAATATTAGATGAAACGGGTGTCTATAAACTAAAAAAAGAACTAAAAAAAAATAATTTAATCATCACAGGTATCTTCTTCGCTGTTATTATATTTATGATTCTATCCAATATTATTGTGAAAATCAATATTATCCACGAAGATTCTACCTTACGTGAATTAATTTTAGAATCCTTAAAAGAAGAAGGAGTAACAACTCTTAGTTTTAAGAAAAGTTATGATGAATATGAACGAATTATCGAGCATATTAAGGATGAATACCCCAATCAAATAGAGTGGCTAGAAATTGATGTTGAAGGTATGGTACTAAATGTTCGCGTAGAAGAACGTATCATAAAAGAATATGAACAAAGTGATAGCTCTTGTCATATTGTCGCAAGTAAATCAGGAATTATTGAAAGTATTACAACCCAAAAGGGTGTTGCCGAAGTAAGTATTCATGATTATGTTAAAAAAGGGGATATTTTAATTAATGGTAATATTAAATTAAATGAAGAAATTAAAGAAAGTGTTTGTGCAAGTGGTTCTGTTTATGCCGAAGTGTGGTACCATGTAAATGCGGGGTTACCGCTAACGGAAATAAAAGAAACGGATACTGGTAAAATGCGTTATAATTTAATGATCAAAAAGGGAAGCGAAGAAACCGTTTTACTAAAAAGTCGGGTTGGTGAAGAAAAAAGAGTAGAAAATGTATTATTATTTCGTATTTTTGGCTTTGAGTTTTATTTACAAAAAGAATATGAAATAGAAACGTCGACAATCACCTATACCGAAGAAGAAGCTTTAGAAAAAGGGATTTCTCTAATCAATGAAAAATTGGAATTAAAACTAGACAATTTTGAAGAGATAATTGAAGAAAAAGTCTTGCAAAAAGAGTTAAAAAATAATAATATATATATAGACATGTTCGTCGCTGTGAAAGAACAAATAGGAATAAAAGAGTACTTTTAAGTATGCTAGGAGTGATGCCTTTGATGAAGAGTATAATGAGCATATTAACAGAATCGATTGACAATATGTGGCCTATGCTTACCATATTTTTAGTAGTAATCGCTGTAGTAAGAATCGCTGCAATTAAAAATAATAATGAAAAGCTTGTTTTTTATAAAGAATTTTCTAATTTATTATTTATTATATATATTTTACTATTATATGAATTATTAACAAGAGCAGAAATGAATACAGTAAGAGGATATAATTTAGTTCCTTTTACGGAAATATTCCGTTATGAAATTGGCTCCCAAGCCTTTTTTATGAATGTAATTGGTAATATTGTGATATTTATTCCTTTTGGTTATTTAATATCTACTTATATTAAACCGAAAAAAATTCTTCCTATCTTAATTGTAAGTGTCATATCTAGTGCAACGGTAGAATTTGTTCAATTATGTATTGGGCGAAGCTTTGATGTTGATGATATTATTTTAAACTCTTTGGGTGCCATTATTGGTTTCTTAATTTATGTTGCTTTAAATGCAATCAAGAAACATTTACCAGGAATTTTTAAAAGAGATCTAATTTACAATATTTTATGTTTAATTATTCTCATAATTATGGTATTATATTTACTTAGTCGAATGGGAGTCAATATTCTATGAAAAATACATACGAAATAACGGATTTAGTTGGTGTTGATTTTAATTATGACTATTTAAATGATGTCATAAAAAGAGTGTTAAAACATGAACAGGTAAAGCATGCTTATTTTGGTATTATTTTTGTCGATTTAAGAGAGATACAAAGATTAAACCGAGAATATAGGGGAATTGATCGCGTAACCGATGTAATTTCGTTTGCTTTAGAAGACAATAAAGATCAGATTGACACTAAAATGCGTGTGCTAGGTGATATTTATATTTGTATCCCGAAAATGATAGAACAAGCAAGTAGTTACGGTCATAGTATCAAAAGAGAATTAAGCTTTTTAACCGTTCATGGCATGCTCCATCTACTCGGATATGATCATCGAACCGAAGAAGAAGAAAAAATAATGTTTGGATTACAGGAGTTGATATTAAATGAAGCAGGAATTACAAAATAAAAATGAAAAATTTGAAAGAGAAAAAGTAAAAGTATATGGACCAATGCGTTTTATTAAAAGTATTAAATATTCTCTAGATGGCTTATTTTATGCTTACCGTTATGAACAAAGTTTATGGATTCATGGCTTTGCTGTTTTACTAGCAGTGATATTAGGAATTATTTTTCAAATTAAATTATCAGAATGGGCCATTATCTTTATTGCTTTAGGAATCATACTAGCCTTAGAATTAATTAATACAGCAATTGAAGCAGCCGTTGATTTAACAACAACAGAAATTCATCCTCTTGCGAAAGTAGCGAAAGATTGTGGTTCGGCAGCAAGTTTTGTGATGTCGATTGTATCCATTGTAATTAGTTTATTTGTTTTTGGACCATATTTTTTAGAAGTCATCGATAAAATATTTTAGGAGGTGGAATCATGCGGAGTGGTTTTGTAAGTTTAATTGGTCGACCTAATGTTGGAAAATCAACTCTTTTAAATACACTTATTAACGAGAAAGTTGCGATCACTAGTAAAGTAGCAGGGACAACCCGTAATATTATTCAAGGTATTTATAATGAACCAGATTATCAAATTGTCTTCATGGATACACCGGGAATTATAAGACCCATGAATAAACTGGGCAAAATTACAAATAAACAAGCACTATCATTAGTAAAAGATATTGATTGCCTTTTATTTGTGGTGGATGCGAGTGCTGGCCTTGGTAAAGGAGACAAGTTTATCATGGATGTCCTAAAAAAGACCGATTCTCCCGTTATTCTTGTTTTAAATAAAATTGATAAAATTAGCGATGAAGATATTTTATATAATATTAATGAATATAAAGATTTATATCCCTTTGCAGAAATTGTACCAGTATCAGCTTTAACGAAAGATAATACCTCTCGTTTAATTGAAGTAATCAAAAAATATTTAAAAGATGATGTAAAATATTTTCCTGAAGGAGTGAAAACAAGTAATAGTAAGTATTTTATGATTAGTGAAATTGTAAGAGAAAAACTATTTGATGTCACTCTAGAAGAAATTCCTCATAGTCTAACTTGCCATACGTCCTTTTACGAAGAGAAAAAAGATTTAATTGAAATTCATGTTGATATCATTGTTGATCGTGATACGATTAAAAAAATTATCATTGGCAAAAAAGGGGAAAGACTAAAAGAGGTTGGAACCCGTGCTAGAGTCGAATTAGAGAGTATGCTAGGAAAAAAAGTATATTTAGAACTATTTGTAAAAACAATTAAAAACTGGAAAGATAAAGAGCGCTACATTAAAGAATTAGGATTTTTAGATTTTTAGTGAATAAAAATATTCATGATAGAACATAATGATAATAGAAAGGTTGAAATATCATGAATAAAAAAGAAGCTTGGAAAAAGTTCCAAAAATCCGGAAAAATAGAAGATTATTTAGCTTATAAAGAAATTGAAAGAAATGAAAAATAAACTCATACATACAAAATATGAGTTTTTTCGTGAGAAAATAAACGGTTTTCCACGGTTCGACAATTTTCGACAAACTCCCGTGCTATAATAACTTGCAAGAAAGGAGGAATGCCAGAAAATTAACATAAATAACGACAAAAGTGATACTAGATTTTTACTACAGATTTTAAGATAATATCTTAAAATAATTTCAAATATGATTGTTTTTTAAAATTCAAAAACCTCCAATCCTTTTTAAATATAAAAAACAAAGAAAAATAGAAAGCTCTTCCACTTTCTATTTTCTTTTGCCATATAGAAAATCTAAAGATACATGATATTTTTTACATATCGCATATCCATAAGTAAGTGATACTAATTTTTTACCACTTTCATACTTACTAATCAAAGAATGATTCCGCTGACTATTAGAATTGATTTTAATAGTCTTTTTTAAATTTTATAAAATTAACTCTTTACAATATAAAATAAGTGTGATATAAGTAATTTAAATCTTGTTTATAGGGAGTGGTAGGGCTAGAAAGGAAAGTCCATGAAAGAACAAGAATATTACCAGGAAATAGAACATTTAATTAAGAAAAATGAAATAGGAAAAAGAACAAGAAGAATAGAAGAAAATAATAGCTTAGTAGAAACTTACTGGCACATCGGCAAAATTATTGTTGAAGCCCAAGGTGGAAGTTCTAGGGCAAAGTATGGGAATGAATTGATAAAAAAATGGTCAATTCGATTAACTAAAGCTTATGGCAAGGGATATAATTATACGAATTTATCCAGATTTAGACAATTTTATTTATATTTTCCAATACTTGCCACAGCGTGGCAAGTATCTTGGAGTCATTATCGAAGGCTACTATCTATTAAAGATGAAAATAAGAGAAATTTTTATTTAAATCTTTGTATTAAGAAGCATTTATCAGAACGAGAACTTACAAAAGAAATAAAATCGAATTCCTACGAAAGATTGCTGAATAAACCCGCAAAAATTGAAATAGAAATGCCTAAAACATACTCTATTACTACAGATATGAAAAATCCAATTATCATTCCTATTCAAAACAAAGTAAATAATGAACACGATTTAGAAGTAAGTATTTTAGCTAATCTTGATTACTTCTTCAAACAATTAGGGCAAGGTTTTGCTTATATCGCTCATCAGTATAAATTAGTTCAAAATAACCACAATTATTTTATTGATATTTTGCTTTTCAATTATGAATTTAATGCTTTTGTAATCATCGAGTTAAAACTACGAAGTTTAAGAAAAGAAGATAAAGCTCAGATGGAATTTTATATGAAGTTAGTTGATGAACAAGTTAAGAAACCATTTCATAATAGAACAATAGGCATTATCATTTCCAAAGAAAGTGATGAATTTATTATTAACTTTGTTAGAGAAGATGATATCATTCCCCTATATTATGAATTAGAGCAAGAAATATTGAAAAAACGCTAATATTAAGCTAAAATAAAAAAGTATTAAATATATTCAAGTTAGGATTGATTCGTATGATAAAAGAAATAGAAGGAATGATTATAAGAGAAATACCATATGGTGAAACATCAAAAATTATTCATGTTTATACAATTGATGGTGTCATCTCTATTATGTGTAAAGGAGCTAAACAATTAAAAAGCCCGTTTCGAGCAACAACCCTTAAATTCACATATGGTCGTTTTAATATTTATTATAAAGAAAATAAATTATCTACCTTAAGTAGTGTCGATGTGATAAACCCTTTAAGTAAAATAAAAAATGACATTATATTACTTAGTTATGTCAATTATATAACAGAACTTACAACCCAAGTAATAAAGCAAACAACAGATAATATTTATGAAGATTACATAAATGCTATCTTAAAAATAGAAGACGGCTTAGACCCATTAATACTAGCTAATATTCTAGAAATAAAATATTTAGATCATTTAGGTGTTGGATTAAATTTAGATTCTTGTGTATCTTGTGGATCAAAAGTAGGAATAATTACAATTGATGGTGATAGAGGAGGTTATATTTGTAATAAGTGCTACCAAAATGAAATCATCGTCGATAAAAAAACAATTGAACTACTTAGAATGTATTATTATGTTGATATTAAAAGTATAAGTAAACTAAAAATAAGTGATAAAGTAAAAAATGAAATTAATCATTTTTTAAATACATACTATGATAGATATACAGGCTTGTATTTAAAAAGTAAAGATTTTCTAAAAAAATTGTTATAAAAAAGATTGCTAAAATAAAAAAAGATATCATATAATAAACATGTAAGTGTTACCCAGTTTGGATAACGTCTGCACTTTTGGTTTAGGCGCTACTTAGCGCCTTTTTTGGTGCTCGTCTCTAATAGTAGAGATGAGCATCATTATTATAATAAACAAATACTTTATTTCTTCGCTCATTTCCATCCTCCTACTTTCATAAAAACCCCCTGAGATACTATGAAAAAAAGCAAGAATGATGCGGAAGGCAAAATTCGACACTATTAATAAGTTTTCATTTTCAATTTAACCTTTTATCGTATATAATAGAAATAGAGGTTTATTATGAAGTTAGTCAAAATAGCATTTATATTATTTTTATTTTTTCCAATGAGTGTACTCGCTAGTACAAAAGCTGTTGTCGATATTACATCTATGAGTATAACTGAATTAGCCGATGCGCTAGATAAAGGATATTTAACAAGTGAATTATTAGTAACGCTATATTTAGAGCGAATAGAAGCTTATGATAATGAGTTTAATGCGATTCATACAATAAATGAAAATGCTTTAGAAGAGGCAAGAGCACTTGACGAAGAACGAGAAAACGGCCAAGTACGAAGCTTACTTCATGGAATTCCCATTGTCGTAAAAACGAATATTGATGTAACAGGTTTGCCAACGACTGCTGGTGCCAAAGCCTTAAGTGATAATATGCCCCTAGAAGATGCAACCGTAATTCAAAAATTAAAAGAAGCAGGCGCTATTATTTTAGCAAGTACTAATATGAGTGAATTTGCTTTTTCAGCCGGAAACTCAAATAGCAGTTATGGAACAGTAAAAAATGCTTTTAATACCAGTTACACTCCGTATGGCTCAAGTGGCGGATCGGCTGTTGCCGTTGCAACTTCTTTTGCAGCTGCCTCCTTAGGAACCGATACCAATTCATCAGTTAGACTTCCAGCTGCGGCTGCCGGTCTAGTTGGCATGCGACCTAGTTTAGGACTAGTAAGTACAAACGGCGTTATTCCTTATGATGTCACTAGAGATACCGTTGGCGTAATATCCAAAACCGTAGAAGATAATGCTATTATTTTAAGTACCATTAACGAAGAAGAAAAAGAATATACGCCAAATTTAGATTCGTTAGAAGGTATAAAAATTGGTGTAATCAATAGTTATTTAGAAGGTAATGATAGCTCTCTGCGAATTAATGGCAAAACCGATGAAGATATTTACAAACTTGCAAGTGAGAAAGTTGCATTACTAGAAGAAGCAGGTGCCGAAATCATTCATATTGATGAGCTACTAAATAGCTATTACTATTCTCTAGCAACAAGTACAATGAGTGGTGATTCTTTTTGTGACGGTTTTAATGAGTATATAAAAGGAACCGTAGGATCGATTCGTAGTTTTCGCTCTTTATCTCAAGCAAATGGAAAAATTTATAGTTTGAGTGGCTATTTGTCTGGATGTAATGATGCCTGGACTTATGATGCGAGTACAGTTGCCAGTAAAAAAGAAATATTTGAAAATCATATTTTAGAAATATTTCAAGAATATGATCTAGATTTAATTGTTTATCCAACAACTAAAAACAAAGTATTTACCTTAAATAGTGGAGGAAGTGTGAATGGACCAGGAAGTTTCTTAGGAAGTGTAATTGGTTATCCTTCCCTTACTGTACCCATGGGCTATATTGACGAATTCTCTTATGGTTTAGAATTTTTTAGTAAAAAGGGTGAAGAAAACTTATTATATTCGGTGGCAAATATATTTGAAAAAGTAAATGATTTAGAAGTAACAAATAGTTCTCTTACTCCTTCTTTATATGAAATTCCTGAATACATAAATATATTAAAAACTTACTATGAAAAAGAAGAAAATGAATTAACCGCCAAAACAAAAACTTTCTTCTTAAATTATAGTATAAAATCAGATGAAGAAAACGAAAAACAAGCGCAAAGCCTAATAGAGGAGTATCAAATATTAGAACAAGAAGCATTAAAACAAGAAAATAGCAATTCCTTATTAAACGTATTTCTTGTTATCCTTTTCCTATTGATAACCATAAGTACAATGTTATTTATTTTAATTTATCGCTTACTTTCTCAAAAAATAAAAAGCCTTTACATTAAAATTAAAAAATAAGGGTAGGCAATTAAGTAAAATTTTGTTACAATAAAAATAGAATATTAGAAAAGGTGTGTGTTGTTTATGAATGAAGAACAAGAAAAAATAAAAGTGGAAGAAACAAAAGAAGAGGGAAAGAAAATACCCAAAGAACATAAAAAAAGAGGTAAAGGAATCATTATTATCATTCTTCTGATTATTGCTATTGCAGTAGGTCTTTATGTTGGCTTTGAAAAATTAAATTCTAATCCCTTAAGTATCTATAAAAGAGCTATTAATGATACAGTTCAATTATTAGATAACTTTTTAGAAGAAAATACTAATCATACTTTCAGTCTAGATCCAACCAAAGAAGCATTTTTAGTCGATACTAATTTTACAATAGATGTAGATAATGAAGATTTAAGCATTTTAAATAATTATAATTATGATTTATCCCTTGGAATTGATTATCCAAATAATCAAATGAATGTAGCTTTTGGTCTCAATGATGAGGAAGAAGAAATCTTAAATTTATTAGTATCTTTTATGAATGATCATGCTTACTTACAAAGCAAAGAATTATATGATCAAATTCTGGATTTAGGAAGTGCTGATTTAGAGCTTGACTTGAGCGCTTTATCAAGTGAAGAAATGCCAAATTTAGATTATCAAAATATTCGTGTTATTCTTTTAGAAATGAAAGATATTATTATTAATTCTCTAGATCCAGATAAATTTAGTATGACAGAAGAGACAATTGAAATAGATGGTAGTAAAGTAGAAAGCAAAAAAATAACATATTTACTAGATCAAGAAAACATGGAACGAACTATTTCTTATATAACGAAAGAAATGATCGAAAACGAAAAGCTAATGGCTGCTCTAGTAAATATTACTGGCCAAACCAAAGAAGAAATCACTCACATCTTAGAAGAAGAAGTAGATTTTACGAATTATGAAGATATCGAAATTGCTTTATATGTCAAAGGCCTTCATAATGTAATCGCTGGTACTTTAACCGAAGGAAAGGAAAATCTTATTCGTTTTACTTATCAAGAAGAAGTATTAAATATGTTGATTGGTGATGAATATAGCAATGCAACCATCAATGTTGAAGATAACATAATCACTTTATCTTATAGTGAATATGGTGAAGAAATATTAAATGGAGTTTTAAATTTTGGAAAAGAAGAAAAACAAATTGAATTAACAACCAATGATTATGGGGATACGATAACACTTCGACTTACCTTAAGTAATTTAGAAGAAAAGAAAGACAGCTTCCAATCTGATATAACCATTGATTTAGATGTAAATACGATTGATGCCGCAATCCAAATATCTGCTTCTGGATCTCTTAAAGTAGAAAAAGGTAAACTACCAACCCTTGATGTAGAAAATAGCATTGATATTAATTCTCTAAGTACAGAAGAACAAAATAAAATAAGCGAAAATCTTTTAAAGGTATTAGAAAAATTAAATTTAAATGATTACTTTGTAATATAATAAATCCTAAATTTGGGATTTATTTTTTTCTATATTTTTGATATAGTTAAAAGGGTGTTAATATGAAAGAAGAAATATATTTAAAAATGAATAGTCACAATGAATATTTAAGCAAATATGCATGTCTGGATAAAGATGCTATTTACTTAAAACCAAATCATGCCGACATTAGAACGCCTTTTTTTAGGGATATTGATCGCATTATTTATTCTCTAGCCTTTATTCGCTATCAAGATAAAACACAAGTATTTTCTAATACTTATCATGATCATGTTTCAAAAAGAATGATTCATGTTCAGTTAGTAAGTAAAATTGCGCGCACGATTGGAAGAGCTCTAGGATTAAATGAAGATTTAATTGAAGCAGCTGCTTTAGGGCATGATTTAGGTCATACTCCTTTTGGCCATCAAGGAGAATATATTTTAAATGAATTAAGCTTAAAACACAAAGAAGGGTACTTTAATCATAATATTGAAAGTGTTAGAAACTTGATGGTACTAGAGAATTATGGAAAAGGGCTAAATATTACGGTTCAAGTATTAGATGCCATTATGTGCCATAACGGAGAATTTGCTTTAGGAGAGTATAAACCGAAAAAGAAAACTGTAGAGGAGTTTTTAAAGGAATATGAAACAAGCTATCAAGATAAAAATGTGTTAGCTCGCATGCGTCCAATGACTCTGGAAGGTTGTGTTGTAAGAGTAAGTGATTTAATCGCTTATTTAGGAAGAGATATTGATGATGCAGTACGCCTAAATGTATTAAAAAGAGATGAACTTCCCAAAGAAATTACCGATATACTTGGAAGTACTACTAAAGAGATCGTCAATACTTGTATTATGGATATCATTAATAATAGTGTAAATAAAAATTATATTAAACTAAGTCCCGAAGTATATAAAGCCATTGTTGATCTAAAAAAATTTAATTATGAGCATATATATAATAAAGCTCTGACAAAAGAAGCAAAAGAACACTTGCAAGATATGTTTGAAACACTATTTGATACCTACATTTCTGATTTAAAAGAAAAGAATGAAAAATCGCCAATCGTAAATTCTTATTTGAAAAATATGAACGAAGAATATATAAAAAATAATAGTTTAAATAGAATAGTAATCGATTATATCGCTGGAATGACGGATGATTATTTAGTAAAAGAATATAAAAGAATAACAAAAGAGTCTAATTAATTTCAGACTCTTTTGTTTTGCCTAAAAGATAATCGGCCGAAACATGGTATTTTTTACAGATTGTATATAAAAAAGGAGTAGCAATTAAATTTTTACCATGTTCATAATCAACAATTACAGTATGAAAAGTATTTAAAGCATTAGCAAGTTTAACTTGTGTTAATTTCTGCTTTTTGCGCCAATCTTTCAATCGTTCTCCAGCCAAATTTAAATCTATATCTAAAACATAATTGTTAACATTTTTATTTTCAGTTAATCCAAAAAGGTAATTAATAGAAACATGATAATAATTTGCTAAAGTATTTAGATATTTAAGAGGAATAATACTTTCTTGAATTTCATAATGATTATAAGTTTGTCTTGCGATTCCTAAAATATCTGCAACTTCTTTTTGCGTTAAATTATTTTCTATGCGTAACTTCTTTAAAATTATGCCATATTCCATTGTTATCACCAAATGCATTTTCTCATGTAACAAGCTCAAATAAAAGAAAGTGCTCAAAATAGGTACATTTTTCTTGACTTTCAGTCTAGCTCAAATTATAATTTAACTATAAGCTAGGAAACTCATCATCATTATGATAATTACTTTTGATGAGTTTGAAAATGAAGTACAGCTTATGGTGGAGGAGTTATCATGGCCAAGGTATTAGAGAAATTTCAAAATAAAAAAGTATTTGCTTTATATTTAATAGGAGTACTTGTATTATCTATGGGTGTATCTTTTGCTTACTTTAGTGCAAGTAGTAGTGTTACGGGTGAAGGAAGTGTTGCAACAAATACAACAGCAACGATTGAATCAAAAGGAATTACAGCAAATGGTAATATTGAATTTAATAATGTAGATATGTATCCAGGACATACTGCTATTGCCAGTATAGAAGTAACAGGAACTGGTGAAAATGAACCACTAATCTATAATGTCATCTTTAATGGTACGAATACTTTTAATACTCCATTAAACTATACTGTATATAAAAGCGAAAGTAATATCGAAGTAGGTTATACATGTACCAATAAAAATGATTATATTAGTGGTGGAAAAACTTACTATGAAGAATGTGTAGGTAATAACATTGAGAGTTTAGGATCACCAATCAGTAGTGGAACACTCAATAATGGTGAAGGTAAAACAATCTTAAAAAATGATGAAATTATGCTTACAGCTCCAGAAGGAGAGGTAGTTTATTATTATATTGTCATCGAATATCCAAATTTAGATACCAATCAAAATGATGATATAGGAAGTAGTATTAATGGAAATATTACGATAGAAGAAGGTAGCGAATATCAAAAACCAGTAATCAGTATGCTAGGTTCAACTGTAAGTGGAAGTAATAATTGGTATACAAGCGCAAGCATTATCACCAATATTACAACACAAACAGGAAATTATGAAGCATATTACTGTACAACAACAGATAATTCATGTACACCAGATACACAAGCAAATGTAAGGGATAATAGTTTTACAACAACACTATCATCAAATACATCACCTCAAAAAGTATGTGCCAGAATAATAGATGAATATGGATTAACAACAGAAGGGTGTAGTGATGAATATAGTGTAGATACAGTAAATCCAACCGTTTCAATCGCAAGTACGAGTGCAACCGAAAATAGTATTACAGTAACTGTAAATGGAACAGATGCCCATAGTGGAATATACCAATATCGGTTCAGCAGTAATGGAGGAAGTAGTTATATAACTGTATCATCAACAAGTAGTAGCTATACTTATACATTTACAGGATTAAATGGTGGAACAAGTTATAATATAGCAGTACAATCTATAGATAGATCTGGAAGAGTATCTACTGCGGTAACAAGAAGTGTGGAAACAGATAAATTTGGAAATACTATGGCTGAGTTAATTGCAGAATATAATATTGGAAATAGAGTTGGGTTTGTTTCCACTTATACTACCACTACAACTAATACTGTATTTTCAACGTTAGATTGGACGGGTAATAATAGTTATTATTTTGCTGGAAATCCAACAGACAATTGGGTTTATTTTGCCGGATACTATTGGCGAATTGTTAGAATCAACGGAGATAAAACAACAAGACTAATTTATAATGGCTTGAGCACAGCTAAAATCGGTGAAAGTACAATTGTTGGATATAGTGCCTTCAATGATGAGTATAATCGTAATGAATATGTGGGATTTAAACTTGCACTTTGGCAGCAACATGGTCAATTGGCAAATAGTAGAATATTAAATAAATTGTTAGAATGGTATAATGGTAGTGAATTATCTAATAATGAATACTCAAAGTATATAAGTACAGAGGCAGGATTTTGTGGAGATAGAACAACAAACAATAACTGGAGTTCTACTGCTGCTATAAATTATGCAGCATATGAAAGATTGGTAACAGGAAAAATGCCCTCTCTTCAATGCGAAGAGTCAAGTGATTTATACAATACTGAAGTGGGATTAATTACAGCGGATGAAGTAGCTTTTGCTGGCGGTGTTTATGGAACATCAAATGACAGCTATTATTTATATAATAATATTGATTTTTGGACTATGACACCGTACTCTTTAAATTCTCTTGGTTATGCCGGCGTTTTTTCAATAAGCGGTGGGCATCAATTAACTAACAGTACGGTAAGCGGTTCGCTTGGTATCAGACCAGTCATTAATTTGAAGGCAGATACTTTATTTACTGGAACAGGTACCTCTACTGATCCTTATGTAGTAGTTGAATAACAAAAATGGATAAGATAATTTCATCTTATCTATTTTTAAATATTGAACAAACATATGTTTATATGATATAATAAATATATAAGGAGATAACATGAAAATATTAAAATATAAAAAAGGAAAAAAGAATGAATATAAAATTCTAACCGATGAAAAAGAATATACATTATATGATGATATCATTATTAAACACGAATTATTATTAAAAAAAGAGATTACGAAAAAAGAATGGGAAAATATTTTAAAAGAAAATAACTTACTGAAAGCTTACTATGAAGGATTAAAAGCCATAAGTACTCGTCTTCGTACCGAAAAAGAATTAAATACAATTTTAAAGAAGAAAGATTATACTTCCCAAGAAATTGATTATGCTCTAAAAAGATTAGAAAAAGAAGGGTACTTAAATCACCAAATATATATTGAATCCTTTATTCATGATGCCCTAACACTAAATATAGTAGGGGAAAATAAAATATTAAAAGACTTAGAAAAATTAGGCTTCACCGAAGAAGAAATAAAAAAAGAATTAAAAAAAATAGATCAAAATATCTATTTAGAAAAAATAAAAAAATATATTGATAAAAAGTTAAAAGTAAATAAGAAAAGTGCAAATGAATTCAAACAAAAAATAACAATGGATTTAATAAATAAAGGCTTTCATAAAGAAGATATTACAAATTATATAAATACCCTTACCATTAAAGATAACGCTCAAGAAATAGAAAAAATAATCAATAAACTATATCATAAATACATAAACAAATATGATTTATATACAACTAAAATGAAAATAAAAGGGTACTTATATTCTAAAGGATATACAAACATAGATATTGATGAGTATTTAAAAAGAGCTTCTTAAAAAGCTCCTTTTTTAATTGCTACTTGAATTATTATAAGTATTAATTAAGTTGTTCATATAAATACTATATTGACTATCAAGTTCACTATCTACAATATCGAGTTCATATAGATCACGGTAATAACGAAGAGCATCTACATTTAAAGATTCATCTTCACTCAATTTCTCAGTTGTAATCGCTTCCTTCATAGAATCAACAGAATCATCATAACTAGCTTTTTCACCAGTAGCAGTTTTTAATATAACATGATATCCAAGTTCTGTTGTAATGACTTCGGTTGAGTATTCACCATCTTTAAGCTTATTAGCAGCTTTAATTAATTCATCATAGCTACTATCTAAATCACCAATATTAATTTCTCCAAGATTTCCACCATCATCTTTGGTATTATCATCTTCAGAATATTCTTTAGCAAGATCAGCAAAAACTTTTTCTACATCTTCACCATTTTCTTTTGCTTCATTAAGTTGATCGATAATATCTTGAATCGTTTTTTTGGCTGCATCCTCAGCTTCTTCTTTTTCTTCATCGCTCATATCATCAGTAACATCTGGTGTAATTAAAATATGAGAAATAGTCATATCTGGATAGACATCATTATCATAATATTCTTGAAGTTCTTCATCTGTAATTTGATCACTAACATATTGTTTAATTGCTATATTTTGTAAATAACCATTGTAAACATAGCTTTGATAAGCTTCAATTGTTTGGAATCCAGAATATTGTAAAGCACTTAATAAATCTTCTTCAGAACCATAATTAGTAATAAGTTGATCAATAACAGCCTTTGCATAAGTATTAGCGTTCTCAATTTCATCTGGGAACTCTGTCTCAAAAATATACTTGTCAATCATATTAAGCAAAGTATCTAATCCAAATGAATTTTTAATTTCCTCATAAAAATCATTGACACTAATCATCTCTCCATCTTTAAATGTTACAACTGCTTCATCTCCATTAGATAATGTTGGTATTTTACCACAACCACAAAGAAGTAAAGAACATACTCCTAAAATGAACACTTTTTTCTTCATGAATCTTTTCCTCCCTAACAAAACAATTATAGCAACTAAAAGTGAAAAATACAAGAAAAAAGCACCATCTACGATCGATTTTCTTAAAAATTAGAAAATAGAAAAGAAAAATACTTCTGGGTTTTTATCCCGCACCAATTTAGCCATTAACCATAATATATAAGTGAAAAGACAAATAAAGGAGGAATGATTTATGAATAACTGCGGATGCGGCACAGGTTTAAGTGCTGCCATGATCTTAGTATTGTTTATCCTATTAGTCATCATAGTAGGAGCATTCATTTAGTCTTTTTCGAGTCTTAAGGAGGTGTCCCATGGGATGTTGTAAAGATAAGTGTTCTTCTAATAATGGAGGATGCGGACTTCAAAGTAGTGCATTCTTAATAATTGTTTTATTTATTCTACTTGCAATTATCTTTGGCGGATTTTTATATTATTAAAGAGGCTTCACCTCTTTTTTCTTTTTGACAAATAAAAAAGAGTATAGTAAGATTTAATTAGGTGATGATATGACGAATCAAGAATTACTAGAAATCATTAAATTAGCTAAAGAAAACCATGTAAATGTAAATACCTTAAGAAGGATTTTAAGACTAATGGAACAAGATGGTGAAATTAAAGAAAATAGAATATCTCAAATTAAAATTCTTTTACAAGAGAGTCAAATTAATAATAGTATTCTTCTTACCATATTAGAAAAATCTTATCAAAAAAGAACTTTGAACTGGGATCTTATCTGTACCTTAAATAAACATATAAAAATACGCAATTATGTAATGAATCAAGATTATGAAAAAGAAAAATGGAAAATCATTTTAAAAACAGTATCTCTTTTTCCTGAAGAAGAAACACTTGATAACATCTATATAAAGTGGCTAAAAAAAGTAGATGAAAATCATGCCAATTTAGAAGAATTTACTTTCTTTCATAAACTATTTACTTCTGCTCTTGGTACTGATTTTATCTTTACCGATTGGTATTTTTCTTCCTTTTTAGATAAAGAAGAACCTTTAGAAAATCGCCTTGCTGCCTTTTCTTTAATTAATCAAAATATATTAAATATGCTAAAAAGTGGTACCAAAATAGAGGATAGTATAAAAAAAGCTCAAAAAATATTAGAAGCTTACGAAAAACTAGACTTACCAATTGCAAACTTATATGCAACCATTATCACTTGTATCATTGATATGGATATTCCTCTTGTGTCTCAAAAAGAACAAGAACTCTACGAAGTACTACTAAAAAATATGTGTCTAACATGTTCTAATGCTTCTTCTGGTATGCGCTTTTTAAATAGTAAGTACTATGCTTTAGCTACCAAAAAAGAAATAAGTCCAAAATGGCGTTTACTATTTATTAAAAACATCTTTGAAAAAGAAATTATTTTTGAGGATGCTTGGTTAGAAAAACTATGGGAGTTAGGTGAAATAGAAGGGCTTGCCTCCATGCTCGCTCTCAAACAGGTTTTATTAAAAGTAGAAGAATCCGACCTATCTTTATGGGAACCTTTCCTTTTTCATGAGACAAACCCTGAAGTATTAAATGCTGCCAGTTTAGTTCTAAGAAAAAGAGGGGTACGCCGAGATAAAGAAAGCGTGCTTCACTTAATTCATTTAAAAACATCGAAAGAAAAATTGGCTTTCTTGCATAAGCTAGATGAATTATATCCTGAAGATAAGGAAAAGTTAACATCAAACATCAATGAAACCTACGATGCCTTTTTAAATAGCAAAATTGGCCTAACCAAATTACAAGCACTTTTAGAAGAAAGTATAGAAATGAAGACAGACATAGTAAGAGTAAGGAGCAAAGAAAATGGATCAAAAATATAAATTAAACATATTAAAAGATATCTTAAAATTTAGTCGAAGAACTTTAACCGAAGAAGAAAGAGATGCTCTATTATCATCTGCCTTATTCCAAAATAAAAATTATTTTACGAGCGCTGCCCTTTTAATAAAAAGGGGACGAATTAATATGGATGAATTTTTAAGCTTATGTAAGTTAAAAGAAGAGGAACTAGGTGAATTTTTAGAACCAATTGATGATTCCTTTGATTATTTTGGGAAGGTATCCCCAGAAGAAATAAGAAAGGCATTTCAAGAAATGGAAGATTTTTTAAAGAACAATCCTGAAAAAGCTTTAGAAAATCGTCGGATAAACAAAGAAAGAGAAGCAAAAATCAAAGAATTACATCAAAAGGGAGTAGAAGAGATAAATCGAGGAGCTTAAAAAGCTTCTTTTTTTAATTTCGTAAAATTTACGTAAAGGAAGAAAAAAAGAATAACAAGCGAACACTTTCATCTTTACAAAAAAGCTTTGTTTTGGTAAGATTATGGTAAGCAGTGGTACATTGTGGTAGAAAGTGGGGGACCGAAAATGTTCATGGGCGAGTATCATCATAATATTGATGATAAACAAAGACTAGTAATTCCCTCAAATTATCGTAGTAGTTTGGGTGAGTTTTTTATTGTTACACGTGGCCTAGAAAAATGCTTATACATCTACACACAAGCGGAATGGCAAAAAATCGTCGATAAATTAGCAAATTTACCATTTACAAAAAAAGATGCCCGTGTCTTTGTCAGATCTTTCTTTTCTGCCGCTGCTAATTGCAATCTTGATCGCCAAGGTCGCATAAATATTACTTCCCAGCAGGTCAATTACGCCGGTTTAGAAAAAGAATGTGTCATAATCGGCGCAAATGACCGCATTGAAATTTGGTCAAAAGAAAACTGGGACAAATTTAATTTAGAATACGCTGAATCACTTGAAAGCGTTGCAGAAAACTTATTTAATGGAGAGTAATATGAAACATTATAGTGTTATGCTTCCTGAGGTAATCGAAGGATTACAAATTAAAGATGACGGCGTATATGTAGATGCCACACTCGGATATGCTGGTCATAGTAGTGAAATTTTAAAAAGAATAAAAAAGGGGCGCCTTTTCGCCTTTGATGCGGATAGGGAAGCAATTCGTTATTCGCATCAAACCTTAAGTGGTATTTCTTCTAATTTCAAAATTATTCATTCTAATTTCATGTATTTAGATGAATTATTAGAAGAAGAAAATGTCTCTTTAGTAGACGGCTTTCTATTTGATTTAGGCTTATCTAGTCCAGAAATCGATGATGCGAGGAGAGGCTTTAGTTTTATGCAAGATGGATTATTAGATATGCGTATGGATAAAGAAAGTAAGTTTTCAGCTAAAACAATTATTGATACTTACTCCATGCAAGAACTAGTAAATCTGTTTTTCAAATACGCAGAAGAACCAAAAAGTAAAGAGATAGCAAGACAAATCGCAAATGAGCGAAAAGCAAAAGAAATTAAAACAACTCTAGAATTAGTAGAAGTAATTAAAAAAGCTGTTGGTGCTAATTATTTTTACAAACATCACCCTGAAAGAACCATTTTTCAAGCTTTAAGAATAGAAGTAAATGGCGAATTAAAAGCGATTGAAAAAGCCCTACCAGCGGCAATTAAAAGATTAAAAAAAGGAGGAAGAATATGTGTTATCACATTTCACTCCTTAGAAGATAGAATCGTAAAAAGAATTTTCAAAGAATATTCTGAGGTAAATGAAATGGTAAAAGGTCTTCCTGATATTCCAAAAGAATATCAACCATTAATTAAATTAGTAAATAAAAAACCAATTACCCCAAGTACCAAAGAATTAAGTGAAAATTCTCGTAGTAAAAGTGCAAAATTAAGAATAGTAGAAAGGATATAAATATGAGAACAAAAAGAGTAAAAAGGATCAAATTATTAAAAGGAGAAAAGCTAATGATGTTTTTAGTTATTTTCTTTGGCTTTGTTGTTGTACCAACCTCTTTTGTTTACACCAAAGCACTCCTTTCTGAAACAAATATTGAACTTGAAAAAATTGAAAGTAAAATTGATTCTCAAAATAATACCAATGAAGCCCTAAGTATGCAAATTGATGAACTAGCTTCCATTGAAAATATTCAAAGTATTGCAAGTGCAAGTGGTTTGTCGTATAATAATAGTAATATTAAAACGATAGATGAATAAGGAAGTGAAATATGAAAAAAAAGAAATCTCGAGTAAAAGTAAATAGATTTTTTGTCGGAATCTTTTTTTTCGCCTTTTTATGTGCCATCATAAAACTTTCTTATGTTGCTCTAAGTCCCAATGTAGATGGGATGAATTTAACAGAATTTGCCGATAGTAGAAATACAACCAAAGAAACATTATATGCATCCCGAGGCAATATTTATGATATTAATGGCGAAGTATTAGCTAAAAATGTAAATTCTTATACTTTAGTTGCTTATTTAAGTGAATCAAGAACAACGGATCCCGATAATCCTCAACATGTTGTCGATAAAGAAGGTACGGCTAAAGCTTTATCAGAAGTATTAGACATGGACTATGAATATGCTTTATCAAGATTAAATGTGGAAGGTGCTTATCAAGTAGAATTTGGTACTGCAGGAAGAGATCTAAGTGAAAATAAAAAAGCTGAAATAGAAGCGCTAGATTTAGATGGAATAGGTTTTATTAGTGGCGTAAAAAGATATTATAAGCAAGGTTCTGCTGCTTCTTATATTATTGGTTATGCAAGAGCAAATCAAATTGGTGAAATCGTTGGTGAAATGGGAATCGAGTCTTATTACAATGATGAATTAAAAGGTACTGATGGCGAAACAATGTATCAAAAAGATGCGTATGGTTATCAAATGGGAGACGCACTTTACACGATTGATCCTGTAAGTGGAAGTGATATTTATTTAACTCTAGATTCGCAAATTCAACTGATATTAGAAGATGTAATGAACACGCTAGAAGAAAACTATGAATTTTCATGGGCAACGTTTACAGTCATGGATGCGAAAACCGGAGCAATTGTTGGAAGTGCATCGAGCCCTGATTTTAATCCAAACACCTTAGAAGGTTTAACTAATTATGTAAATCCCTTAGTAGGATACACCTATGAACCAGGATCCACGATGAAAATATTTTCTTGGCTAGCTGCCATGGAAAATGGCGTTTATGATGGGGAAGAAACCTATATGTCTGGATCAGTACAAGTAGCAGGAGCAACCATTTATGACTTTAATAATGCTGGTTGGGGTGAAATCAACTATGATACTGGTTTTGCATATTCTTCCAATGTTGGTGCTACTTACTTAGCATTAAAATTAGGTAGTGAAAAACTAAGAACTTTCTATGAATCTCTTGGCTTTGGCTCTAAAACTGGAATTGAACTTCCCGGAGAAGAAAGTGGTGTCTTAAGGCTTACTTACGAATCTGAATTAGCAAGTGCCTCTTTTGGTCAAGGAATTACAACAACCCCCATTCAAACATTACAAGCCCTAAGTATTTTAACAAATGACGGCGTAATGCTAAAACCATATATTGTCGATAAAATAGTAGATGAAAATGGGAATGTAACTTATGAAGGGGAAAGAACAGAATTAGGTAAGAAAGTATCAAGCGAATCAATCAAGAAAATGAATGAATTAATGTATGATGTTGTATATAATGGTTTATCTACGATTTGGCAACCCGATAATGTAACTTTAGCCGGAAAAACCGGAACAGCCCAAATTGCTAGCTCTACAGGTGGATATTTAACTGGAAATACAAATTATATTCGTTCTTTTGCCGGGGTGTTCCCTTATGAAGATCCTGAATATATCATTTACGTTTCTGTAAAGCAAATAGATGGTGGTTCAAGTGCGGTAGCAAGCGCTGTCACAAGTGCTGTTGAAAGTATTGCAAATTATGCTAATATTACCAATACGGACTCTGATTTAGACTTATCAAAAATAATTGATTTAAGCAATTACATGAGTAGCAACATTGAAACAACGACGGAAGAATTAGAAAAATTAAACTTAAAAGTAATAAAAATTGGAAATGGTAATACAATCATTAATCAATATCCTCTAAAAAATACCAAGGTTTTAGTAGGAAGCAAAATCTTCTTATTAACAGATGGCACAGAATTTACGATGCCAGATATGACTGGCTGGAGTAGTAGTGAAGTAATGAGCTTTTGTAATTTAATTGGTCTAAAATTTAGCTTTACTGGTTATGGAGTTGTAAAGGAATTTAATTTACCAGTAGGAGAAGTAATTGATCTTACCAAAACTTTAGAAATTACCCTTGCAACCGTATAATGTGACAAAAATAACCCATAATAAAAATGGGTGAAGCGTATGCAAAAGGAAAACGGGTATCAAAAAGGATATACAGAAACAGGAAATAGAATAGATTATTTAAAATATGGCTTAATGAATGATTATGGTATTAATCTTGATCGAATGAATAAATGTTATAAAGAAGAAGATATCATCAAAAAGAAATGTAACATAAAAAAGAGTAGTGGTAAATAAAACCACTATTTTTAAATGCAATTCTCTAAGTTAGCGAAAAAATTAACTAAATTTATGGAAAGGGCTTTGATAGCAGTAACTTATATAGTTTTTTTCCTCAGATTGTCGACGCAATGCGTCGACAATCCAAAACTTCTGCATTTTAAATGTTTAATATATTTATAAAATAAATTTTCCACACAGTGTGTGGAATTTCTAATTCTTACTTTTTATCATTTAAAATGCTTTTTGGATAGGGCTTGCGCTCATCAGTTAAACAAAGCAAATAATCAATACTTGTATCATAATAAGATGCAAGTTTTTTTAATATTTCTGTTGGAATATCATTAGTTTCGACTTCATATTTTGAATAACCAGTTTGTGACATATTTAAAATTTTTGCGATATCTTTTTGAAGTAGATCTTTGTCCTCTCTTAAATCTCTTAATCTATTCATATTTATCATTCCTTATAAAATAAACTTTATCATAATCTAATTTAGAGTATTGACATTTAGCCTAAAATGGGTTAAATTATTAATATAAGCTAAAATAGGTTACAAAAATTATAACTTTATTATTAGCAAAAATAAATGAAGTTCTACTTCACGAAAGGATGTTAGATATGAAGTTTGAGGTATTAAAACAAAGCCATTTAAAAAGAAATATTATCATAGGAGTAGTAGTTTTAATTATTAGTGCGGTTATACTTAATTTTACGAGAGCACAATATAAAGTAGCAGAAAGTATCCCACTAGTAAACGGAACAATCAACTATGACTTAGCAGATTTAAATGCTGTAGCAATCTATATCCAGGAAGGAGATGATTACTCTAAAAGTGATACCATTCCTTCAAGTGGATATACATTCAATGAAGAGAAAAGTTACTGTACAGTTAATGGTGAAGAAAATGCTAGTATTACAGTTAGCTATGATGCAAACACTCAAAGCTTAAGTGTATCACCATTAACAACAAAAGGCACCAAATGTTATTTGTATTTTGACCAAGTAAAAACGTTAAACAATGCAATCTTAACAAACAACGAAGTAAACGAAGGAACGCCAAACTTTGCAAGTACAGCAACAACGGATGAAGGGGTGTATAAAACAGAAGATAACTTAGGAACAAGTTACTACTTTAGAGGAGCAGTCACCAATAACTATGTTCAATTTGCAGGATACTACTGGCGAATTATTCGAATTAATGGAGATGGTTCAATTAGAATTATCTATGATGGAACCAGTGCTCATGCAAATGTCGCATCATCAAGTGATAGGCAAACAGGAACAAGTGCTTACAATAGTTCGTATAATCAAAGTTACTACGTAGGATATACGTATCAAACAGGTGCCCA
>CALVQH010000010.1 GCA_944358115.1 uncultured Bacilli bacterium
ATTAATCAATTGGATTGAGACATTTTTACTGAATAACGAAATTAAAAAGTGGGACATTTTCATTGAATAGCCACAAATTTTATGTTATTTTGCAGCAACAAAAATTTAGAGAAATGAAGTATGCAATAATGTTCTATATGGAGGAAAAATATGGAAATTATTGATATCAACGATGAAAAAGAATTAAAACTAAATATCAAGTTTATGCGTGAAGAAGAAGGAATCCCTCAAAAAGAAATAGCTAAAAAATTAGGTGTATCAAGAAGTACTTATTCTTTATGGGAACTAGAAATTAACATGATTCCTCTTCCTAGATTAGTTGAATTATGTAAAATATATAGTTGTTCTATTGACTACATTCTAGGACTTAATAAAAGACTTAAAAAATATCCCAATATGAAATATGATATAAATCGTAATTTATGTTCTAAAAGATTAAAAGAAATTCGTAAAGAACATAAATATACGCAAGATAAAATTGCAAAAAAGCTAAACACCGATAATGGTGTTATCTCTCGCTATGAAAGTGGAAAAACTTTAATATTAACTAGTTTTTTAATGGAATATGCTAAAATATTTAATATATCAAGTGATTATCTACTTGGTAAAATAGATGAAAAAATACCAATCAAAGAATTAGCAACTGTTTAATTTTTGCCAAATTTTAAAAATTTTTACCAAAAAATTCTCCAAATCTTTTTATTTTATTATATAATAAATAAGGGAGATAAATATGAAAATAGGAATTTTTACAGAAACATATGATCCTTACGTTTCAGGTGTAACAACAAGTATAAAAATGCTAAAAGAAGCCTTAGAAAGTATGGGACATGATGTTTATATTGTAACGGTAAACTTAAAAAACTATCACTTTCGCTATGATAAGAAAAATAAAATTATTTACATTCCTGGATTAAAAACAAAGATATACGATGCCAGATTAACTGGCATTTATTCTAGAAGAGCCTTTAAAATTATCAAATATTGGCATTTAGATGTTATTCATAGCCAAACCGAATTTGGTATTGGCGTATTCTCTCGTATTGTAAGCAAAAAACTAAACATTCCTGTTGTTCATACTTATCATACTTTATATGAAGATTATGTATATTATGTAACCCACAATCACTTTAATAATTTTGGTAAAAAAGTAGTGAAAAAATTTACAAAATACTTCTGTGAAAAAAAGTGTGATGGCTTAATTGTTCCTACTGACAAAATAAAAGACTTATTTATAAATAAATATCATATCAAAAAAGAAATCAACGTAATTCCAACCGGAATTGATACCGAAAAATTTAAACTAACACCAAAGATAAAAAAAGAAATGGAAAAACTAAAAAAAGAATACCATCTAAAAAGAGATGATTTTATCATTGGTTCTGTTGGCAGAATTGCTACAGAAAAAAGTTTTGATTCTTTAATAGAATACACAAAAGAACTAATAAAGGAAAATAAAAAAGTAAAATTAATCATTGTTGGAGATGGCCCTGAATTAGAACACTTAAAAGAGTTAACCAAAAATTTAAAAATAGATAAAAATGTAATTTTTACTGGTAAAGTAAAATATGATTTAATCCCCAGTTTTTATAATTTATTTGATATTGTTGTATCATTTTCAACAACTGAAACCCAAGGATTAACCATTATTGAAGCGCTAGCCTCTGGAAAACCAGTTTTATGTATAGAAGATGAAAGTTTCAAAAAAATGATTACAAGTGGATATAATGGCTATCTATTTAAAAATGGAAAAAAATATCAAGAATTAGTAAAAAAGATCATGGAAAGCTCTAAATTATGTCGATATTTATCAAACAATGCTTATCAAAGTGTAAAAGAATATTCCAAAGAAACATTTGGAAAAAGAGTATTAGAAGTATATAAAAAAGCAATCAGAAATTCTAGAAAATAGAATTTTTTGATTGCTCTAATAACTCCAAAAATCGTCTTTCTTTTATCTTTTGATGAGTCGAATCAACAAAAGTAATCGATAATTTAGTAGGAACGAAAGAATTAGAAGCAATAACTCTTTTTAGTTCTTCAACAACTCCCCTACTACCATCAAAAAATTTCACATCACCAAGTACCCCTCGAAGTTGCTCTTGAATTAAAGGATAATGCGTACATCCAAGCACAACATTCTCTACTCCTCTAAACTTGCTTAAATGCTTTTTTAAGTATTCCCCTATTTCTTCTTGTTTATTTTGTTCAATGAGATCAGCTAACCCAACACATTCGTAAATAGCGGTATGATGATTATCATACTTTTGATATAATTCCCTAAATTTTTGTGATTCAATTGTCCCTTTGGTTGCTAATATCAAAGTTTTCCCTTTAGGATTAGTGTCATTTACCATTTTATAAGCAGGTTCAATCGCAAGTATTGGTACATCAAACTTACTCCGCAAATAATCTTTACAAATCGCACTCGCTGTATTACAAGCAATCACGATAATCTGGCAACCATGACCCACCAAATAATCAACAACATTTTCTGTAATTTGAAACAAATCTTCTTGTGATTTATCGCCATAAGGATTATTTTTTGAATCACTATAATAAAGATAAGAATAATGAGGAAGCTCTTTTAATATTTCTCGAAAAACTGTTACTCCACCAATTCCTGAATCAAATATACCAATCATAGAATCATTCCTTTATTAGTATATTATACCATAAAGAAAAAAATAAGCCAAAATTTGCTTATTTTCTTTTTTTATCTTCTTTTTTATCAGGTTTAGGTATTGCTTGTTTTCTTGATAAATTAAGTCTTCCCCGGTTATCATAACCTAAAGCTTTTACTAAAATCTTATCTCCAACACTTACAATATCCTTTGGTTTATCAACCCGTTTATGATCAAGTTCAGATACATGAACGAGTCCCTCACAACCAGGCCATAACTCAACAAAGCATCCGAAGTCTTCTACTTTAACTACTCGACCTGTATAAATAGCTCCTTCTTCTACTTCTCTAGCCACATCTTCAATCATTTTTCTTGTTTTCGCAATAATATTAGCATCAGTATGATAAATAATAACACGACCATCATCTTCAAGGTCAACCTTAACAGCATCTTTATCATTAACACTTTTAACGTTACTTGCTTCCAAAATGATTTTCGTAATCATGTCTCCACCCCGACCAATAACATCTTTAATTTTATCAGGATTAATTTTAAATGTATCAATCTTAGGTGCATATTTCGATAAACTCTTACGAGGTTCTGGAATACACTCTTTCATTACATCAAGAATTTGGAGTCTTGCCTTTTTAGCTTGAGCCAAGGCCTCTTTTAAAATCTTTTCCGTAACTCCCTTAATTTTAATATCCATTTGTAAAGCCGTAATACCTTTACGTGTACCAGCAACTTTAAAGTCCATATCTCCCATATGATCTTCTAGTCCTTGAATATCTGTTAATATGGTATGTTTCTTTTTATCTTCTGATTCAATAAGCCCCATTGCAATACCGGCAACTGGTGCTTTAATAGGAACACCTGCAGCCATCAAACTTAAACATCCTGCACAAATGGTTGCTTGACTACTACTTCCATTAGATTCTAATATTTCACTAACAACACGGATTGTATAAGGAAATTCTTCTTCACTAGGTATTACTTGAGCAAGGGCTCTTTCACCTAAAGCGCCATGACCAATTTCTCTTCTACCAGGTGCTCCATATCGTCCGGTTTCCCCAACCGAGAAAGCTGGGAAATTATAATGTAGCATAAAACGTTTAGAATCCTCAAGTCCTAGTCCATCTAACACTTGATGTTCACCGATTGCTCCTAAAGTAGTGGTAGCTAAAGATTGTGTCTCACCTCTTGTAAATACTGCAGAACCATGAGTACGTGGAAGAAGGTCAATTTCACAAGACAAAGGACGAATTTCATCCATTGCTCTTCCATCTGGACGAATATGTTTATCCGTAATTAATTTCCTTACTTCTTCTCCTTCAATCATATGAACAATTTTCTCAACTTGTTTTAGTTTTTCTGCTGCGTCCTCGTCTTCAGCATAAACTTCAGTAAAGTTTTCAACTGTTCGTTCCATTACCGCATCTATAGCAGCATATTTTTCTAACTTATCTTTAATTTGAATAGCAGCCAGCATATCTTTTGTCGCAAATTCTCTTACTGCTGAGTCAATTTCTGGATCAATTTCCGCTTTTGGAAGTTCAATTTTCTCCTCACCAATTTCATCAATAATTTGTTTTTGAAAATCACATAATGCTTTTAAATTTTCATGACCAAACATTAAAGCTTCAAGCATTTCTTTTTCACTTAACTCTTGAGCTCCTGCTTCTACCATACAAATAGCGTCTTTGGTGCCAGCAACAGTTAAAGATAAAGTACTAGCGAGTGCTTGTTCCGCAGTTGGATTAATGACTAATTTGCCATCTACTTTTCCTACAATGACACCAGATACTGGTCCATCAAAAGGGATTTTTGAAATACCAAGACATAAACTAGAACCAAATAAAGCTGCCATTTCTGGTGAATTATCAGGATCTACGGATAAAACAGTATTAACAACTTGAATTTCTTGTCTTAAGTTTTCATCAAACATAGGTCTGATTGGCCGGTCAATAAGTCTTGCTGCTAAAGTTGCTGCATCACTTGGCCTGCCTTCTCTTTTAATAAATCCACCAGGAATTTTACCTACTGAATAAAGCTTTTCTTGATATAAAACTTGAAGTGGAAAAAAGTCTTGTCCCATAACTTCTTTTCCCATTACACAAACAGAAAGCACAACGGTATCACCATAACGAACGAGTACTGCTCCATCTGCTTGTTTAGCGAGTTCTCCTGTTTCTACAACGAGTTCTCTTCCTAAAAAATCTAATTTAAATACTTTCTTCATACATGCTCCTTCTATTATTTATAAAAAAAGACACTAAAAATTTTAGTGCCCTTATTTTCTTAAATTTAATTTCTTAATTACATTACGATAACTAACAACATCGTTATCTTTTAAGTAAGCAAGTAATTTTCTTCTTTTACCAACTTTCATTAAAAGTCCACGATTTGAATGATAGTCATGTTTATGTACTTTTAAATGTTCAGTTAAATCATTAATTTCATGAGTAAGAATAGCAATTTGTACTTCTGCAGAACCACAATCTTTTTCATTCTTACCAAATTCTTTAATTAATTTAGCTTTTTCTTCTTTTGTAACTGCCATAAAAATCCTCCTTTTCCTAAATAAACGGTTTTATCTAAGTAACAATTTAAGGAGTAAATTAAAACTGAGATAAAACTTACATGATTATTATATTATAACAAATCTAAAAAATCAACTGTTTTTGTTCTTCTTTACCTAACGTGTCAAATAAACTATCTTGCTAAATGTTTTTGCTCTTCTTCTTGCTGTTCCAACAATTTTTTTAATACTCTTAAAATTCCTTTTTCTTTTGCTTCTTCTAATTGCATCACATACTTTTTAAAATAAAGAGGATGAACCATCAACTTAACTTGTGTCAATTGATGATTAGTGATGTGACAAGCAACAAACACATCAGCATTTTTTACCGTAACATCTTCTCTTAAATGTTGTAAAGATAACATTCGCTTGCCAGAAAGATCGAATACCAAACCATCAGTTACAATGGTATAATCTTCATAAATATTTTGGGTAGCTAAATGTCTAATTCCCTCACAAGGATCTGTTAAAGAAAGTTCAATGTTAGATGGTAAAAGATAAGCCAGATGAAATAATAAAAGTTCAAACCATTTCTTTTTTTCTTTTTGAGTATCATAAAAATCCATCTGTGATTGAAGGGGAAGCGTCATACATCCAAATCGTAAATCACTTGTGTAAAAAATTCTTTCATGTTGATAGCCCTTCTTTTCATCAACAATAAACTCGCAATGAGGATCAACAACAAACTGAGTTAAACCTTTCTCATAATAAAATTTAATAACTGGTTCTATTCCCTTGGGAAAATACACTTTTCTAAATTGATCATAAGAAAAAGTAGTATCAACTAATCGGTAACTTTCTTCATCATCTAAAATAAGCGCCAATCTAGTAAGGCCATACTTTTCGGTAGCTTCTTCTATTTTGGTTACAATCATACTTAAATTACGCAATGATTTGATTTTTGTTAAAAAATCTTTCATTTCTTGCATATGATCAATTCCATATTCAACTAAAAGATCGAGTAAACGAACATTTTCTTTTAAAGGAAGAAACATTCCCGATTCTAAATGATCAAGATAAATGAAAAGTTCATCCACAATTTTTGCTCCATACTCACTCTCTAAATGATCAATTTGCCTCAAAAGATTCATCCAATCTCCAACTGGTCTTACTAAAGATTTCATTAGCGTTTCCTACTTTCCATGTTATGAATAACATCCATCGCCATCTCTTCTAAATCAACCCCTTGATCATAATATTTTTGATTATCACAATCAAAATAAGGAGCAATAATTTTTCCTTCTAAATTAATATATGTTTCCAGTTGATTAAAATGATCTTCATCATAAGGAAAAAAATAATCAGCAGGAGCAGCAGTTTCTTTCAAATCATCTCGGTAACTAAAACCACCAATAAAGTGAAAAGTCTGGGAAATAATTTGATTATTGAAAGCATCATACAAAAATACATTATTTTCTATTCTTACTTTCAAAATAGAATCATTAACTTGCGTAAAATCATCAAAAGGAACCGAAGCTTGTATCCAAGATCCATCCTCTTGTCTTTCCATTTTATAAGAAATAAATGTTTGCTCATTAACTGGATTTTTCATCCTTAAAAAAACTTGTCCATCAAATAAAGCAAGATTCATTAGTAAACTACTATCAAATAAAGGAACTATCGTCTTAAACTCTTGATCAACAATACCAATTAAAGGTAATTTATACCAATACCCATCTGTCGTATCACATAAAAATTCCGCATGAACAATACCAAGTCCATTTTTAAAAGTAACATCTTTTTTTGCTAAAAGAATCTCATATCCTAAATATTTCATTGAAAAACTTTGTTTCATAAATAATTCCCCCTAAAAATATTTAAAAAGTACTTCTATTATATCGCAAAAAGAAAAAATTAGAAACATATAATTGATTTTGTAGAAAAAAAGACGACTACCTAATGTAAATCGTCTTTTAAAAATATAATTTAATCTTTTAAATGGCGGATTAATTTTCTCTCAAAATTCTTTTTCTCTTCCTTTTCATCAGATGCCCTATCATTAATAAAAGTTAAATCCGCCTGATTAAAATATTCAATAATTCCTTGAACATACTTTTGTAAATCTTCTTTACTTTTAAACATTCTAAAATCTTTATTTAACAAACACAAATTATATGTTTCAAAATTACATAAATAATAATCATCATGTTCCTTATCATATTCCATTTCAACAATACCATCAAGAACAAAATCATAAATAATATAAAAAGTAGAGAAATGCTCTGCTCTAAGAGCAATAAGACACGTTTCATCAGGTATTTCATAGTTCATATCCGTTTTATTAGTTAAAGGAAGGAAGGTAAGTGGCCAAAATCTTTTATTATAAAAGATTAATTCATAGACATAGTTCTGTATTTCCCTTTCGTAAAATCTTTCTTGAGTAGTATAATATCTTGAATTTACACTTGATAATAAAGCATTCCCCTCATGATCACTAATCGTAATGTAAGAATCATCATATTTCTCGCTATATTCAATTTTTGATATTACTCCTTTAATACCAATAACAGCCGCTTCTGAAAGAACCGGAATCACTTCATCCCCCAATTTTAATTTTTCTCCATAACAATCAAGGCATTTTTGAATTGCCATTTAACAACATCTCCTTTCCCTTAATATAGCAAATCTCTGTAACACTAAATAATCTTCCTTACTAATTTTTGAGCAATCTCATCTTTTCCTAAAGCTTCTTCTATTTTATCTTCTCTATCAATTAGATAAGCAGAGTGTTTTCCACTGCGGATCAACTTCAAATCATTAGCTACCACTAAATCACAATTATTTTTATCACGTAAATTTTTAGCAACTTGAATTAATTTCTCCTTAGATACCCCATCAAGTAATTTAAATCCTACCAAATAAGTAGATGGGCTTAAAGTTTTAATAAGAGAAATAATCTTAGGAGTCGGCTTTAACACAATTACCAAATTATCTTCATAAGAAGAAATCTTATTACCACCTAAAACTTCGATATGAGAAAATGCTTCATCCAAAGAAGGATATTTTTTTACACTTTCTTTTATACGTTCTAGTGTTGTAACATAATCAGTCATGTAATCAGATACGGCCATTGAATGAATAAATACATCAATTGATTGGTTTAAAAGCAAATCTTCCACCGTTTTCTTTAAATCAGTTGTTCCCTCTATTTCAAGCACTTGCACCCGTTTATCTAAAGGTCGATAAGAAGTTTTCGAGCAAACATAATAAATCATGATATCTTCTTGTGTAGCAAGTAAATGATTGGCAATCGCCATTCCGAGTTTCCCCGTCGATGAATTCGTTATTTTCCTTACTTGATCAATTTTTTCACTTGTTCCTCCCGCCGTAATCACAATTTTTTTCATTTTATTTTTCCTCCTTCACAAGTTTTCTTGCCAAACCAATAATATCTTCATTTTTAGCTAATTTTCCTTTTCCATCATATCCACAAGCCAGATGTCCAACCATAGGTTCAACAAAGTAGTAGCCATAACTTTTTAACTTTTCGATATTACTTTGAACAATTGGATTTTCATACATTCCATTATTCATCGCTGGTGCAAATAAAACAGGCGCCTTGGTTGCCATAATCGTTGTTGAAAGCATATCATCTGCAATGCCATTAGCAACTTTCCCAATAATATTCGCTGTTGCTGGTACTATCAAAAACAAATCAGCTTTCTGTGCTAAACTAATATGCTTAACATCAACCTGACTAGGGCGCTTAAACATATCAACAACAACAGAATTACCAGATAAAACTTCTAAAGTTAAAGGGGTAATAAATTCCGTTGCGCTTTTTGTCATAATCACATCTACACAAGCTCCTTGCCCCTTTAAATAGCTTACAATTCCACAAGTTTTATAAGCCGCTATTCCTCCAGTTATACCAACAACAATATTAAGATTTTGAAACATATCACTTTCTCCTTTCACTCTCATTTTATTCTATTTTAATTGATAAGTAAAATATATATGTGTTATAATGATTATAAGGAGAGCTTATAATGAATGTAAATTTAGAATTATACAAAGTATTTTACGTAGTAGCCAAGAATAAACATATGACCAAAGCTAGTGAAGAACTGCACATTTCCCAGCCGGCAATTAGTCAATCCATAAAAAAACTAGAAGAAGAATTAGGAGGAACACTTTTTATCAGAAGTAATAAAGGCATGGAGTTAACAAGTGAAGGAAAAATGTTTTATGATTATATCAAAAGTGCCTTAGAACTAATTCAAAATGCTGAAAATGAATTCACTTTATTTAAAGATTTATCCAAAGGAAGTATTAAATTAGGTGCTTCAACTACTCTGACAAAAATATTATTAATAGATAAAATAAAAGAATTTCATAAAGATTACCCCAATATTGAAATGAATATTGTTAATGATTTAACTAGTAATTTAATGATCGACTTGCAAAAAGGAAAACTAGATTTTGTTGTTTTTAATGAAGGCAATATTAAAGAAAATAATATCACAATGAAAGAAATAAAGAAATTAAAACATGGTTTCTTGTATCACCCAGACTATTTTAAAGACACATTCCAATCTTTAAAAGATCTAATTGAAGCTCCATTAATCTTGCAAAATAAAGAATCAAACAGTAGAAAATTCCTTGATGCCTATATGCTAAAAAATAATATAGAGTTAAATGCTAAAATAGAAGTAGTAAGTCAAGATCTTGTCTTACAATTTACCGATGCAGGACTAGGAATTGGTTTTGGAATAATTGAACTAGCTAAGAAAAAATACCCAAATTTAAAAGAATTAAAACTAAACGAATTACTTCCCACTTCTAGTATCTATTTAGCTCAAAATAAAAGTATTCACTTGCCCTTTGCTAGTCAAAAATTTTTAGAATATTTATCAAAATAAACGAAAGATAAATTAATAAAAAAAATAAATCTTACAATATTTTTTTAAGTGTATATAAAAACTCGAACTTAATTACAATTAAAAAGTTCGAGTCTATTTACCTATAATGTGAGAGAATAGCTTATTAAAACTTTAAGTCGATAAATATCAAATCATTTTAACATAAAAACGATGGAATACCCCAGGCGAGATGAATGCTCACATACTAAGTATGCTTACTGGCTTTGCCAACACATCGTTATTCCTTCACAAGTATCCCATCTACATATATAGTATAACACAAAATCATGAATTAGTCACAATTTTTTTATTCTCTTTAAATTCTTCTATGTAAACTTGACTAACATATTCAATAGTTATATCACTATATTTATAAATTTTATTTTTTGAATATGGGAATTGATAACAATAATCCTGATTATTTTTTATTCCTTTTCTTTTACATATATCTTGAAATTTATTTGAAGTAAAACCATGATCTGGTCCAAGAGATAATTCTAACGTTTCTTTAATTTTTTTTACAACTTCATTTGTAGTATATGGATGTATTTTAGCAATATCTTTTGGTACACTAATAAATTTTGCTTTTTCTCCACTATCATTAACTACTGTATATTTAACATCAGCTTCTGATTCCTTTTTTGTAGCTACCAATCTTAAAGTTTGCCCTAGTGATTCATCTGAATCCAGTTCCTTCTTTACTTTTTCAAGTAGTAATAAATTATTAGGATTTAATATTAATGATGAAATATCTTTATCATTACCTGGATTGACTAGTGCAATATATGGAGTTATTTTTTCATTTAAATTATAATTTGGAAATTGTTTTTTAAAAAATTTATTATAATTAGTAAGACACCTTTGAAATGCTGGAGATAAAATATAGTCATACTCAGGTAAAATCAAATGCGTAGCTTTATTTCTTATATTTCTAATAAATGAGATGTTATTTTTTGTCTTATCTGTTGTACTTGTAAAAACCTTTTCTACACATTCATCAAGACCAATAGTTCTACTAGAATCATCTTTGTAGTTAATAACATTAATATCTTTTGCTTTATTAATTAAATATGCTTTTAATAATAATTCCCATGCATTACATATAAAAAAGCAAAAGCCTTCTGTTCTATAATTTATAGTTGGTTTATTAATGATTTCAATCGACATCAAGTATGCTTCTTCTGATTTATTTAAAAGAGCATTAACATAATTATTTAGTTCATCTGACAACATATGTATCATCTCCTTTTAATTTATTATAACATACTTTCTACCTATTTAATCAAAACAAATTATTGTCTTAAAACATTTATATAATGCAAATGTACAACTTAATTAATTTTGTCAATTTAATTACAATAAATAGTATCGTAATTTTAAAACATTAAAAAACTCGAACTTTCTAAAAATAAGCTCGAGTAATAATCAAACTGGTGCTGAAGACGGGAATCGAACCTGCGACCTACGCATTACGAGTGCGTTGCTCTACCGACTGAGCTACTTCAGCACGTAAAAATATTATATCATAAAAAAATACTTTAGGAAATCCCAAAGTATCACATTAAAGCTACTTTCATCTTTTCTAAGCTCTTTTTTTCATATCGACTAACCATAACTTGCGTCATATTAAGCTTTTTAGCTACTTCACTTTGTGTTAAATCTTCAAAATAGCGAGCTTTAATAATTTCTTTTTCTTGACTATCTAAAACCTCAAAACTATCATCAATGGCAATTTTTAAATCTACATCAACAGAATGACGATCTGGTATGACTTCATGTAAATTAAGTTCACTTGCTTCATCATCAATGGAAATCATCGCTTGACTGCAAAGGATTGCTTCATTAATTAAAGTTGGATCTAGCTCTAGAAAATCTGCTACTTCTCTATCGGTTGGTACATAACGAAGTCTTTGGGCTAATTCATAGCGTGTTTTTTCTACCAACTTATATAATTTAAACATATCTTTACTTACTTTGATATTTTTATTTGTATTCACTAGCTGATACATCTCTCCAAAAATATAAGGATAAGCATAAGTACTAAATTTGGCATCTCCAGCTTTAAAATTTTGATAAGCCTTCAAAAGTCCAATCACACCAACTTGGATCAAATCTTCCCTAGATGCATTATAAAATTTATTAGCGATTTTCTTAATTAACCCCATATGAGTATCGATTAATTCATTTGTTGTCATTAAATATTAATTAAATGATAAGCTGCAAGTTCATTGCTAGCTACTCTCATTCTAAGCCTTTTCATTTTTTCTCTTAAAAAATCGCTAACTTCACATAAACAAATTTTACCCTTATTCGTTCGAATTGCACATTTCGTATTTAAAAGAGCATCTAATCCCGATTCATCAATATTTTCTAGTTCATATAAATTAAATACTAAATATTTAATCTTATGTTTAAGCACAACTGGTACTACATAATTGTTAATTTTATAACAAACCTTTCTATCTAACACACCTTTTAACCTAACATATAAAATCCCTTTCTCATACTCCATATCAACTTTTAACATATCCACTTCTCCTTTGCTACTTTAATATAGTACAAAAGAATTCAATTTTAAACACGTTCGACAAAGGTTGCCAAAACTTCTATCTTTTCGCAAGTAATAATGTTATAATAAATGTAAAGATAGGAGTCAAGTGTTATGAATATTGAAAATGTATGTAAGGTTTATAAAACCAAAAATGATGAAGTGAAAGCTTTAGATAATGTATCATATGAATTCAAACCAAGAAAATTATACGCCATTATGGGACATAGTGGCTCTGGCAAATCTACTTTAATATCCATTTTAGGTTTAATTGAAAACTATACAAGTGGTAAAATTACAATTAATAATGAAGATATCAGCAAATTAAAAGATAATGATTTATCCGATTTAAGAATGAAATATATCGGCTTTGTCTTTCAAGATTTTTATTTAGATGAACACTTAAAAGCATATGAAAATGTAATGCTTCCCATGTTAATTAACAAGAATATCAAAAAAAGTGAACGAAAAGAAAAAGCAATTAAATTATTAACAGAGTTAGGTCTTAGTGAAAGAATCAACCATTATCCAAAAGAAATGAGCGGTGGAGAGCAACAACGGGTTGCGATTGCGAGAAGCCTAGCCAATGATCCAGAAATTATTCTAGCTGATGAACCAACTGGAAATTTAGATGAAACAAATGAAAAACTAGTTTTTGAAACCCTAAAAGATTTAGCTAAAAATGGAAAATGTGTTATTGTAGTAACGCATAGTGAGGAAATTAAAAATTATGCCGATGAAGTCTTAAAAATAAATAAAGGAGTACTAGAGGTCTAAAATGAATATAAAAGATTATTTATGGATCTTAAAATCTAGATTTTTTGAAAAAAGAAACATCGTCTTATTAATCGTTCTTTTCTTTACTTTCTTAGCTATTTTAATCACTTTAACATTTTTTTATATTACAAATTACATAACACATAATAACCTTTCTTCCCCTCTTTCTCTTAATATTTATGTTTATGTAGAAGATCAAATAATAAATGATGAATTAATAAAAGAAATGGAAGCCACTAATCATGTAATTTATGCCACCAACTTAAAATCAAGTCTATCTATCTTTAATCCTCAAAGCCAAGAAAACATTGAACTAAAACCTCTATTAGATGAAGCAGAAACAACAATTAAAAAAGGAAGAATCATTGAAAATAGTTTAGAAGCAATTTGCCCCAATAAATTTTATCCTGATGATTTTAGAGATACTCTAAATTCCAATAATTACATCAAAGGAAACAAAGTAATTGGAAAAACACTGAATATAAATAATCAAACATTTAAAATTGTGGGTACTTATGATGCTAAAAAAATAAGAAATAGTGCGAATGAATGTTATATTAGTGAAAACGATTTTAAAAGCTTACCTAATGCTATAGATACGGATATCCTAACAGTAAAAGTAGATAAAATAGAAAATCGTCGGGAAGTGGCAAGAGAAATATCCAAATTAGGTTTTGAAAGAATCGAAGGGAATATCATTGATACGAATTATAATTTAATGTATACTGGTCTATTAATTAGTTTAGTAGTACTAATTATCTCTTTTGCTCTCATCTATAACTTTATCAAAAAGAAAATTAGATATCGCCTAACCACCTATGGTATTTTAAAAGTAAGTGGCTATCAAAATAAAGAAATATTTAAAATTGATTTATTAGAAAATATCATTTTAAGTACGATCTGCTTTCTCGCTGCCCTTCTTATATTTATCCTAGTCTATACACTTATTATAAACAACTTAACAATCTTTGATGACATGATTTATACCAATCAAATAGATCTAAACATAAATTATTTCTATGTTCTATTAAGTTATGTAATCTGCATCATCATGATTGTAATTGCAACCAAATATCTAACAAGTAAATTTCTAAATGTTAGTATTCACCATATGTTAAAGGAGGAATAAAAATGTTAATACTAAAAAGTTTTTATCGCCAAAAAAGTACCAAAATTTATCTAGCCATAATCACTTTAATTTTTACCGCCATCCTAGCAGTTTTCTCTATCAGAGTTTATAATATCAATACTGCCAATTATAATCTACGCAAATCATATTTAATTTTTGATGCAAAGAAAGAAGACCGAGAAAAAATCGAACAAATAAAAGATATTAATAATATAATCTTCGGAATCAAAAGTACCGCTTATGCAACACATGAAGAATGGGAAGTTTTTGAAGAGCCAAACGATTTAATTTTAATGAGTAATAACAACGTTACACCTAATCATGCCATCGGTAATTTTGAAGCAAGTTTCTTATTTGAAATGTATACATCAGAAGTATATTTAAATGAAGAGCACTTAGAATTTACCATTGATTACTATTTAGAGGAAAAGAAAGAAGAAGGATACAGTTTTTTATATATTAGCCTAAATGATTTTAATAACTTAAATAATAAAGTATCAGATTATACTTATATTGTTAATTTAGATAAATGGCTAGATAAAAAGAAGGTAATAAGTAAACTAGAAAAAGAAATTCCTTCTCTAACTAATTTAGAAGAGCATGAATATAATGTCCGAACTCTTGATTATTCACTAATGAATATAATTTTATTTACTGTTTTATTAGTTATTCTAAGCATTATCTTTATTGTTGTTCTTATTGTAAACATCAAAAATATTTTAATTGATGAGCATAAAAAAACCAGACTTTATGAATGTCTAGGTTTTCACAAAAGTACCATTAAGAAATATCACTCCTTAGAAATATCCTCTTTAATACTTTTATCACTAATTATAAGTAGTATCATAGTAGGTCTAGCAATTCTATTATTATAAAAGGATACCCAAATTTTGGTATCCCTTTTTTATTTAACAAATGGTACTAAAGCCATAAATCTTGCATATTTAATTTGTTTAGCAATATGTCTTTGATGTTTTGCACAAGCACCAGTCATTCGTCTTGGCATAATCTTTCCTTTATCATTAATATATTTATTAATAATCATAACATCTTTATAATCTACGCTTTTTCCAGCACACATTTGACATATTTTCTTTTTCTTACGATAAAATTCTGCCATCTTTCTTCCTCCTTTTCCTAGAATGGTAAATCATCATCACTTAAAGTAATTTCTTCACCAAAATCTTTAAACGGATCTTCAGAGATATCTGTCGTAGGCACACTTGCTACATCAGTTGGTGTAGTATAACTATTATTATTATTATCATATCCACCAGCTGCATAATTATTTGCTCCATAATTATCTTGAGGAGCCATATTATTATCACTTCTTGATCCTAAGAAAGTAAGATTATCAACTAAGACCTCAGTAACATAACGTCTAGTTCCATCTTGAGCAGTATAGTTTCTGGTTTGAATTCTGCCTTCAACAGCAATTTGACTGCCTTTATGACAATATTTAGCCAAATTCTCAGCTTGTCTTCTCCAGACAACACAACTAATAAAATCTGCTCCACTATCTCCTCCATTTTGAGGACTATAAGGACGACTAACAGCTAAAGTAAAAGTAGCAACACTAAGATTACCTGCTGTAGTTCTAAGTTCTGGATCTCTTGCTAATCTTCCAATTAAAATTACTTTATTCATATTTTACTCCTCATCTAACTTAATGATTAAATGTCTTAAAATGTTTTCATCGATAGATGCACGACGATCAAATTCAGCAACAACTTCTTTTGAAGCTTCTACTTTTAATACATAGTAATATCCAGAAAGTTCTTTCTTAATTGGATATGCTAATTTTCTTTCGCCCATGTCTTTCGTCTCTACTATTTTACCTTTACCATCAGTTATGATCTTCTTCATAGCTTCAATCGTACTTTTAACTTTTTCAGATTCCATAGTAGTTTTTATGATAAACATAATCTCATAATTATTAGTCATTGTTCCACCTCCTCATGGTCTATTCGGCTTAAACTAGAATTTAAGCAAGGAGTAATTTCATACTCGATACATAGTATAACAAAAAAACTTAAAATTGTAAACCTAAAACCCACTAAATTATATGAAAAAAAAAAAAAGAAAGACCAAAAAACTCTATTTATCTAACACGAATCATACGCATCAAACAAAATAGAGTTTACATAACACGAATATAACTCGCTGCCATTCATAGGAGATGCATTTATTTTTCTTTTATACCCATTAATTCTAATAATTTTTTCGTACTAAAACTAGGAACGTGATTTTTAGAGGTAGCAACACCAATAAATCTAGCAGGAATTTCTTCTTCTAGTTGTAAAATAAATAGTTGCCGCTGGTCCAAATCTTTTTGAATAAATTCTTTTGTCGCATACCCAATTCCAAAGCCCATTTTTGTAAACAAAGTAACCAAATGGTGTCCTGCTAATTCCAGACTTGGATTTAATTCACAATGATTTTTTACCAAAAATTGCTCTAAAAAGCGTCTCGTACTAGAAGACCTCGTAGAAAAAATAAGAGGATATTTTTTTAAATCATGAAAAGACAGTCTATTTTTAGTTAAATATTGATAAGATACACCAACAATAAAAACATCATGTACTTCTAAACAAGGAATAACTTGTAAATCATCTCCATAATTTTCCTTTGCCATATTAAAAACAATCAAATCAATTAATCCATTTCGAAGCTTATTAAGAAGTTCATCAATTACACTCGTATCAATTTCAATAGTAATATTAGGATAAAGTTTATGAAATTGTTCTAAGTAAGGAGCTAAATAATTTTCTGTAATCATCGTACTCACTCCAATTCGAATATGCCCAGTATTTAAATTCATCAAATCAGTAAATTTATTCTCTGCATTAGAAATATATAAAATTGCTTTACTAATATACGAAAAAAACGCTTCTCCTTCACTTGTAAGAACAACCCCTCTCCTCGTTCTCACAAATAACTCTCCTCCTAATTGCTCCTCTAATTTTTTTATTGCTTTGCTAATCGCCGGCTGGCTAATATTTAACTCTTTCGAAGCTTTAGTTATATTTTTATGCTTTGCAACCACATAAAAAATTCGATAAAACTCAAAATCAATATTCATCATAACCTCCAGTTATTCCTAACATAATAAATATGTATTTTAATTATATCAAAAGTCATTATATAATACAATTAGAAAGGAGATAAAAAAATGAATGATCTATGTGAACACTTTTATGAATTAGAAGCAAAAGAAAATCAGATGATGATAGATAGTTTAAATAGAATAATTGCCGAAAAAATAATAAAGCCTTATCAAAAAAGTAAAAAATGGATAGACTTACACACACATAGCAACTACTCAGATGGAGAATTATCACCAGAAGAACTAGTAAGATTAGCGGTAGAAAAAAGAGTGGGTACTTTTGCCATAACTGACCATGATACCATAAGCGGAATCAAGCAAATAGATAAAAATGATCCTTTTATTAAAGAAACTGGTATAAAAATTATTAATGGCATAGAACTAACTGCTGAAGTTTCCAAAGGAAGAATGCATATTCTAGGATATGGTATTGATTTAAAAAATAAAGAATTAAATAAAAAAATGGAAGAACTTCAAAATAATAGTATCAATTCAGCATTATCTGTAATTGAGCAAATGAAAAAAGATTATAAAATTAACTTCAGTTATCAAGAATTAAAAGAATTAGTAAATACACCTCACAATATAGATAGAACTGATATTGCAAAACTCTGTGTTAAAAAGGGATATGCTAAAACAATACAAGAAGCATCTAATTTATATTTAAATGATACCTACCAAAAAACAAGCGGAAATAAGAAAGGTTTATCATATTCCGAATGTATTAATTTAATTTTAAATAGTGGAGGAATTCCTGTTCTAGCTCATCCCCATTCCTTAGAACTAAATGAAAAAGAATTGCTTTTATTAATAAAAGAAATGATAAAAAATGGCTTACAAGGAATTGAAGTATATCATTCTAATCACACGAAAGAACAAACAGAACTTTATTTAAAAATAGCGCATAAATGCAATCTTTTAATTAGTGGAGGAACTGATTATCATGGCAAATTTATAGAACCAGACATTGAACTTGGAACTGGAAAAAATAACAATATTATGATTAGAAGTCTTTCCATTTTAAATCATATAAAAACCAAATAAATCTTATTTGGCCTTCTTAATAAATTTTCTTCCACTCTTCCAAGCTTCTCCAACTTTTTCTCCGATTTTATAATAGCCACTTTGGAATTGATCAAACACGAAAGCATTTAATTTAGTTGGATCTACATTCCCATCTTCATCTAATACTTTCTCATCTGCTAAAACATTAATGATTTCCCCAAGAACGCGAAATCCTCCATTTACAGTATGCTCGAGTTCTACAACTTTACACTCAAGTGTTAATGGATAATCAAGAATAATTGGTGCATCTACTCTAGAGCTTTTTACCGCATGCATACCAGTTCTCTCAAACTTATCTGCTACATTTCGTCCTGATACAGTACCAAAATAATCAGATTCTTCTAAATGAGGAATATCGGCGATACTTAAAGTAAAAGCCATTCTATTCTTAATATTATCTGCTGTTTGATGTGTCTCAGTAATATTTAGTGCTACCATGTTATCATCACAAATACCACCCCAAGCCATATTCATAACATCCACTTTCTCATTTTCATCATAAGTAGCAATCATTAAAACAGGCATTGGAAACACATAAGGTTTAACACCTAAATCTTTTTTCATAACCATCTTTCCTTCTATTTTAATTATACTATATAAATCTTAATTTACCAAACAAAAAAAGATAGAAATACAAATAAATATTGTTTATAATAATGGACATAAGGAGGTCATACCATGAACATAAAAGAAAAAGCCAAAATCTTTGCAATCAAAGCCCATAAAGGTCAAATAAGAAAAAGTGAACCAGATAAACCAATGATCATTCATCCTATAAGTGTAGGTTTATTACTAGAAGAATATGGTTATGATGATGAAGTAATCGCCGCTGGTTTTCTGCACGATGTTGTAGAAGACACCAAATATACATTAGAAGATATAAAAAAAGAATTTGGTAGTGAAATAGCTTCATTAGTAAAAAGTGCATCAGAACCAGACAAAAGCCTATCTTGGGAAGAAAGGAAAAAACATACAATAGAAACATCTAAAAATTTACCATTAAGAAATAAAGTAGTTATTTGTGCCGATAAAATAAATAATTTAGAAGACTTAATGATTAAATTTGAAAAGAATGGCAAAAGAGATTTTAATGCATTTAAACGGGGAGAAGAAAGTCAAAAATGGTATTATACAAGTATATATGAAAGCCTAATTACCAACGAAGATGAAAACTTACCAATCTTTAAAAGATTCAAAGAAGTATTAGATAAAGTTTTCCCAAAAAAAGAAGATTCTTATTTAAAAGATACCATCTTTGCAAATCACCAAGAAGATTATGAGAACCGAAAAAGATTACATGCCCAAAAATTAGAATTAGAACACCTAAAAGCATTATGCCATCTAGTAAAACCATTTGTAATTGAATTTAGTGGAACACCAAGAACTGGTAAAACTACAACAATAAAAGATTTATATGATTTCTTCAAAAAAGGCGGCTTTGATATTACTATCATAGAAGAATTTACCACTTCAAAACAATATAAAGAACAATTAAGATCAGAATTTAGCAAAATGACTTTGAAAGATCGCAATATAGCAATCATAGAATTAATCTATAAACAATTATTAGAAGCGATAAAATCCAAAAGAGATATTATTTTAATAGATAGATCGCTTAATGATAGACAAATCTGGAATTACGAAAGATATCGAAAAAAAGATATATCAGAAACTGAATATCAAGAATTAAAAGAAAAATATAGAGTTCTATCAAGAAAATTAATTGATTTTTTAGTAATTACATATGCAAATCCGCTAACTTCTTTAAAAAGAGACTACTTATCAAGTCTAGCCCTAGAACCAAGAAGTTTTCTAAATATTCAGAATATAGAAGAATATAATCAAAGTCTTAATGACCTAAAACCGCTATTTCAATCAAGCACAGAAAATGTATTTATGTTAGATACAACTAATTTATCCCTAAATGAAGTAGCAACCAGCATAGCAAATCAAATAATGCCAGCAATCCGTCAAAGATATCTAAAAAGCATAAAAGAAGAATATCATTTAGATTAATTTTTAGAGTAATCATCATTCAAATATGCTATAATGTGTCTAAAGGAAGTGTAAAAAATGATAATAGAGAATCACGAAAAAGAAAATAAAAAATATTATGAAGAAATTATGTATATATCTAGTAATTATTATATTTTTAAGAAAAATCCTAAAACCAGAGTACATTCTCTAAATAAAGTCTTTCTTCTTTACATTATCTTTTTCTTAATTCTATTCTTTGCTTCTCTATGGATCCCACAAATAATCATTTTATCCGGTGTAACTTTTATTCTTTGTGTTATTTACATTTATTTATTTGTAGAAACTAATTATAAATTAAGAGAATATAGGAAACACAATAATTCTACAATTAAAATAGATAAAACGGGAATTGAAAATATAGAAGAAAATCAAGTATCTAGTAAATTATTTTGGGATGCAATAGAATACATTATAATTAACAAGCACTCTATCTGCTTTTTACCTAAAAACTTTGCTCATTTTGCTATCTTTATAGAAATAAGTGCCAAAGATAAAGTATACGAAGCGCTAAAAAAATATGACAAACTAAATTTATTAATTGATAATTCCAATAAATATAAATAAACAAGAGGATGTTAGAATCATTTTCTACCACCCTCTTTTTTGCATTAAATTCAGTTCTTAAACATCTTCTTTTCCACAGTATCGTTTTTAATTTTTTTACAAACAAAAAAATCAACCCAAATGGATTGATTATATGTTAAGTTCGAAACTATAAAAGTTCGAACAGAAATGTCATCTGGAGCGGATGATGGGAATCGAACCCACGTTATCAGCTTGGAAGGCTGAAGCTCTACCATTAAACTACATCCGCGTTTGCTTCAGACAATATAAATTATATCATATTATCTGAATTTTTCAACTATATTTTATAAATTTTTGTATTTTTCTTAGCAATTTTTGTAATTGCTATAATAGATACTATGCCAATAGGAAGAATAATATAACCATAATTAATTCCTGTTTGAGGATTATCAATTGGTTCTTCTGGATTCACTACAATTTCTGTATTAGAACAATCTTCCTTAAATTCTTCATAAGTAACTGAATTGCCATTAGAATCAAAATAATATTTATCATCAATAATAGTACAAGTATAATTACAACATTGTTCATAATATTCTTCTTCTGATACAACGGTACCATTTTCTCCATAATAAACATCATCAACAATCATACATACAAAATCTTGTGGTTTTTCATAAACAGATGTATCTGGCATAAAACTAGCTTCACATTCCTCATCGCTTAAATCACCTGTAAAAACGAGATCAGCAATCGTAAATGTTCCAGAATGTCCACTTCGAGCACTAAATTCAACACGAGTAGAAAGTCCATTATTACTAGTCCAATCATCATGTGTTTTAATACTTTCTAAAGTAACATTTTTTAAAATTAAATCTCCACTAACTTTATTAATATCTTGTGTACTAGTAGCAACAATATGACAAGTCATATAAAAAGTACCATCACCAAGATCCTGCTTTGGATCACAATAATATCCACTAAAATCAATCGTTGCTGCCGATACCTTTAATGGTGCCAAAACAGCAAGAACACTTAAAAATAACAAAAATAATTTTCTCATAATAACCCTCCCTGAATTGATAGTTATCTATCTTAAAGCTTTTAATGGATTTTGTCAAGTAGATAGTCCAAAAAAAGATTACATTTTTGTTTATTGGGCAAAAGCCTTCCCTTATTAAAAAATAATTGATATAATAGAGTTAGTTGTGATGTATTATGATGAGTAAATTTAAAAATTGGTTTAAAAGAGATGACAAAGTTTTTGCACAAGGAATGTGTTTTTCTAAAATGTTTCTTATTTTTGTAATAGGATGTTTTTTAGGTGTATTACATGAAGATCTTTTAGGATGTATTAAGCACTTTTACCGTTATCATGAATTTTTCTGGCCTTCTCCTCATAAAGGAGTAATATATGGTCCTTTTAATCCTTTATATGGTGCTGGTATTGCCCTAATCATATATTTTCTTGGACGGAAAAAAAGAAATCCCTTACAAACTTTTTGTTATGGAGCCCTTCTGGGTGGTGCCTTTGAATATATCATTAGTTTCTTAATGGAACTAGTATTAGGAGTTGCTTCTTGGGATTATAGTAATTATTTTCTAAATATTAATGGAAGAACTACAATTCCCTATATGATTTTCTGGGGATTTGCCATTATGATATTAGTTCATCTTATTTATCCTTTTTTATCTAAGTGTATTGAAAAAATACCAAGTAAAATCGGTAAACCCCTTGTCGTTATATTAGTTATATTTATGACATTAAATATGATTATATCTTGGACAGCCTTAGGTAGAGCCGTATTACGTAATAAAGGATATGAACCATTTACATTTATTGGTGAATTCTATGACAAAGTATATCCCGATGAATATTTAAAAACAATTTATACAAACATGAAATTTGTAAAGTAGGTGCAAAAATGATTCTCGAAACAATTGGTATCTTTTTAATCATTATCGGACTATTAATTTTATTTACAACCGCTTTTCTTTCAAGACTAAACAATAATTTTCCAAAGAAAACAAGAAAAGAACTAACAAATTTTTGTATTTTAATACCCGCTAGAGATGAATCTAAAGTAATTGAAGATTTATTAATCAGTATCAAAAATCAAACCAAAAAAGTTCATATGGAAGATGTATACATTATTGTTGAAAGTAAGGAAGACCCAACTGTAAAAATTGCCCAAAATTATGGTGCCACCATCTTTATAAGAAAAAGACTAGATTTAAAAAGAAAAGGTTATGCTCTAGATGAATGTATCAAAGAACTAGAAGAAAAGAAAAAATATTATGATGCTTATTTTATTTTTGATGCTGACAATATCTTAGATAAAAACTTTCTAGCTGAAATGGAAAAATCTTACCAACAAGGTTATGATATTGCTACAGGTTATCGGAATTTAAAAAATGGTAACGACTCCATTATTTCAGCTTGTTCCGGTATCACTTTTGCTTTTCTAAATTCTAACGGAAATGAAACCAAAAGTAAACAATCAAGAAATGTAACTTTATCTGGGACAGGCTTATATATTAATGGTGATTTAATCAAGAAATGGAAATCTTTCCCTTTTCATTCCCTTACGGAAGACTATGAATTAACTTTATATTCTATTGAACACAATTTAACAAGTGTTTATAACAAAAATGCAATCTTTTATGATGAACAACCAATCAAATATAAAAACACAATTAATCAACGAACAAGATGGATTAAAGGCTACTTTTCAACAAGAAAAGAATATATTCCTAGATTTCATAAACTATCAAAAAATAATCCAAACATTGGCTCTTTAATTAACGAAATAAGTGGTATGAAGCCTTATATCATTATGATTATTGGAGCCCTACTCTACATTTTAAACCAAGTGATAACTATATGCAAAGTCCATGATTTAGCCGATCCTCTAACCAAACTATGCTTTACTAAAATCATCTTAATTATCATGCTAGCATATATTCTCTTTGCTTTTATGACAGCTTATATCATCTTAAAAGATAAAGATAAAATCAATATGTCATACTACATGCAAATAAAAGCAATCTTATTTAGTCCCTTATTTTTTGCAACCTATGTACCATGCGCCTTAAAAGCTTTCTTTAAAAAAGATATCAAATGGGAAAAAGTAGAACACACAAGAAAATGGAAACAATAACATTTTCTTTTTTTAATCAAAAAAAAGAAATTCTAATCTCTAGAATTTCCAATAATAGATAACAAATGTAAGAAAATGTTAATAAAATCTAAATATAATTCAAAAGCACCATTAATTGCTACTACATCATTATCCATCCCTGAATTACTTAAAATTCTAACTTTTTGAATATCATAAGCGGTAAATCCAAAAAAGATAAGTAAAGCAATGATTGAAATAATGAGATCAAAGGTTGAATTTCCTAAGAAAATATTGACAATAGAACAAATAATGAGGGCTAATAATCCCATTAGTAAGAATGTACTAATTCGGTTAAGATCAATATTGGTTAAAAAGCCAATCGCTCCAAAAATGGCAAATACAACCGCTGCAATTAAAAATACATACATGACACTTCCAATTTCAAAACCAACAAATACACTTGAAAAAGTAAGTCCACTTACAAACGAATACAATAAGAAACATATTTTAGCCGTCGTTGGCTTCATTTTATGAACTCTAGCTGAAAAGAAAATAACTAAAGCAAATTCTAAAATAATAATAAGCCAAAAAATAGGACCACCAAAAATAGAAACTAACATATTTTCATTAATAGATACTACATAACCAGTTAAAAATGTAACTAGCAACCCTACAAACATCCATAAAAATGTTTTTGATATTAATTGATTCATTTTATCCTCCTCATACTATTAGTATACCACAAAATATCTATTTAGTAAAAACTTTTAATATTACTAATATATTTTAAAAAAGAAAAATTCATGCTAAACATTAAATCTAAAATAAACAATATCTCCATCTTGCATTAAATAATCTTTCCCCTCTAATCGAAGTTTACCAGCTTCTTTTACTTTTAATTCACTTTTATACTGATATAAATCATCAAAACTCATAATCTCGGCTTTAATAAATCCTCTTTCGATATCAGAATGGATTAGTCCGGCACAAGATTTAGCATTCATGCCTCTTTTAAAAGTCCAAGCACGACACTCATCAGATCCTGCTGTAAAGAATGTTTCAAGTCCAAGTAATGAATAAGTGGCAAAAATTAAACGATCAAGACCACTATTAGTAATTCCTAATTCTTGTAAAAACACTTTTTTATCATCATCATTTAATTCTGATAATTCTGACTCCATCTTACAACACATCACAATTACACCAGCATTTTCTTTTTTGGCATAATCACTAACTAATTTGGTATATTGGTTTTCTCCAACCACCACATCATCTTCTAACACATTTGCAACATAAATAAGAGGTTTAAGAGTAAGAAAGCTAAAATTTTTCATAAGAAGTTTCTCTTCTTCACTAAAATCTACTAATCTTAAAGGAATATTTTTTTCTAAGTTTTCTTTAGCTTTCGTAAGTACTGTTACTTCCGCCACAGCCTCTTTATCTTTCGTTGTCTCAGCTTTTTTAATAATTTTATTTAAACGATTTTCAATAATTTCTAAATCAGCCAAAATAAGTTCAACATTAATAATTTCAATATCGCGAATGGGATCTGTTTTTCCCTCAACATGGGTAATATTTGCATCATCAAAACATCTAACAACCTCAACAATTGCATCTACTTCTCTAATATGACTTAAAAATTTATTACCAAGTCCTTCTCCTTTGGAAGCTCCCTTTACTAAACCAGCAATATCCGTAAATTCGAAAGTTGTAGGAACAGTACTTTTAGGTAGATATAAATCTTCTAAAAATTGAAGTCGTTCATCTGGAACTGTTACCATTCCTACATTTGGATCAATTGTTGCAAAAGGATAATTAGCTGCTAAAATATTTTTCTTTGTAATTGCATTAAATAAAGTAGACTTACCCACATTAGGAAGTCCCACAATTCCCGCTTTTAAGCTCATACATTCATCTCCTTTTTTGTATAATTATTATAACATAGTTTTAAATACTTTTGATAAGTTTTAAATTCTTTATTTTGAGGATCTAAAAATAAAACATAATTAATTTTACCAAGCAAACTAGCATAAGTAAGGCTTTGTTTAGTTCTTTGATTATGATTTTCCACCCCATATTTTTGAATAAAAAACATCTCTTGTCTAATTTTTTTACGCATACTCTTCGAAACATTTAATTTTTGATTAACAACAACTCCGGTAATCATTTGTCTATTTCCTGGACGTAACACTTTTGTTTTTTCTTCATTTAAAGAAAATCCCATTGCATCCAAAAATCCTTCAACTTTATTTTTCAAACGTTTAACATCAAAATCACCTGAAAAAGTAAGATCATCAGAATATCTAGTATAGCAAATATGTTGATTAGCACAATAATTACCAACATACGTATCAAAATTCTTCATTACTAAATTAGATAAATAAGGACTTGTTGGTGCTCCTTGCGGTAAATAATCTTGATAAGTACAAAGTTTCAAAATCAAAACTTTAACAGAAGGTGGAAAAATTGCACTAGGTAAAGCTGCATAAAGCTGTTCAAACGTAATATTTTCAAAAAAATTTTTAATATCTAATTTTAAAACAATTTTCTTTCCAACGTGAACGGAAACATTATCTTTTAAACTTTTATTAGGAACATAAGCAGTAGCATACTCACTGATTCGTAATCCTTTTAATACATGATTTAAAATATTTCTTTGGATTTTCTTAAGTAACGGACTAGGAACTAACAATCTTCTTTTTGTTCCAGCTTTTTTCATAATATATTTTTTTGTATAATATTTTTCTGGATGATTACTAATCGTATATAAAAGTTTGAATTGTTCTTCCTCGCTTTGCTTACCAGAAACTAAATTAAGAGATAAAATAAATTGTTTCATGTTATCTTTATCTAAATATTTCCACATTACATCACCTAAATAAGAGCAGCACTAAAAAATTATCTTAAATTGTGTAAATGTACATAAGTATTATGAAATAATACGAAGCGTAAGCTTGTACATTGAAACAACTTTAAGTAAATGGATAGCTTTCTTACACTAGAATAACGACTCGCTATTCCTCCATATTTCTATGAATCATCTGCTGCTCATCCTTATTATAACAAATTTTAAATAGATGTAAAGAAAAAGCATCGATAAAAACCGATGCTATATGGTAGTAGCCCCACCAATACCAAGAGGTAAACCAATAATATACCAAACAATAAGTAATCCAAGTAAAATCACCCCAACGGCAACACTATAAGGAATTTGATATTTTAATGTTTTAAACAAATTAATTGGTTTTGTATCTTGATTATATTTCTCTAAATAAGCAAGATAAATAACATAGTAAGTAGCAAGTGGTGTAAGCCCCATCGTTACACACTCACCAAACCGGAATATGACTTGAGCAAACTCTGGTGTTAGTCCTACATTCATAAATGCTGGAACCGTAATCCCTGCCATAATAGCCCATTTAAATGTTGAACCCGGTAAGAAAAGGGTAACAATTGCACTAATAATAAATAAGATAACAATAAGTGGAAAAGCCCCCAAACCATCAATAGTCATAATATTAGTTAAAGCAGCTGTAATCACTTCTCCAATATTTGTACTTTTAAAAATACTAATAAAAGTTGAAGCAAAGAAAATAAGAACAAGCGTTTTTCCTATGCCATCTAAGCTATGACCTAAATCATCGCATAAATCTTTATTGTTGCAAATTGTTTTTGCTCCAAGTCCATAAAAAAGTCCAAGAATAACAAAGAACATCGTAACAACAAAGACGAATCCTGTACTAAAGAAAGAATCCACACTAAATAATTTATCAATGTAAAATTCTTGAGAATAATCAAGTAATGCTCCTGATAAAGGAAGACCTGGAATAATACAGTAAATAAAGAATAATAAATATAACAATCCCGCAAAACCGGCAATAATTAGACCACGTAATTGCTTTCTCGTTAGTGTAAATTCACTTTCCATTTCTTCTTCAGGAAAATCATACTTAGGAAGTCTAGGAGCAATAATATTTTCCGTAATAAAAGTAATAGCTAAAGACACTAAAATTACGGCTACTAACATAATAGAAATAAAAACAGTTGTTCCCAAAGTATAAGAACCATTAAGGACATGGGCACCAAGTAACGTATAATCTAATAAAGCAGAATCGGTACTAGTAAGGAAAAAACTAATTCCTGCTCCTGCAGATAATGCTGCATAACTAGCAATAATACCAATATAAGGATTTCGATGTCCATAGATAAAAATAAGAGCACTAAGCGGAATAAGAACAACAAAAGGAAGATCTCCCATAATACTAGAAAGAACACAAATAAGAACTAAAACAAAAGTAACTGTCTTTTTCTTTGCTTTCTTTGTTAAAAGCGTAACTAATGTCTTTAAAAATCCACTTTTTTCCATAACCCCAATACCAATTAATATAATAATTAAACTGGATAATGGTTTAAACGAAACAAAGTTAGAAACAGTCGTCGTAAAAATATATTTAAGACCACTTAAACTAAACAAAGATTCAACGGATACTAAACTTTGCGTATAATTAAAAGTAACACTATCTGTAATAGAATTATACGTTACTTGTACCCCTAATAAAGATAAGAAACCACTTACAACAATCGTTAAAACAATTAGAATTAACAATGTCATAATGGGATCTAATGTTATTCTTTCTTTAAACTTTCTTTTCTTCATTTTCTTCACCCAAAACTTTTTTTAGCTTTCGCATAAACTCTAAACGATCAATCATCACTTCTCGTCCACAATTCATACATTTAATTTTAATATCAACACCAACCCGAATAATTTTCCATTTATTTTCTCCACAAGCATGTGGCTTTTTCATAACCACTAAATCACCTAATTTAAATGTCTTTTCCATGATGGACCTCAATTTGTTCATAAGGAATTTTTATTTTGTTTTTATCATAAGCTTCTTTTACTCTTTTTAAAATTTCCCTTTTTACTTTATATCGATCATCTTGATTACAATGAATATTAATTAAATAATTAACTGCTGAAGAATCAAGCCCATTAACACCTAAATATGTTGAATCTGGAAGAATAACTTTATCTTCTATTGCTTGATTAACTACATCAATTAATACTTTTTCAACTTTTTCAACTTTTTCTTCATAAGCAGTAGGAATATCCATATAAAGATTAGCTTTCTTTTGTGAAGCATTAATGATGGTATCAATATTACGATTAGCAACAATCATAACTTCCCCATCAAATCCCTTAATTTTAGTTGTTCTAAGTCCTAGTTCAATAACTTCTCCTGTAAAATCATTATAAGTAACAGTATCTCCTACTGCTAAATAATTTTCCATAATAAGCATCGTTCCACTAATTAAATCTTTTACCGTATCTTGCAAAGCTAAACCTAAAACAACACCAGCAATTCCTAAACTAGCAATTAAACTTTTAGTATCTACTCCATAGAAATCTAAAATAATAAGGACAGCAATAGCAATTAAAATGTATTTAAACAAACTCTGAAATAAGCGAATAATTGTTTTTCTCCTCTTTACCTCAAAAGCTGTTTTGCCTTTAATCATAATTCTTTCTATTCCTTTATTAAAAATAGAAATCAAAAGGAAAGTAACAAGAATAACCATCGCTGTTCCAAAAATTCGTTTAGTCATAATAACATCAAATGCTTTTTCTAAAAATTCCATTTTATTCTCCTTCAATATTAATATTTAATTCTTCTAATATTCTGGCAAGTTCTTCATCATCTTTATAAGGAATTTCAATTTTTTTATGATTAATTTTAACTTTTACACCCAATTTTTCACGACATAAATTTTCATAAATACTATAACGAATATCAAAATTATTATTTCTACTAATTGTATGTTTCTTCGGTAAATCAAGAGCTTGAATCATTTTTTCCGTATCACGAACACTTAAATCATCACGAACAATTTTCAAAGCCAACTCTTCAATTTTTTTAGGGTCTTCAAGTTTACTTAAAGCTCTCGCATGTCCCATGGATAATTCCTTAGATTCTACTAACTTAATTACCATATCTGGTAAAGTGAGTAACCCGAGCATATTCGTAATATAACTTCTACTCTTAGAAAATTTATGAGCTAATTCTTCTTGAGTAATATTATTAATCTTTAAGATATTTTCATACGCTTTTGCTTCTTCAATTGGATTTAAATTTTCTCTTTCAATATTTTCAATAAGAGCAATTTCCATCATTTCTACATCGTTAAAGTCTTTAATAATAGCCGGAATATTTTTAAGACCTGCAAGTCTAGCCGCTCTTGTTCTTCTCTCACCTGCAACTAACTCAAATCCTTTAATCCCTTTTTTAACAATAATCGGTTGAATCACACCATGCTCTTTAATGGAATTGGCAAGTTCCTCTAATGCTTCACTATCAAAAATTACTCTTGGCTGATAAGGATTACTTCTAATTTCATCAAGAGGAATTTCTACAATTCCACCACTATTCTTTCCTTCATCAACAATTTCTTTTTCAAAATGATCAAAATTAATTACTTCATTCGAAAATAATTGCTCTAATCCCTTTCCTAAAGCTTTTTTTCTAGTTTCCGTCACGACTGATCACTTCCTTTGCTAAATTGGCATAAGCCATTGTCGCTTTACTCTTTGGATCATATTCATTAATTGGTTTTCCATGACTTGGAGCTTCTACTAATCTTACTAACCTTGGAATAATTGTATTAAATACTTTATCTTTAAAGTATTTTCTTACTTCTTCAATAACTTCTAGCCCAATAATGGTTCTCCCATCAAGCATAGTTAAAAGTACTCCCTCTATTCGTAAAGTTGGATTCATACTTGATTGAACCATAATAATGGAATTTAAAAGTTGTGTAATTCCCTCAAGGGCAAAGAATTCACATTGGACAGGAATAATTACTGAATCACTTGCGACTAATGCATTCATTGTTGCAAGCCCCAAAGCTGGTTGACAATCTATAATGATATAATCATAGCTATCTCTAATTTCTTCGATTGCTTTTCTTAATTGTTCATTTTGCCTAAACTCCGGATCTTCTAACATTTTTTTAACAAATTCTACATCTACACCTGCTAAATTAATAGTAGAGGGAAGAATAGATAAATTCTTAAATTTCGTTTTTTTTATAGCACTCTTAATACTGCACACTCCGGCCATAACTTCATAAACATCATGCTCATAATCACCGTTAGAAAGTCCTAGTCCAGTCGTAGCATTTCTTTGAGGATCTAAGTCGATTAAAAGAGTTTTTTTACCCTCTACACCCAAAGCTGCAGCAAGATTGATGCTAGTGGTCGTCTTACCAACTCCACCTTTTTGATTAACTAATGATATTACTTTTGCCATTTATGCTACACCTCTTTATAAATTATTAGATAACTAAAAATATTTTAACATATTATTCTAAATTTGTCTTTACTAAATGAATGAAATTTAAAAAAAAGAAAAAGAGCACTAGCTCTTAAGAAATCACATAAGGATTAGAACTAGTGCCATCACCTGAGGAAATTGTAACATCAGCCGACAGGTTTAATACTGGGCGCACACCCCACGC
>CALVQH010000011.1 GCA_944358115.1 uncultured Bacilli bacterium
ATAACAAATGGACCTTTAATTTTAAGTTCCATTATCAGAGAGAATTCTTATTTACACAGAATTCCTTACACACTCATATTAAAGCACGAATAGACTTTATATTTCTGCTTTTGTTTTGTTAGATACTTAAAAAAAGAAAATAGCTACTTTGTCAAGGGCTCGAAGAGTACATTTTACCCTTTACTAAGTAGTTATTTTCTTTATCATTCTACTTCAAAACAAAATCCATACTCTCTGCTTTAAAGTCAAATCGGTGACATTTTAACTAATGATTAACACTGTTCTTTTATTTTAGAAACAATTTCTTGATGTTTAAAACTATTTAAGTATTCTCTGGTGTAAGTATTTTCTTTTAATAAATAATCATATTTTAAAGATAAAATTTTGGAAACAGAATCATTAATTTGTTCTAACCAAATTGTTTCATTTTTTATAGCATTTGCTATGATATTTATTGTTTCTTTATCAAAATCTGGCATTAATAACAGATCTACTCCAGCGTTGATTGCGTTGATATATATTTCTTCTTTAGTGTATTCATTTGTAAGAGCTCCCATATTTAGAGCATCTGTTGTTACTACACCTTCAAAACCTAATTCCTCTTTTAATAAATCGGTTACTATTTTTCTAGATAAAGAGGCGGGAGTTGTATCACCAGTTATTTTGGGAAGTGCTAAGTGGCCCACCATGATTATTTCAGCACCATTATCAATCGCATCAATAAAAGGTTTTAATTCTAATTCCATTAATTCTTCTTTGGTTTTGTTTATAATAGGTAGTGTTTTATGCGAATCTTCTAACGTATCTCCATGTCCAGGAAAATGTTTATAAACAGGGATGATTCCGGTACTTTTCAATCCTTCACTAAAAGGTAAAGCCATTTTAGAAACTGTTTGGGCCGTTTGGCCAAAAGAACGATCTCCTATTACTGTATTACTTGGATTAGAGTAAATATCTAAGACTGGTGCAAAATCCATATTGATATTAAATACTCGTAATTCTTCCCCTATTGCTTTTCCTACTTCATAGGATAGTTTTTCATCATTTGTACTTCCTAATTCATACATAGAAGGAAATATAGTTATTGCTTGATCACTTAATTCTTTTAAACGTTGAACTCTTCCTCCTTCTTGATCAATGGATATAAACATGGGAATTGTACTGGTAGTATTTATATCTGAGATTAATTTTTGAGTTTGTTCATAGCTTACAAAATTGTTTTGAAAAAGAATAAAGCCTCCCGGTTTTATTTCATTTAGTTTATTTAAAAGTTCTTCATCTACTTCTTGGGAATAATCATAAACAATTAACATTTGGCCAATTTTTTCTTCTAGTGACATTGATTTCATTGTTTCTTCTATCCAAGATTCTTTTTCATCTATTTCTGGTTCTGAATTATTTTTCTTTAAATTTATATTTTTAAAAGAAACGATTAAGATAACTAATATGATTGTAAAATATGCTATCATTTTTTTCAAATTTTTCACTCCCTATTTTTATTATTATACACCTAATTTTTGTTTATTCAAAAAGTAATTCTCTTGGAATTACTTTTCATTTAATAAATAACTTTCGTTTATAAATTCCATAACCTGTTCATCAGGGATTGTATCATTTAATACTATTGTGATCCAATACTTTTTATTCATATGATAAGCTTTATAAAATCCCTTTTTCTTTATTAATTCTTTTATCCTATTAGGGTTTAATTTCACATTTACAATTTCTACTTCTCCCTTTTTCTTTGGATCTAGTTTATTTTGGTCTATTTGCATAATTAGGGCATACCACTTTTTACTTACCGGATTGCGAAAAATTCCAAATCCAGGACTTTTTTCCCAAAGAAATTCTGGTTTATTGTTATATTGCTCGATTATTTTATTTGCGATTCGATTGGTTTGATCATAAAGAAAATAGTTAGAGTTGTAGCAATGATCAACAATATCTTGTAATATATGTTGATATTCTTCTCGAATGCGACCGGCAAATTCACCATTTTGATTTTTTATTCGAAAGGCTGTATATTCATCATTTACATGATTATCCCATATCTTACCGGTTAAGAGACCATCTTTCGTAATGGAAATGCAAATAAGAAAATGCTCATTGAAAATACTTTTTTCATATTCATACTGATTCTTTTTTTCTTTAAAGCCATAAGAAAGTAGTTGATCAAAATTTACTTTCTTTCCCTTTATGATTTGTCTCTCTATCATATTATTCTTTTTGGTTTCCTTCTTCTTTGAGAGAAATCTGCTCTCTTAATTCGTTATATAAGATACATATCAGTGGTGGTAATGCAAATACACAAGGGAGAATATAACGGAAATAAGTATTAGCTGGCCCTACAATACAAACTAGTATTAGGGAAATAGCAGGTAATAATAATACAATATATTTCTTCATTTTATTTACAATTAACATTCCGAGTAAAATAATATGAATCCAAACAACCATACCGATATTAGCAATGGTTCCCACTATCGGAATATAAGGAAATGCTTCCCCATAAGCAGATAATACGGTTCTAAGTCCACTTAGTCCATTAAAATGATAATCAAATCCCGCTTCTGGTAGCTTTTCATTTAAACCGGTATAAATATACCATGCACTCGTATTTGGGTAAAAATAGCCATATATATTATTAATTGTAGCATCAATATAAACTCCTGGTCTTTTTAATAAATATTTGAACCAAACTTTAAAATAATCCATTAATTCTTCATTGGTTGTATATTTATTAAATTCATTTTTTACTTTATCCGATAAATCTGGCTCATATCTTTCACCTAAATCATCATATCCTAATACTTTATCAATAATTTCTTTATCTTCTTCGCTTATTTCATCTCCATAATATTTTGCATATCTAGCTGTTTGTTGGAAAGGAACAGAAAGCATTTCTCTAACACTTGTATTAGCGATTTCTAAACTAGGTAGAAGAACTTTATTATATCCTAAATACATGGCAATATTAAACAAAAGAACAATTAATATTGGTTTTCTAATTTCTTTTTTAAAGATCATAATAAATGGAAGACTTAGAATAATTGTATATATACCATTATTTCTAAATAAAATAATTAATAAAACTAGTAGGGCAAATAAAATATATTGTTTGGTTGTTTGTTTATATTTTAATATATCATAAAGCTTAATCACATATAGTAAAATGAATGAGGAAAAAATAACATCTTTTACTGCTGTCATAGCATAAAATGGAAACAATGGAACAAGAGCAAATATTCCTAATACAATTAAAATCAATTTTTTATTTACCTGGATTTTATTTAAGTAATAAATTGCATAAGCAAAAACACTAATTACAATTGTTACTTGAACGATTGAATATAAAAACATTCCAAAATTAACATTACCAATTAAGTATCCAACTTTAAATAATCCACCAATTAAAAGAGTGTGAATAATAGGATTAAAATTTGTTATATAAACATTGGGATTTAATAGTACAACACTATCCATATATCTTGTATGAATTCCCATTATTTCCTTAATTTGGTTAGCAGCATCATAATTAATAATAACTGGATAGTAAGCGATAATATATGGTAAATAACAGATTAATAATACGATAAAACTAAATAAAAAAGGATGTTTATCAAATAAAGCTAAAACTTTAGGAAGTTTAGGATTCTTTAATTTTTTTTTTACAATGATATCATTTAATAAATGAATTGCCGTACTAAATAAAGCATAATATCCAATGGTTTTTAATAGTGATATGAAAGCCAAAGATATTGAGCCAAAAACTAAAGAAGAATCTCCTGCTACATCATAACTGTAACCAAATACCATTAAAAGAGAAAAAACAAGAGCAATGATACGATAAGTCTTTTTTCCTTTAAAATTTCCTAAATATTTTTTATAAAAAACAAATAAAAAGATAGCAACAATTAAATAGGTAAGCATCATCGTATTAGAACGGCTAAATTTAATTCCTTTGGAAGTAACTTCAAATAAAAGACTATATGAGGAAAGAATTCCTAGTATTAAACAAATTGCATTTCTAAATCTTTTCATATTTATTCTCCTTTTTTATCATAAAAGATAAAATGTTTTTGAACAAAGTAATTAATTAAAAATAAAATTATTTCTACCGGTATTTTAATTAGAGTTTCATTGATATTAGTTATTTTGTATAATAAGAAGACAGAGCCAGCAGAAACACACATTTGAATGATTACTAAGCAATAATACTTGATTAACGTCTTAGAATCAATTTTATTGGCATTCTTTTTAAAGACTCCATTACGATTCATTAAATAATTAATAAAAGAAGAAATCACTCTGGCTAAAATTGTTGCTAAAATAATAGATAAATCGCTTAAAACACCCTTTAATAAGAGATTAAAAAGTGTAAATAAAGTTAAATCAATAGCAAAAGAAATTCCAGCAGAAATAATATATTTTATAAAAACACTATATTTTTTTACTATATTTACTAAACTATTCATCTTTTTTCTCCTCATGTTTCATGATTGCTATTTCTTGAGCAAGAGCAGTAATTTTAGCTTTTTGAGTAGAAACAATTTCAGTTAAAACAAAGGTAATAAACAATAATATACCAAAACCAATTAAGAATATAAAATTAGAAACGGTATTAATACCAATGAAATCACAAATAATTTTTAAAACATCTGGTATTAAAATAGCTATAACCATAGCAATGCAAAAAACTAGCCATAATAAAGCATATTTTATACTCAAATTTCTTTTTATTACTCTATGCCATACATACAAAATAAATATGAGTGCAAATATAATTAACGTTACTACTAATTCCCATGGTAGCATTTTTTCACTTCTCCTTTTAACTATTCTTTTTGCTAGATGCACCAGCGATAATAATTGCTAAGCTTACTTTAATCATGTAATATATTGATTTTAAAGGATTGATAGAACTTTTTCCACCTTCCCTTTTATTCATTTTTACCGGTATTTCACTTACTTTATAATTCTTTTTGATTACCGTAACAATTGTATCAGGTTCTGGATAATCACTCGGATAATCATTAGCAAAAACTTTTATTACTTCTTTGTCAACTGCTCGAAATCCACTTGTAGGGTCATATATTTTTTTACCAGTTACTAACTTTATTAAAAATGATAATATATCTTTTCCAAGTCTTCGCATTTTGCTTGATTTAAAAGTACTTAGTTCACTTATAAAGCGAGAACCAATTGCTACATTATTTCCTTTTTCTATTTCCGAGATAAGGTCTTTAATATAGTTGCCATCATGTTGACCATCACCATCAAATTGAATGGCAATGTCATAGTTATGATAATAAGCATATTTATAACCAGTTTGAACTGCACCACCAATTCCCAAATTAAATGGTAAATCAATCATATTTAAATGATTTTCCTCACATATCTTTTTGGTTTGATCGGTTGAGCCATCATTGATGATAACATAATCTAACTCATGATCTAATTTTATTTCCTTTAAATTATTTACAGTTTTTAATATATTTTTTTCTTCATTATAGGCAGGAATAATTACTAATACTTTCATGTGTTCCTCTCTTTTCTTTCGCACTTATTATATCATATCATTACAAAAACATCAATTTTTGTAAATATTGACCTTAAAAATTGTTGATATCTTTTAAATTATCCACATTTTATAGCATGTTTTTACGCTTTAAAATAAAGGCAATTAATAGTGATAATAACAATGATACTAAAATAATTAAAATAAAGCTAGCAGGAGAAGTGCCAATACCACCTAAAGGTACATTCATACCTATAAAGGATGCTACCATAGTTGGAATAGAAAAGACAATGGTTATCCCAGCTAAAAATTTCATTACATCATTTAGATTATTAGAAATAATCGTAGCATAAGTATCTGTCATACTTGATAAGATTTCTTTATAAATCGTTGCCATTTCTATTGCTTGCTTATTTTCAATTAAAGCATCTTCTAATAATTCTTCATCTTCTTTTTCAATTGGAATAAATATCCCTTTAGATATTTTTTCTAAAGCAATTTCATTTGCTTTTAGAGAAGTTATAAAATAAACTAATGTTTTTTCAATGTTCATTAAATGAAGAAGTTCTTTATTATTGGTTGATTTTGATAATATTTTTTCTTTACCATCAATATATTCATTGATACTTTTTAATTCTTTTTGATAAATTCCTGCTACCATAATAAAAATTTTTAAAATAAAATGGGTTTTGTTTTTTCCATTCAGTTCGCCTATTTCTGTTTGCTTAAAGTAATCTAAAAAATGCTGCTCTTTTAATGAAAGAGTAATTAAATACCCCTTTTCACTTAAAATAATACCAAGAGGATTGGTTTTATATTGATGTTTGTTATTATCTGCTACATAAGGAGTATCTAAAATAATTACGATTTCTTCTTTTCTTTTTTCTACTCTTGGTAATTCTTCTTCATCTAATAATTTATATAATGTCTCTTTTGCAATTTTTGTATTTTCTATTACAAAATTTAATTCTTCAGAAGTTGGGTTGACTAAATCAATCCAACTTCCCTTTTTTATAGAATTTGCACTTGTTAATTTTTTATCTACCACTTCATAAATATTTAACATATTATCACCTACTTTTTATTTTACCACATTCTTTTCTCTTTTGGCGTTAAACTTTAGAGTCTTGTCAGAATGTTTTCATCATTTATAATTATTTCCAGTTCTTTTTGAATTTTTTCTAGATCTTTTTCAATTATTTTCTTTTCTCTTTTCGTTTTGTACTCTTCATTTTCAATCATATAAAGTAAATATCGGCTAGCTGCGACTATTAATAATTGTTTGGATAAATATCCTATGTTTTTCATTCCTTTAAAATTTTTCTTCCAAGCTTGATAAGCTAGATATGCATTAAAATACCAATAATGAATATCTAATACCTCATCATAATAACTTTCTACTAATTCCATGTCTTCTTTTTTGTAGCAAATGAAATACACCTCTACATTTTCTTCTTTACTCTTATACATATGTTCGCCTCTTTTCTATGTTGACATCATAATACATTTTCAGAATAAAGTCAAATTGCTGATTGCCTTAATTTGGACTAGCAAATCATTAAAAGGTTTACTCAAATTATCTATTTCGTAGTACAAAATGATGATTTGAGCTATCAAATTATATTAATTAGTAAAATTTTAATTTTTTTCAAAAAAAATAACTCACTTGAGTTATTCTTGTACTTCACTTACTACATAAAGTTGTAAATTAAGATTACCATTGTTAATTTCGTCTGCAACTAAATCTTCATCAATCCATATACGTAAATTTTTAGTCGTTCCACTTGTTCCAGCAGCTAAAGTGCCAGAATCAATTCGATAATAAGTTGTTCCATTTTCTACTAACGTATCAGAAATGCTACTTAAAACAGAAGAAGAACTACCATCAGTAGAAATTTTAATACTACTTAGAGAAATGGTATTGCCATTACCAGCATAAATATATAAGGAATAAGCTGCTGGTAAGTTACTATCGGTATTTACTACCGTATAACTTACCGGAGTAGAAGCTAGGCCATCCGCTGTAGACATTGGCTCGCTTAATTTTAAAGCATTAATTCCGGATACAGTAAGTTCTAGTGTTCCTGCTGTTATTTTTTGATCTTCTGTATTCTTTTTTACGTCAAAAAATATGGCATAACTAATTCCAATTACGGTTATTGTTACTAGGACTACCGCTATGGCAATAATTGTCGTTTGTTTCTTGATAATATCCTTTATCTTCATATACTATCACCGTATTTTAATAATACCATAAAAGTAGCATAAAATACAAGACAATTTTATCACTTTTTTAAAAATATGTTAATTCTTCTAATTTATAATAGTATGAGATATCTTTATTTTCTAAATTTAAGATAATTTTATATCCTTTTCTGCTTCCTTTTATATCATCTATCGCAAGTGTATAAACATAGTTATTTTCGCCTTTTTCTTTGAAGAAATTTGCTAATAAATATTTGCTTTGATTCATCGTAATAGTTAAATCATTACAATTTTTATTTGTTATTAATAGTAACTCATATTTTTTATCTACTGTATAAGCATTATTTACGATTACATTATCATATCCGCCTACATGATTTAGTGCTAACTCTAATTTTGTTTCTTTCTCTAAAGCGTTTGTTAATCTTGCATTTAATTCTTTTTCTAAATATTGCCATAAAGGAATCGAAATTATAACAAATAACAACACCAAAATAATCTCTATTTTTCTTCTTCTAATTAATTTATTTACCATAAAAATCCCCTTAACTTGCGGTATACTATAACACTTTTGCTTTTAAATGTCAAAAAAAATAAGCTTTTACGCTTATTTTATAACAATATTGACGATTTTTCCTTTTACTACAATTACTTTCACTATTTCTTTGCCTTCAATATGTTTTAAAACATTTTCATTAGCTAACGCTTTGTTTCTTATTTCTTCTTCAGAATCATCTTTGGTAATGGTTATTTCTCCCCGTAATTTACCATTTACTTGAATACCAATGGTTACTTCTTCATCAATGGTTTTGGCTTCGTCATATTCTGGCCAAGAAGATTCACAAATTGGTGTGAAACCAAGAGATTCATTTAATTCCTCGGTAATATGAGGAGCGATTGGATTTAATAGTGTTAGTAATACTTGATAATCTTTCTTAGTAATATGATCTAATTCATCATATTTATTAGCTAAAATCATTAGAGTGGATACTGCTGTATTATAACCTAAATGAGTTAAGTCATATTCTACTTTTTTAATACTTTTGTTAATGATAATTTCTAGGCAATCAGAATAATTTTCTTTATCTACTACTTTCTCTTTGAGACGAATTACTTTATCAATAAACCGTTTACAACCTCTTAGTGAATCGGTACTCCATGGTGAGTCTTGTTCATAATCGCCCATAAACATTTCATAGACACGAAGAGTATCAGCGCCAAATTCCCGAACAATATCATCAGGATTAATAACATTGCCCTTTGATTTACTCATTTTTTGGTTATCACTACCTAAAACCATACCATGGCTAACCCGAGTATCAATCATTTCTTTATTTGGAACTAAACCAATATTATATAAGAATTGAACCCAGAAACGAGCATAAAGTAAGTGTCTGGCTGTATGTTCCATACCACCATTGTACCAGTTTACTTTGTTCCAGTATTTCATATTTTCCATACTAGCAAATTCATGGTCATTGTGTGGATCCATAAATCTTAGAAAATACCATGATGATCCAGCCCAGTTTGGCATCGTGTCGGTTTCTCTTTTGGCAGGAGCACCACATTTTGGACAAGTTGTATTTACCCAATCTTCAATTTTAGCGAGTGGAGACTCACCATTATCAGTTGGTTCATACTCAGCAACATCAGGAAGTAATAATGGTAGGTCACTTTCATTCATCGGAACCCAACCACAAGATTCACAATAAATCATCGGAATTGGTTCACCCCAGAATCTTTGTCTTGAGAAAATCCAGTCACGCATCTTATAATTTACTTTTTTGCGACCACAATTATTTCTTTCTAAATATTCAAGCATTTTCTGAATGGCTTCTTCTTTATTTAAACCATTTAGGAAATCGGAATTAATGTGAATACCGTCACCTTCCATTGCTCCTGGAGCACTTGCATATTCAAATGTTTTCTTATGTAAACCATCCGTAATTTCATTTAGAATTGTCTTTTGATCGACCCATTCAACACTAAATTTTTCATCTTCATCTAATTGTTGCTCTTCTTTTTTGTTGCTTTTTAACTTGAATAAAAATCCCGTTGATTCAATATTGAAGTATTTGTCTTTATTGTAAGCATAATAGTGATGATTAATTTTAGGTAGTTCATGTATAAGTTCAATATCTGTATATCCTGTTTCTTCTAAAATTTCTCTTTTCGCACATTCTAAGGCAGTTTCGCCTTCTTTTATTGTTCCACCAATAAATAAACGTCCGCCAAGATCGTGCCAATTGATCGTTAGATATTTATCTTGCGCTTCATCATAAACAACAGCAACAATACTTTCTTTCTTGGTTTCATTCTCATGAGGAGTTCCTGTAACCTCTTCTAATACTTGAATGATTGGAATATTAAACTTACGAGCAAATTCATAGTCTCTTTCATCATGAGCTGGAACCGCCATAATAGCACCCGTTCCATAGCTTGCTAAAACATAGTCACTAATATAAATAGGAATTTTCGTGTTATTTACCGGATTAATCGCATAAGCACCAGTAAACACTCCTGTTTTTTCTTTATTTAGCTCGGTTCTTTCCATTTCGTTTTTAAGAGCACAGGCTTCTTTATATTTGGCTACTTCATTTTTATGCTCTTCAGTTGTAATCTTATCTACTAAAACATGTTCTGGTGCTAAAACACAGTAAGTTGCACCAAAAAGAGTATCGCAGCGAGTCGTAAATACGGTAAACGCTTCATCATGGCCATCAATTTTAAAATCTACTTCCGCACCAATTGATTTACCAATCCAGTTAATTTGACCTAGTTTTACTTTAGGAGCAAAGTGAGTATCTTCAAGACCAGTTAGTAAGTCTTCGGCATAATCGCTCATTCTAAGCATCCATTGACTTTTATTTTTTTGAACGACTTCGGTGCCACAGCGTTCGCAAACACCACCAGCAGCATCTTCATTTGATAAAACTGTCTTACAATTTGGACACCAGTTTACTGGTACCGTTGCTTTATAAGCCATGTTATGTTTATAAAACTGTAAGAATTGCCATTGAGTCCATTTGTAATATTCAGGGTCGGTTGTAGAAAATTCTCTATCCCAATCAAACGAAAAACCTAATGTTTTCATTTGGCGTTTAAATGTCTTAATGTTTTCTTTTACTGCTTCTTTTGGATGAATATGATTTTTAATAGCATATTGTTCTGCTGGAGCACCAAAAGCATCCCATCCCATTGGGAATAAGACATTTACTCCTTGCATTCTCTTCATTCTTGCAATCGCATCTTGTGCTGTATAACTTCTTACATGACCAACATGAAGTCCTGAACCAGACGGATAAGGAAACTCGACTAGAATATAGTAAGGTGTCTTCTTGCTTCCATCAATCGCTTTAAAACTCTTATGTTCATCCCAATAATTTTGCCATTTCTTTTCAATTTCATTAAAATTCATTTTTTCTTCTCCTCCTTATGTTTTAAGTGCCGTCCATATATTTCATATAGGGCATATATGAGCCCAAAAAGTAGAGCAAACGCTACAATTAATTGCCACATGATAGCAAAAGGCATCAGCATGACTACACTTGAGACAACGGATATAATAAACGCATTGATTAAAGATATCACAATAATCATTTTATCCATATCTAACTTTTTAGAATCTAGTTTAAATTTCAAGCTTATATAATCAATTTCACTAATACTTTTAATTTTCTTTTTCTTTCTCTTTTTGGTTATGCCCTTATTTTTGATTAAATTTAATTTTCTTTTATTAATTAGAAAATAGTCAACAACAAAAACAATAACAAACAGGACTATAAAAATACACGCCGATAACAAATATTCATTCACAAAAATTCCTCCTTAAGAAAAATAAAAAGATGGCACCAAAAAGGGCGTATTTACGCGGTACCACCTTTATTTATCACTTATTTCGTCTATAAGGGAACGATCCCACATACTCCAAAAAGCAAGTTCATAATTCATCTTGATTCGTTTGCATCAACCACGAACTTTCTTTGACAAGACTCATTTATTACTACTCTTTTTTTCCACGTATTTACCCTATTTTACTAAATTTCTGAAACATATTCAAGTAGTTTTATAAACATTCTAACAAAAACATCTTTTAAGCCTTTTTTCTTTAATTTCCGAATTTCAATTCTTTTTTTATTCATTTCCATGTTGCTAAACATAATAGAGGCGATTTTTTCTTTTAAGTCGGTTTTGATTTTGGCATCACTAATAATGGAGTTAATATCTTCATTAATTAATCTGATCGCATCAATTTCAATGTCACGCCCTTTGCAATTAATGGTTAATTGGCTAGTTGTAGGAATGTTTTTGGCAATTACTAAAAAGTCATTTTCATCGGCATATGATTCAACGGAAATTTCTGTATCGTTGATATAAGCTTGGACATCTTCAGCTTCTCTTGTGTTTCTAAATCTTATTTTATAGGTTCTCGTTTTGGGAATAATACCTGTTTTCCCTTCGATTGGTCGTATGATAAGGGTATAGTTATTGGCTAAATAATTGTAGTCAATCGCCGTAATTATATAGTATCCTTCTTCATTTAACCGGGAAATACCATCATCTTCATAAAGTTTATAAATGTTACTTCTTCCTGGGAAAACATGAATTTCTAAGCTTTCTGGAGGATTGGTATCGTTGATGTTTTCTGGTAAGATAGCAAGAGGAATAATGGAACCACTTTTAGCAAAGACGGGATAGTCTTCATCTTTATAGAAAGCAACATATTTACGATTACCGGGGAACTTTTTACCCGTTTTAAAATCATACCAAGTTCCTTTTGGTAAAAATATTTGTTCTACACAACGGTTCATAACATTATCTTGTCTTTTCGTAATTGCTTTTACTAAGAATTCACTTCCAAAATAATATTCATTTTTATATGCTGGTTCATCATAAACTTCTGGATAGCTATAATATAGAGGTTGGATTAGTGGTAAACCAGTTTTGTGATATTTATAATTTTCAGTATATAAATAAGGAATGAGACGGTGTCTTAAATGGCAGTAATCTCTAGCAATGGTGTAGGTTTTGATATCCCAACTCCAAGGTTCTCTTTTATAATAATGTCCTCTATCACAAGCAAGTCTGAATATAGGGCTAAAGCAACCAAACTGGATGTATCTTATGTACAACTCACTATCTTCCATACCACCTTTAAAGCCACCGATATCATGACTCCACCAAGAAATACCTAAGTTAGAAGCACTTGAATTAAAACTAGGCAAATAATTTAGTGTATCAAACCCAACATTTGTCTTACCAGAATAATGAACTCCATAAAGATGAGATGCAATTAAGTTATTTCGAGAAAATAAAAATGGTCTTTTGTGATTATCTTTTAAATAGTTGGTAAAATGGTAATGATTAAGCGCTCTTAATGTATCAAAATCATAGTTATAATCAAGCCAATAAAAGTCTACTCCTAAACTATCTAATGGTTTAATTAAGTGGTTAAAATAAATGCTTAAGAATGTTTTATCAAAGGCATTAAAAGGAATCCTTCTCGTGTTAATAAGACCTAATTCGGTAGCAATGAGACGGAAGTTTTCTTCATGTTCCCCAATTCCTTCTACTGGATCCATATTAATACCAACTCTTACTCCTCTATCATGCATGTAAGTAGTAAAAGCATAAGGATCAGGGAATAGTTCGGGATTAAAAGTAAATCCAGTTTTAAATTTATTTAGGTCTCTTTTATCTTTTAAATGCCAGAATTCATTTAATAATAAAACAGAAACAGGGATATTATGAAAATTAAAAGCTTTGATTAGTTTTTTTGTGTCTTCAAAAGAATAGATCATATCCCTATTCCACCATATACCTAGAGCATATCTTGGAATTAGGGGAGGATATCCGGTTAGGGTGAAATAATCTTTCAAACATAAACCAAAGTCTCTCCTGTAAATAAATAAGTAAGTATCAATTCTTTTTTCTGTAGGTTTTACTAAAAAGCCATCATCCATAAATACGAGACTTTTAGCATCATCAAATGAGGCAAAGCCATCGGTTGAATATAAGCCTTTTTTTAAAGCACCTTTAATTCCCTTGTCTAGTGATACTTTCGTAGCACCAAAATTACGAGCTTCTGGATGATTAAAGTACCAGATTTTATCACTATTCATGAGTCCTACTTTTAAGTTTTGATCAGGAGCATATTTTGGCCCAATAAAAGGGCGCTCTTTTACGTATTGCAAAACAAAATATTTGGTTTGGATAACTAGAGTTTTATCATTTTCTTCTACTTGAAACTCAGGTACACTAAAATTACGGAATCGTGCAAATTCAGTTGGATGATCAAAAAACTTACCATTCGCATCATATTCAAAACGAATTAATCTTTCACTTAGTATTGTAATTCGATATTTATTTCCTTTGAATATGGCTTTGTCATTAGCAAGTGCATTCGTGTAATCGACTTTAAAATGTGCATCTAGTTTTGCCACACTACCTACTCCTTTTACCTTATAATTAATCATACCATAAAATAAAAAGATTTACAATTGTTTGCAGAGAAAAAATCATATTCAACTTTCTTCCCTATCTATATGAAATCAACTTCATTTTAAACCCATCGAATTCGATGGAATTAAAATCTTAAATACATTCGTGTACTTACCTATTTTAGATAATATAGTCTGTTCTATCTTTATTTTTAATCATGTTAAGATAGCAAACTCCTTTCTTACTTTGTTATAAATACTCATTTTTTTAGCATATTCATATAGTTTTAAATCGTTTTTTTCTTTGCTATAAAAATAATCTCTTATTGCCTTGTTATATAATTCTCTATCAAGTTTATTCTTGTTTTTAATAATATCGCAGATGGTTCTTTCTAAATCATAAATTTTAATAATATTACCATTATCTAATTTATAATCAATTACACCCAAGTTAATTAATTCTTTTTTAGTATAAAATAGTTTAACATTTTTATCTCTTTGCAAAGAACCATTGTAGCCACTATTAACTGTAATATCGTATTTAACAGAAATTCTATTAGAATAACCATGTAAATAAAGAGCTGTAGTGTTAGAATAGATGGCATTTTTGCTTTTACTTTGTAATACTACAAAATCATCAATTAAAACATCCTTTTTAGCATAAACTCCACGACATACTCGTTCTATTTTATTCTCTTTTAGCATTTTTGATAGATACACTCTAGGAATATTATTATCTGCAACTGTTTTTGTTGTTAAATAACCATTATTAAGTAAATTTAAGATTTTATTTTCATAACCCATAGCAATTTTCCTTTCACGATTAAATTATATAATATTTAATCGTATTTGGAAATATGGATATGCTATTAGTTTTTGATTTCATACCAATATTAAAAGCCTTTTAATACTATTTTAACACATCATATATAAAAAGTTATAGATTTTTTTACCTATAACTTTTTATATATGTTTAAAATTCACTACTCAAAAGAAAATCAATTAAATTTAAGTGAATTATTCCTTCTTTAGATAGATTTACTTTATCAAGAGAAATAATGTATTTAGGATAATTATCATCAATCGATTTATAAGCATTAAATTCTCTTTCTATAGCTCTATCATTTCCTAACATTTCATAAGTTACTTGGATATATTTTGTATTACCATCTTTTTTAGCAATAAAGTCAATCTCACTGTTTTTGGTTTTACCAATATATACTTCATATCCACGGATAATTAATTCATTATAAACAATATTTTCAAGTACAATATAACTTTTAAATTCAGGATTATTATTTTTAATTTGAGCGATACCTAAATCAGTAGCATAATATTTATTTAATGTTTTTAATATATTTTTTCCAGATATATCATATCTATATACTTTTTTTATGATTAATGCTTTACATAAGGCATCAATGTAGCGATATAAAGTCTCATTTGATATCTTCTTATTTTCCTTTTCTAAATACTTAATGAAATTATCGGCAGAAAATTCTCTTCCCGTTGTTTCAATCAAATATTGTAAAACCATATCAAAAAGGATGGTATCCTTTAAATTCAATCTTATAATGACATCTCTTAATATGATAGAATCATAAACACTATGTAAGTAGTTTTTTATGTCTGTTTCACTTGTAAATTCACATCTATTAGGTAATCCTCCCCATTTAGCATAATCCCAAAAAACATTTAAATCTAATCCATTCTTACCGGTTAGTTCAACATATTCTTTATATGATAAAGGATAAATGTTGAATAAAACATATCTACCAGATAAAACAGATGATAATTCATCTGATAATAGTTTTGAATTAGAACCTGTTATAAATATACTTATATTTTTTAGTGATGCTCTAAGGGAGTTTAGAACCTTTTCAAAATATTCTACATTTTGAACTTCATCTAAAAATAAATAATATATCTTATCATCTTTTATTTTATCTTTAATATATTTATTTAGTTTTTTATAGTCTAATAATTCTTCAAATTCGATAAATTCAAAATTAATAGAAATAATATGATCTTTATCAACTTTTTCTTTTTCTTTTAATTCGTCCATTATTTGATTTAAAATAACAGACTTTCCGCATCTTCTTATTCCTACTAATATTTTAATTAAGTTGGAATTATAAAACCCTCTTATTTTTGATAAATAATTTTCTCTTATAAGCATAATATCACCTTCTGGTGATATTATACTATAATTTTATACATTTGTAAAGTTATTACGTTTAAACGTAATAACTTTTTATTTTTTTATAATTATTACACTTTATCGTAATTTATTTTCCACAGCATTTCTTATATTTTTTACCACTTCCACATTCTGCCTATTCAAAGAAAGGATCATACATGATATGCTTTTTCATTTCTTCTATACTTAAAACTTCAATCGTAATACTTGGATCATTAAAATCTTTCATAAACGTATTAAAGTTACCTTTTTCTATTAGAGTCTTATCATATAAACTTTTAATATCATCTATTAATTCTTCTAGTTTTAATCTTTTTACTACTTCAACAATATCATCATATACCGGATAATTATCACTTTTAAAATGCTTTATAAATTCTTTTAATAATTCTATTAGTTTATCTTTACTAATTAAGTTATTAGCGTATATTCTACCTAAAGCTCTAATAAAGTTTGTTCTAATATAAATATCTATTTTTTTATCATATATAATATCTAAATATTTATTTAAATCGCCATCACAAAATTCACCAATTAATAAATATAAAGAATAAGTTAAGCCATCATCAAATAAATCACCAAAATTATTCTTTTCTTGATCTATTAATTTAATTAACAAATCATATCCTCTTGTATCTTTAAATAGTGCTAGTAAAATAAAGGAATAAGTAATTATTTTAGGAGCATAATCTAACTCATCTATATCTTTCATCCAATTCCTTATTTCAGCTAATAATAAATCATTTATTTTTCCTTTATTTTTATAAGCCATTTCTAATTCTTTTTCTGGATATTTATCAGTACTTAATCTTAATCTTTTTATTATTTCTTCCACTACAATCACCATTATTATAATAACATATAATAATCAATTAAACTATATTATTTTTTTGTCTTATATAAACTTAAATATTCTTTCCAATAAAAAATATATGAATTAGATGAATATTCATGTATTATCATATCATCTAATTCATATACTAAGATATAATTTATATTTAATGCTCTTACTTTTTCTAATACTTTATTTAATACTTTAGAAGGAAAGCCTAATTTATTGTTATTTAATTGATAGCCAGTTAAATAATGAAGAATAACTGCATCACCATAAAAAGCATTCCAAAAGTTACCACTTTTAACAAATACAATATAATCTTTATATCTTCCCTTTACTTTAAAATACTTCTCTTTCATGTTTCAAACCTCTTTCCTTTATTTTTGGGCACGATTGCCACTAGCCCTCCCGGACTACGCGGCAATGTGTCTATGTTGTGCATACATACAGCAACATCTAAATATTTACCAATTCTTTATAAAAATTTTACATTCCATTTACAAAATGAAGAGTCATTTTGCATCACACTTCACTAAACCTCACTACGAAGCTACTGCTTCTTCCATATGTAGTTCCTACGAAACTACATATGGATCTGTTTGCGTTCCACTTCCTGTTAATGTCACATCAGCACTCAGATTTAATACTGGGCGCACCCCAAGAGCGGTCCAATCCACGTTGCCGCGGTCGAGGAGGCCATCCGACCACACAGCGAACACGAAAGCATTACTGTTCGCAGCATTAAAGCGATACGGAGACATCGTCCAATAATACTGTCCTGTATAGAGGTAATAACTATTATTACTACTTGGTGTTCCTCCAGCAAACATCACTTCATCCGCAGTGATGAGTCCTACTTTTGTGGTATAGATATCATTTGTATTACTACACTTTAATGTTGGTTGATGTGTGGTATACACTCTTTCGTATGGTGCATAATAGATGTTAGTACTTGGTGTTGCACTCCATGAATATCCACTTGCCATATTTCGATCATTACAAAATCCTGGTGTACTTACTACTTTATCATCATATCCTTTATTGGCTATATTTGTTTGATACCAATTATCTAGTACTCCTTTGATTGTACTTGCGGTTCCACTATTTTGGGTACTTGGTCTTTGGGCACCTGTTTGATACGTATATCCTACGTAGTAACTTGCATTATACGAACTATTGTAAACATTTGTTCCTGTTTGACGATCCGTACTAGATTCTCCGTTCGCATGGGCACTTGTTCCATCATAGATGATTCTAATAGAACCGTCGCCATTGATTCGAATGATTCTCCAGTAGTATCCCGCAAATTGGACATAGTTATTTTTTACTGCTCCTCTAAAGTAATAACTTGTTCCTAAGTTATCTTCTGTTTTATACACCCCTTCATCCGTTGTTGCTGTACTCGAAAAGTTTGGCGTTCCTTCGTTAATAGTTGAATTTGCAAGTATTACCTCTGATGCACTTGGTTGTTTGACAATTAATGGATCACTACATATTATTTTACTTGTTCCATTTAACCTTGTACATACCATTTGATTATTTTCGTTTGGTTCTAGATCTACTGTATAATTATTATTTGCTATTGTTGCACTTGTACTTGGTGTACATATATTATCTGTTGTTGTACAGTATGTTGCACTTGTTACATTATTTGTTAAGTTTGATGTTAATGTTGTATCATTTAGTTCAAATGTTGCTTCTAGGTTATCTACTACTTGCGTTTCTGGATTTGCTATTACATTTATTTTTGATTGATATACTTTATTTGCAGCTTGCTCAACCGTTGCATCATAATCAAGCCATAGTTTTAAGTGATATGTTTTAGTTTCACTTGCTCCTAGTGTTCCCGTATATAAATTATATGATTCATAAGCATTATCTATTTCTGGTGTTACACTTGTATTGTCACTTAATATTGATATGACATTTCCTACTGTATCACTAGATAGTGCTACTTTAATATAATCTGCACTTAATGAATTGGATACTTGATTTAAGCTTTCTAGATTAATGGAATAATTGGCACTCGTATCACAAGTATTCGTAATCGTAAAGTCATAACTTGTTCCCTCTAATCCTTCTATGTCTGTTACTGGATAAATATTAGATAAGCTAATTGATGAGGAAGCATCGGTTAAGCTTATGTTTAAGCATCCACTTGTAAACGTATTTGCTTGTTCTTGACTTCCACCAGTTGAGAAGAATGCATAGGTTATTCCAATGATTCCTACTAATATTACTAGTGCTCCTGCTACTAAAAGGGTTATTTTTGTACTTTTTTTCATATTCCACGCTTCCTTTACTATCTTTACTATAATACTTTTTCATAATAAATTCATTCACTTCGACGAAACTTGTCAAAACATTACAAATTTATCATGTATTCTATTATTACATTATTAATATACAATATTCGTGAAGAAAAATCAATAATTTTGTTACCATTTTCGTATTTTAATTAAATTTATATTGGTTTCACTAGATAATGTAAATGGTTGTGGTAAATTATGGAAAAAGAAGTGAGAAATATAACAGAAGTAGAAAATAAAGCTAGAAATATACGGATTCAAAATGGGCTTACGCAAAAAGAATTTGGTGATATTCTAGGTATTTCTAAGAGTTATGTATCGGATATAGAAAATGGTTATACTGGTTTATCAATTGAACACATAAATACAATTTGTAATCAATATAATGTATCTTTTGATTATATGTTTGGATTTTGTGATAAAATCAATCGGAATATTATTAAAGTAGAAAAAATAGATTTAAAATTACTGGGAAGTCATTTAAAAGAAGTAAGAAAAGAGCTGGGATTTACTCAAGATAAGCTATCAAAAAAGCTAAATATTAGCAGACCTTTAGTTACACATTATGAAAAAGGAATAAGAACAATTCGTACGGCTGATTTAAAAGGATTTTGTGAACTTACTGGTGCTAGTGCTGATTGGTGTGTTGGTAAGTTAAATAAGAAGATTAAATATAAGACAAATAAAAAGATTAAACCAAAAGAGATTAAAGAATTAATTGGGGTTTAATCTTTTTTTGGCTAATCTGGAATTAACTCCGGATTGGCCAGATTTTGACTAATCCGGAATCAGCTAATTATTGAACTAATTGGAATTATTTGATTTTTGGGGGTTAAATCTTTTAAAATCGATCCCGTATATATAATTCCTCCTTTTCCTATATTAGATAAATAATTTAGTTTTTTAAAAGATGATATCATGGATATATCTACTTTACTTTTATATTTGATTTCATAAGGATGTAAGACGCCATCATAATCTTTAATAATTAAATCAATCTCATTTCCATCCTTATCTCGATAAAAATAAAATTCTTCTTCTAGATTATAATTATTATTCATTTTAATTAGTTCGGATATAACATAATTTTCAAATAAAAAGCCAAAATTAGTATATTCTTCTAGTGCTTTCATTGAATTTATATGACATAGATATGTACATAAACCACTATCCATAAAGATGATTTTAGGGGCAGATGTAATTCTTTTTAATTCTTCTTTTCTAAGCGGATAAATCAGTTTTATAATGTCTGTTGCTTCTAATACACTTATCCATGATTTAATAGTTTTTTCATCTTTTCCACAATCTCTTTAGCAATAGATGCATAATTTAATATTTGACAGGTTCTAGTAGCAATAGAAACTAAAAAGGTATAAAAAGCGTTTAAATCTTCTATTTGTTTTAATTCTCTAATATCTCTTTCTAAATATAAATCTATATAACTTTTAAAGAATATATTTCTTTTTATGTTTTCTAGAATTAATCCCGGCATTCCACCATTTAAAATGTTTTTTAAAATAGTGGATTTAGGCAGATCTTCTTTTTTTGTTAATTCATTTAAGTCAGGTATGATATACTTACTTTTTGTTATTTCACGATATGAAAAAGAATTCATTTCTAAAATACCCATTCTACCAGCTAGAGTTTCACTAACATTTTTCATAACTTGAATTTTTTGAGAACCAGTAAGCCAATAAAGTCCTTTTTCTTTCGTATTATCACAAACTATTTTGATATAACTCATTAAATTAGGAGCATATTGGATTTCATCAATAATAGCAGGTGGCGAGTACATTTCGATAAATTGTTTAGGATTTTCTTTGGCTATTTTTCTTAATTCTAAATCATCTAATGTTACATATTTACGTTCATCCTCTTTTATGTCTAGCAAAAAGGTTGTTTTTCCAACTTGTCTTGGCCCTGTTAATAATACGGATTTAAAAGCCTCATTATATATTAGAAAGTTGTCTTTAATGTTTCTTTCATAATTCATAATCTCACCAATATCATTTTATCATAAATAGCCTTTTATGTCAAATCCGGAACCAACTCCGGATTGGCCGAATTTTGGCTAATCCGGAATTGGTTAGTAAAGTAGGATGATTAAATTAAAAATAATGAAAGTTTAATCTTTTATTTTATATGTTGTAATAAATATATCTTTGCTGGTTGTATATTCAAGTATATATTTATCTTTCTTTTTTATTATTAATAGGCCTATGGTTTTATTATGATTATTCTTTTTTAAATGTTTATCCACTAAATGAACATAAAATTCTAGTTGGCCTATATCTTTAGAAAGTGCTTCTCTTGTTTTGAGTTCAATAACTACAAATGCATTTAATTCATAGTTAAAAAATAACAAATCTATTTTAAAGATATGATTATTCTCTTTTATTTTGTATTCGTGGCCTATTAAAGCAAAACCAACCCCTAATTCTAAAAATTTATTTTCTAACATGTTAATAATATATTTATGTAAAGCTTTCTCATCTAACTTATCGATTTTTTCATTTGTTTTAATTAAAATAGGATCTTTTATCATGTCTTCTATAGTCATAGAAACAGAATTATTACTATCTATTAATTTGATATTTTCTTTATCAGCATAGGATAATCGAACATAGGCTTTACTTTTAATTAATTCTCTTAGTTCTCTAACCGATAAACTATTTAATATTACTTGATTGATGTAATAGTTTCGTTCATTTTCGTTTTTAATTGGCAGTAAATATCGATAATGAGACCATGTTAATTGGTCGCACAGTGTGTGACTAATTGGATATAATTTATAGAATTGTCTCATATTTTTTAAATTAGTATAACTATAATTTGCACCATATAATTTTGATAACTTTTGAGACCATTTTTTAATTAAATCATCACCATATTTGGCTCTTTTGTTACCACCTTGGGCTTCTACTAACAAACGTCCTATATTCCAATTCATTAGAAGTTTTTCACTATTATCTTGTATCGTGCGTACTCGGTTATTTACTTCATAATTTTCTATTAAATTTTTTATCTCTAAATAATACTTATCCATTAATGCCTCCATTATATTTGATTAAATTTTTATTTTATATGTTGTAATAAATATATCTTTATTGGTGGTATATTCAAGTATATATTTATCTTTCTTTTTTACTATTAATAGACCTATTGTTTTGTTGTGATTAGTCTTTTTTAGATGTTTATCCACTAAATGAACATAGAATTCTAGTTGGCCTATATCTTGGGGTTTAGATTCTCTTATTTTTAGTTCTATTACTACATACGAATTTAATTCTACATTAAAAAATAATAAATCTATTTTAAAGGTATGATTATTTTCTTTTATTTTGTATTCGTGGCCGATTAAAGCAAAACCAACCCCTAATTCTAAAAATTTATTTTCTAACATGTTAATAATATATTTATGTAAAGCTTTCTCATCTAACTTATCAATTTTTTCATTTGTTTTAATTAAAATAGGATCTTTTATCATATCTTCTATGGTTAATGTTGTATTATCACCTATTATTTTAATATTTTCTTTATCAGCATAAGATAATCGATCATATGCTTTACTTTTAATTAATTCTCTTAGTTCTCTTACTGATAAATCATTTAGTATTACTTGATTGATGTAGTAATTTCGTTCATTTTCGTTTTTAATAGAAAGCAAATAGCGATAATGTGACCAATTCAATTGTGTACACAGCGTGTTCACTTTTGTATATAAAAGATAAAATTTACGGTAAAGCATTAAATTTCTTCGAGAGTAATTTTTTCCGTATATTTCAGATAAATTCTTGCCCCAATTATTTATTAAATCATCACCATATTTGGCTCTTTTGTTACCACCTTGGGCTTCTACTAACAAACGGCCGATATTCCAGTTCATTAGAAGTTTTTCACTATTATCTTGTAATGCACGTACTCGGTGATTTATTTCATAACTTTCAATTAGTTCTTTTATTTCCAAATAATATTTATTCATGGATACCTTCATTCAAACTTGTTCTTTTCGTTTTATATAGCATATTATTCTCGTTATGTAAATGGTTGGCAATTAGAATGGTCCCCAATTGATTGATGAGCGACAAAGGGTGGCAAAGTTTGTGTAAAGTTCTTAATTTAAAATTAAGCATTAAAAAACAGAAGATTTTTTCTTCTGGTTCTTATTTGAACATAGCTTTTGCTGTTCTAAGCATTTGGCAAGTATAACCATATTCGTTATCATACCAAGCAACTACTTTGACTAAATTACCGCTTGTACTTGTTAGCATGCCATCGACAAGAGCTCCATAAGTTTTTCCGATAATATCACTTGAGACAATTGGATCATAAGTAATTTTTAGAGCTTCACTTGTATTTTCTTCTAATAAGTGATTAATTTCATCGATTGAAGTTTTTCTTTTGGGAATAAAGGTTAATTCAATCATGGAGCCGTCTGTTACGGGTACGCGATAAGCGATTCCTTCTAATAGGCCATTTAGTTCTGATATTACTTTTCCGATGGCAGAGGCAGCTCCTGTTGATGTAGGAATTATGTTTGCAGCACAAGCTCGACCTCTACGAGAGTTAATTCCCTTTTTATGGGCAATGTCTAATGTTACTTGATCATTGGTATAAGCATGAATGGTACTCATATAGCCACACTCTATGCCAATATTATCGTTTAAAACTTTAGCAACGGGTGCTAAGCAGTTGGTTGTACATGATGCGGCAGATACAACTAATTCCGTTCCATCTAAAATAGAGTCGTTTACACCATAAACAATTGTTTTTACATTATCTGACTTTGATGGCGCGGAAATGAGTACTTTTTTGGCTCCTGCTTCAATGTGTTTATGGGCATCTTCCTCTTTGGTAAATTTACCCGTACACTCTAAAACTAAGTCAATATTTAATTCCTTCCATGGTAATTTAGAAGGGTCTGTTTCATTATATACCTTGATTCTTTTGATATTATTGACAACGATTTCATCATCTTCAGCTTTAATTAAATCTTCATGGAAAGACCTGTGAGTGGTATCATATTTAGCTAAATAAGCTAAATCACTCGCACTTCCTAAGTCATTAATAGCAATAATATCAAAATCTGTTGTTGTAATCATTCTTCTAAATGCTAGTCTTCCAATTCTTCCAAAACCATTAATTGCTACTTTAATCATTGTTAGCGCCTCCTATAAATTCTCTTAAAATACTATTCTTGCTTACATATTCGCTTGTAATAGAATAAAAACTTCTTAAAAATTTTAATAATCTTCTTGCTTCTTCATAATATTTAGAATTGGTATCAATTGATAATAATAGTGGTTCAGCATATACCTTTAATACCCCTATTTCATATGGAAGGGCTGTATTTAAAATTAAGTCAGCTTGATGGGTAAATGGAAATATGTATTTTTCTTCACCATTCCGAACACTTTGCCACTTTTCTATCACTTCACTTACTGTATATCCTCTTGTTCTATTATCTCTAATTATTCTTCTAATTAGCCTTAAATCAAGGGTTGAGATATAATTATGTCTATCTATATTTAGAGGAATAAAAGGACTTAAATAAATTTTATATTTATATCTTTCAGGTATTCCTGGGGTTAAATCATCATTTAAAGAGTGAAGTCCTTCAATTAATATGATGCTATTTTCATTTAATTTTATAACATGATTATGATATTCTCTTTTTCCTGTTACAAAATTGAATGTTGGGATATTTACTTCTTTTCCTTTTAGTAATTGCATCAAGTCCTCATTAAATTGTCTGGTATCAATCGCATTTAAACACTCAAAATCGTACGCTCCAAACTCATCTTTCGGAGTATCTTCCCGGTCTACAAAGTAATCATCGGTAGATAAACAAATTGGATCATAGCCTTTACTACGAAGATAGGCTCCTAAAATTCTAGTTGTTGTTGTTTTGCCACTACTAGATGGACCGGCGATCATGACAAACTTTTTATCATTATTACGAATGATTTTATCACAAGCTTTTTTAATTTCATCAGTAAAATGAAGTTCACATGATTCAATAAAATCTTTCATCTTGCGGTTTGCAACTAAATTATTTAAATCAGCGACATAAGGAGCATTTAAGCGTTTTAACCATGACTTTCCTTCATAGTAAGCATTAATAATATTTTCATGATGAACATATTCTGGTAATCTTCCTTCTGTTAAATTGCTTGGGTATAAAATAATTAAGCGATTCTGTCCTAAATACTTTAATTCAAATTGTTTGATGTATCCAGTACTATAAGGCATCGGAACATAAAAATAATTTAGGTGATCTTTTAATTTATAAATAGTTACTATATCATCACAAGTTTTTACGTTCATGGCTTTTTCATAGTATGATGTTGCTTCATAAAAGTCAATTGCTTCTTTTTTTAAGATGTTATATCTTTTAAATTCACAATTTTCGTCAATGATTTTAGCCATTTCTTCTTTTATCTTGGATATATCTTCTTTGGTTAATACGCGCTCATATTCGATTTCGCCAAGCATACCGCCCGGAACACTATGAAGATAATCTATATCACTTGTTGGAAAAACTGTTTTTAGTGCTACTTCTAAAATAAATTTAATCGCTGCTTTATACATTTTTGATCCTTCTATTGATGATGAATCAATAAATTCAATTACTTCATCGTTAGTTGCTCTAGCAGTTAAGGGAAATAATTCATTGTTTTTCTTTACAGCTAAAGCTGTATCTTTTTTTAAAGAATATTTACTAATTTCTAAATATGTGGTATTTTCTTCCACTTCTATTTGTTTGTGTTCAAAGGTTATTTTAATTTTCTTCATGTATACCCCTCTATTCTATAATATCTTATCATATTTTTAGGAATTTGTCACAATTTTTGCATAAAATTTTTCTTTTCTTACTATATATTATATAGGTGAAGAAAATTATGAACATTGTACCAACGGTTATTGAAAGAAGCAGTAATAAAGAATATGCTTATGATCTTTATTCTAGACTCCTTAAAGATCGTATTATTATGCTTAGTGGAGAAATTAATGATAACCTGGCTAGTATTGTAGTAAGTGAGCTTTTATATTTAGATTCTATCAATCATGATGATATTTATCTTTATATTAATAGTCCGGGTGGAAGTGTTACTAGTGGGTTGGCAATTTATGATACGATGAATTTTATTCAAAGTGACGTAAGGACTATTGTGGTTGGTATGGCAGCTAGTATGGGAGCATTTTTGCTTTCTAGTGGTACCAAAGGAAAGCGATGCGCACTTAAAAATGCTGAAGTCATGATTCATCAAGTTTTAGGTGGTGCTCAGGGACAAGCTACTGATATTAAAATTGCGGCGGAACATATTCTAAAAATTAAAAAGAAGCTAAATCATATTTTAGCTACTAATACGGGGCAGCCAATTCATAAAGTTACTCGAGATTGTGAAAGAGATAATTATATGAGTAGTGAAGAAGCTTTAGAATATGGGCTTGTGGATGAGATTATTTGACAATAAGTATATTTTATGTTAGGATATCACCTGATTAGAGGTGATTTTTTTGGAAGAAGGAACTCCATATTTTAATCTTCAAAAATATATTCAGTCTGTTCATATTTATCAAGAAACATTGGAGCAATTATCTGAATTACAAGAACGTTTTCATGATTATTTAAATCGTTTACTATCTTATGGTGATGAGCAATTAGTAACTTTTTTAACATTAGAATTATTTAATGAATTATTATATTCAAATCAAATTGAAGAAGAAAAAATATTATCTCCTTTTGATTTTATTAATTATGATCTTATCAATATTAGTAAATATTTAACTAATCGAAAAATTTGTGAAATTCAAAAATTATTATTACAACATTGTCAAATGCCTTATCCAACTGGAGAATATCGTCAAGTTCCTGTTTATATTTTACTTCAAGGTCAAAAAGTTTATACTGCTCCTGAGGTATCTGATGTACCATTATTTATGCGAGATTTTATTAAATTTTTTAATAATAATTCTGATTCTCTTATTCATAATGATCCTTTTATCAAAGCCGCATTTGTTCATTTTCTATTTATTAAAATTCATCCCTTTGTCGATGGCAATGGAAGAGTTGCTAGGGTTTTACAAAATCTTAAGTTTACTGAATTAGTTAATAAAGTTTATCAAAATAAGAATGGTAGTGCTATTCATCTAAAAATTGCTCCGGTTAATATTTCCTATAGTATTTATCATAACAAACAAAGCTATTATCAAAAATTGAATGCTATTCCTTTCTATAAAGGGGCTAATATTGATGATGCTTTTAATCACTGGTTGCAATTTTTATTATATATGTATGATGAGCAACTTTATTACAACGAGCATTCGAAAAAAGCTCAAAATATTAGCTTAACTTTAAAAAAAATGCAGAAAAAATAATTTTTGCATTTTTTATTTATCTTTGTGTTTTTTAATTAAATTTTTTACTTTGATAAAATGATGATTGACACCACTTTTTCCTATTTTATAGTCGGTTTCCATGCTGATAATGTCTGCTAATTCCTTTAGGGAACTTTCTGGATATTTTTCTCTATATTCTAAGACGATTTTAGTCGAATCATCAAGAAGAGAATATAAATCCTGCTCTTTTAAATATTTAATATCTTCTAATTGTTTTAGACCAGTACTGATTGCTTTTTCTTGATTAGCTATTTCGCAATTATTGAGACGATTTACCATGTTTTTATGGTCACGGTAGATTCTAATGTCTTCAAAATAAAAATATGAATTTGTTGCTTTAAACATTTTAATAATATCACCAATTACTTCAGCATTTTTGATATACACCATGTATTTTGAATTCCTTTTGATATGCTTGGCTGTGATACCCAAGTCTTTAAATAGTTGGGTAATAAATACTGCTTCTCGATTCATGTCTGTTACAATTTCTAGATGATATCCACTACTCGCAGGATCATTAATAGTTCCGACTGCTAAAAAGACACCTCTTAAGTATGCAATTTTTTCTTCTTTATTGGTTAAAAAGAATTCATTAGGAAGGATCTTTTTTTTGCCTTCCATTAAATTTAAAAATTTAATAATATAATCAACTTTTTCTTTTATTTCTAAAATATAAATTTGTTTAATACGGAATCTTCTTTGATTGCGAACTGTAATTTTCGGTTGCACTCCAAATACTTCTTTTATTTCTGTGTATATTCTTCTAGCTACACTAGCATTTTCCAAAGTAATTGTCATATTCTCTTTTATTACGGCACTAAATCGAAGAAAACCAGATAATTCACATATTTTTTCATTTTCGTTCAATTCTGTTTTAGAAATTTCTTCTTTTACTCTTGTTGTATAGGTCATATATTATTCTCCATTAAAATAGAAAATACTAAATATGCAGTTTTTAATGTGTCATGTCTTAAATAACCATCTTCTATTGTATATATTTTATCTTTTATGACTCTTACTTTCATCTTTTTTAAGGTTGATTCGTCTAATAAAACGGGATCTTTTTGTTCTTCAGTTGCATATTTTAAAACTAAGTCTTGTGGAATTTCGACATTATTTGCTAAAACCATATTGATCGTTCCTTCGCCTAAATATTCATTTAGTAATTTCACATGATCACTTACCTTAAAATCATCTGTTTCCCCCGGTTGCGTTACTAAATTACAGATATACAATTTGGGAGCTTTACTTTCCCTTATTGCTTTTACTACATCTTCAATGATAATGTTGGGGATAATGCTTGTAAGTAAGCTTCCAGAAGAAAAAATGATCAAATCTGCCTCTTTAATTTCTTTTAATACTTCTGGATTTGCTTTTACCTCTTTATCATATGTTATTTTTGTTATCTTTTTTTGACATTTAGTAATTCCGGTTTCTCCATATATTTTTTTCCCGTCACAGGTAGTTCCTATTAACTCAGCATTATCTTCTGTAATTGGTAGGACTTTTCCTTCAATATCTAATAATTTAGATAATACAGGAATGGCATTGGCAAAATCTCCTTTTTGCTCTAATAATGCTGTTAAAAGAAGATTTTTTATTGAATGATTTCCTAAACTTTTTGATTGTTTAAAGCGATAATTCATTAAGTTAACAATATCTTGATCTGTATTACTCATTGCCATTAATACTTTTGATATATCTCCAACTGCTGGTATTTTAAAGTCTTTTCTAAGTCTTAGTGTAGATCCACCATTATCTGATACAGATACAACTGCTGTAATATCAATAGGAAACAGTTTTAATCCTTTTAACATTTGAGATAGACCACTACCTCCACCAAATATAATTATCTTTTTCATAATCACCACTACTATAACTTTACCACAAAAAAAGCAAAAAAAGAACTCTTATTATAATTAATTGTCAACTAAGTGATGATTTTTTTCACATTTTGTCTATTTTTAGTAATAAAATATCTTAAAGAATACCATTTTACTTGTATATATTCCTCTGCATACATAGAACTAATATTTTGATTTAAATTACGATTTTGACATTGAATAAATAAAGGCCCAATTTTTACATGAGTTGAGTTATCATTGGGATAATTTATTAAGTATTCTAAAACTTCACTTTTTGTTGCCCATAAAAAATTTTGAGGTGTTCCATGAATTATGGCATCCGCATCAAATAACTGCGTTTCTTTCCCTTTCCATAAAAATCTAATAATTAAATTAATTTTGACGTAAAAGTCTCCAAGAGCTTCTTTTATTTGTATAATCTCCTTTTGCTTTTCCTTTTTATAATTTTCGGCATTTACTTGGATACCATTGATTATTCCAAAAATGTAAGATCTTAGTTCATTTACAATTGTATTGCTAACACCAATACTTAGTAAATAATTTGAAAGACTATTGATATGTTCATGATGTACTGAGTTACTTTCTCCCATCTTAATACTGATTCCTTTTATATTTCCCTTAATTTTAATCTTTATATCTGCTTTTTCTTTAAATTTACTAGGCCAACATTCAATATAATCTTCTTCTTTTAGATCGTCAAATAAACTATAAAGTAATTCTTGAAATTGACTATTTAATTCTTTTACTATTTTTTTATTAAATATTTTTTGAAAGGCTATTTCATTAGCGATTCCGTTGCTATTTTTTTCGTTGAAATTCATATGTCCTCCTTAAGAGATTATATTACCACATTTTATAAAATTATCTTGTCATAATTTGTCGAACCGATTTTAAAATGTTACAATATGTTAGTATTTACAGCCCAAACGAGAGATAAAAGAAAAGATCTCTTGTTTTTATGTGAATAAGTGAGCAAAAGTTGTTGATAGTTTTAAGATGAAATTTGGTATAATAGAATTAGAAAAGTAGTGATAAATGTGACATCAGAAAACTTACAAAAAGAATTTGAAATCAGAAAATTAAAAAATGCAAATAAACAATTAATGAATACTAACACAATGTTAAACAGACAATATAAAAACTTAAATGAACATTTTGAAAGAAGAGTAAATGAAGAAGTCGAACAAAAATTAAAGATGATAGAACCAGAAAAACAAATTATTGAAGTAAAGACAAAGCCAAATACTAGAGGATTATATAAAGATTATGAAAAATTACAAAATAAATATACAAAAATTAAATTAGAAAACAAGCATTTATTGTTAAGAGTTTTAGTCGCCGAAGATGCTGAAAGAAGATATAAAAAGAAAGAAGAAAAACTAGATGCGCAAATAAGAGAAGTAATTAATGAAAATAGAGATTTAAAAAGTGAAGTACAATCATTAAAAAGAGAAATCGAAAGATTAAAAGCACTTACGAATTTAGATGGAACAACGTCAGGAATACCAACTAGTATGACACCAATTGGTAAAAAGAAAGTAATTCCTAATTTTGCTAAAAATACAGGAGGTAACATTGGAAGAAAGGAAGGTCATAAAAAAGATAAATTAGAACCAGTAAGTGAAGAAAAAATAAATAAACATGTAAAACATGAATTAGAGAAATGCCCTAATTGTGATAAGAATGAGTTGGTTCCAACTGGTGAAATTATTAGAAAACAAGTAAAGGATTATTACATTACAATTAATTATACTGAACATGAATTTATCGAATACAAATGTGGTTGTTGTGGTAAGATCGTTCATGCTTTTATCCCCAATCATTTAAAAGAAGAATGTCAATATGGAAGTAATGTAAAAAGTATTGCTCTAACACTTAGTAATGTAGGAAATGTATC
>CALVQH010000012.1 GCA_944358115.1 uncultured Bacilli bacterium
CGTTTATCTTGCGCGAGCAATAACTTTACTGCATAATATGATTTTCCACTACCTTGTCTACCACATACAAAATAAACTCCATATCTATCATCTATCTTTGGTAAACCTTTCTTAAAAAAAGTATTTAATTCTATACGAGTATGAAATATTTCCATTTCTAATTCCCTTTCTTAATATGCTTATATATTAATAAGCCAAAATAAAATATCATAATTGAATATAAAATATTTTGTAACATAGTTCCCTCCTACCAAAATTTTAATTTTTGTAATATACTCCATACTTTAGCAGTTAAATGAGTACTTCTCATAATAACGAGCATAGATAACTCAATTGTAAAGATAAATAAAAGTGTTTCTCTTACCATTGGAGGTATAATTGAAATAGCCCAAGATAAACCACTAAAAGCAATTTCTAAAGCATCTTGTATACTTGATACTTTATCAGCAAAATCTGGAAAAACACCCTCAAAAAGAGCATTTAATGGTAAACAAATTAATTGAACTATTGTCATAACAATTTCTAATATAAAATTAAATAATGCAGTAATTAATTTCCCTATCATAAGACACCCCACTCATCATCACTTGTCGTATCCATACTTACAGCTCTATCAACTTTTTTATATAAATGTTTAAAATAACCAATAAGAATAAAAGCAGAAGGTATTAAACTAATAAAGTTTAATAATAAATCTGGTACTTCATCATAAAACATCTCACCAAAGCATGGAATCGTTAAAGTACTATCAAATACAAAGTTACCTTCTAATGGTACACAAGTACCACTCATGCTAGATGTAAGTACACTTAAAAACATAAAAGGTATATTAAGTAAACTATCTATTGGACCAGCGGGCAATAATCCCTGGACGTTTCCTAAACTATCTAAATCAGCCTCGGGAGGAGTATCATCAGTTAAAAAATCATTCATTTCATCTAACTTTTCATTTGTTTCAGCAACTTTATCAGTTGTTCCTTGAACTTTATCGCCAATGCCGTTTACTGCACCAGATATATCATCAAAACTTTGAACCAAGTTATATCTACTTTTAGCTTCTTCTAGCCGTTCGCTATAATCAGCCTCATTCAAATAAATCATATCTGTATAACGAACGATACCCAAATATCCATAGTTGTTATGTATAGCAAAAGTATTATTCCTATCAGTAAGTTGAGTAAATGAAGTAGAAGGATCACTTACTCCATAATTTAAACTATAATTTAATTTTAAACGTACAAATGCAGTATAACAATTTGATTGAGACCAATCACCTTCAGTTAAATACATTTTAGAACCGTTATTATATTGAAAATCAATAGAGTTATCATAATATGAATAAATATTTTCAATACTTGCATTTGGAGAATTGACACAATATTCAACTTGAAACCCTACATCTATCGTACCAGTACCAGTTCCAGCAGCATTGGAACTTAATCCATGAATATACTCAATAGGAATATCTAAATTTAATACTGATTGATCATAAGCACCATTATTAAAACTATAATAGTAGTTAGCTCCAACTTTTTGAGTACCAATACTTACTCTGCCTTTTAAACTATCGCCAGATTCAACCATATCTGCTATAGCTGCATTTACATTGCTTATATTAATAAAACCAGCAAAATAAGCTATTACTAAACCGATTGCAACATAAGCCAATATTCTACCTATAGTTCTAAAAAATGAACCACTCAAAGAATTAAAAATTATTTTCATTGAAACCTCCTAAAAAACCTTAATAATATCTTAAAAGGTAACCAAATAACAAATATACATATAATTAATACAATAATTAAAATACTATCAAAATCGTTTCTATGCCAATAATCATCAGTAATTAAATCAGAATCAAGACAAACCGGCAAAGTAGAATATCTACTAAATGTTTGATAACTATCTTCATATAAATAGTTTGAATTTATATAATAATCTCGATAATATACTGTACTATCTTGAGTAGGCACAGTTTCATATGCTCTTATCGTATCAGAATCGACTACTACATAACACGCATAACTTGTATCAGGTACATATATCACACTAAATCACTCCAATTCCAAAAATCAAAATCAACGAAAATATCTCTAAACTGTTTTTGGAATTTTCGATATTTCCATTTTAAATATAACTTTCTAAACATATCCTACCTCTTTCCAAAAAAGAAGCTACCTAAAAAATCAAATACAATATAAATGACAATTAATATTGGTAATAAAGAAATTAATTGTACTAACATTTGTTCCGATATCTCAAACATAAATATTTCCCACTATAAGTAAAAAAGGTAAGATTAAACTCTAACCTTACCTTTGCCAGCACCTTTGATAAGTTTACGAGCTTCGTAAATTACAAATGCAGCACCAACCATTACTCCAACCCATGGTAGAATTGCAGTAAATTCTTCAATAATGGTAGACGCCTCAATATTAGTTTCAAGTGCGGTATTTAAAGCTTCACCCATTCCAGTAACTACAGGTTCTTCTGTACCCATAGTGGCCCTCCTCTCTATTCTTTCTATTTATTTAAAACAACTTAATGTTTTAAACCAACCTAAAATCTACCTCGATAATAATAATTATTGATTATTACTACCCTACTTTTTCTTTTAAATATCTTCATGATCATTTCTTTACGTTTATGTCTTTTCATATCTTTTTTTAATAATTCTAAACATGAATTGGGGGTAAATAGTTTATAATTATACATTTGATAGATAGCTATAATATGCCAATTACTTTGGATAAAATCACCTATTTTTCTATCTCGATTCAGACTTTCAACGTAAAGATTAGATATGCCACGATAGATTAACCTATCGTTTTTTATATCATTATAGACAATTGTGTAATAGCCTATAGAGTGATATCTTCGATTTTTTCGATTTTTGCACGATAGTTTTTTCTATCTACCTTTTTATAAATCAATTCCACATTTACAGTCTTTCCTACATAATTCTTAATTACATTAAAATCTTCAATTTTTCCAGTTAATTCTTCTAATACATAACCAAAGAAATTATCAGACTGCTCTGCGATATGGCCTAGAGTTGTTTTACTATAAGCAACAACGTTCCCTTTATCGTCCTTAAATGTATCTCTAGAACAATTCAATACTAATACTTTCAAAATTCTTTCCACCTTTCTTTTTCCCTTTTAAATCATACCTAGAAAAGGGAACTAGATATGATAACGGCATATTACCGTCATAAACATAATAACATAGTTATGCCGTCGTGTCAACGTCTTTTTGGCTCTTTAAATTATAATGTTATTTTGATATTATATAGACGTCAAAAGAGAGAGAAAGGAAGATAATTATGTATAATGAATTAAAGTATACTTTAAGAATAGACGAAGAATTAATGGAAAGATTAAGAATAATGGCTGAAGAACACACAAGAAGTGTAAATAGCGAAATAATAGACATTATTAAAAAAGCTTTAAAAGAATTCGAATCAAATGAAAAAACAGACGATTAATGTCTGTTTACTAGAATCTTTAACTAAGCCCTAAGATAATATTACACTATCACTTTTATAGTCGTAGGAAAGCGAGGTGTAATATGAGAAAAGCTATTAAAAGTATTAGTTATACAATTATAACTTTCATTTTCATTTATTTTGCATTAGCATTAATAATTGGATTCGAAAATACTAATACTTTGGCAAAATCATTCTTTAATGGCTTACTTACATGGTTTAAGTAAGCCTGCCTTAGGGCTTAATTAAGGACTTTAGTCCTTTTCCCTTTTATACCTATAAAGAATTAATACGCAAGCACTAAAACCAAATCCAGTATAAAAATTAAATTTAATATCAATTACTTCTTTATCAGCAATAAAAATATTAATATCTTTTTCCAATCTTTCTTCATTAGTTCCATAAATAATTTTTACAAACATAGCACCACTTCTTTCTTTCATTTATAATACGAACTATTGTATATATTATGTTAACTTCACTCTCGGAAATAAAAGTTTAATATTCTACTTTTACTTCATCAAATGTTTTAGTACTAAATTTCATATTATCGTTGTCTATTTTCTCTAATTCGCTTGTGTAGATGATAAGTGTATTAGTTTTTTCGTTATAATCGTAATTTGCTAAGATTGACATGTTTTGATCATTATACAAAATTATTTTATTTTCATTTGTATTGATTAAAAATGTTTTTTGATTTTTAGCCTGTAATTCACTTAAGTCCTTTTATTAATGTGCCATATTTACTTTTTGATTTATTTCTTCCCTACTCTCTTTTGCTTTTGTAACTCCTCTAAAAGCAAAAATAATTAAATAGAATTAATATTGTTCCAATTATAAGGCCCAGATATAAGTACTTGTTTAAATTATATTTTTTTGCCTTTGGGAATATTACTTCAATGGCAAGGGTAATCATGATACCACCTACTAATAGTAAAATGATACTAATTAAGGTGTCTGTTATGTATTTACTTAAGAAAATATAGGCGATAATAGCGCCAATAGGTTCAGCAATACCAGATAAGAATGTTTTTAAGATGGCATTCTTTTTGGAATTTGTGGCATAATAAATAGGAACAGCAATTGATATCCCTTCGGGAATGTTATGAAAAGCGATCGCAATTGCTAATTTAATTCCTAATTCCATGTCTTTATATGAACTCATGAACGTGGCAATTCCTTCGGGAAAATTATGTAAAATTAAGGCTAGCATATTTAATATTCCTAGTTTATATAAATCATTTTTTGCTTCGGTTTTATTCATTAATTTGTGTAGATATTTAACTAGAATCATGCCAATGATAAAGCTTAAAATGGAAGAAAAAATTCCCTTTCCTATTCCATAATCTAATAATAGAATATAGGTAGATTCTGGTATTAAGTCTGTAATACTAATTCCAATCATAATGACAAGAGAAAAAGCTAGAGAGGCGGTAATAAATTTATTAATGTTTTTTTCTTTAAAACGAAAAAAGATGACAAAAGCTCCTAATATTGTAGATAAACCTGCAATGGTAGAAACTAGTAAAGCACCAATAATTTCCATATCATCACCACTAAATTATATGAATGTCCAGGAATGTTTAATCCATAATAATAGTGGGAGGTAAAAGAACATGAAAAATAATAGAGAAAATAAAAACTCTAGAAATAATAAGAATTGTAGAAATTCTAGAAGTGAATCTAGAAACTCTAGAAATGAAAAAAGCGAAAGAAGTTCTAAAGCTAATAGAGAATCTCGCTAGTAACAAAAGCCACGATTTAATGGTGGCTTTTTTCATGCATCAAAGGATGATGTTCATATTCTTGTTCTAATTTTTCATTTGATAAATGGGTATATATTTGAGTGGTTGAAATATCACTATGGCCAAGTAATTCTTGAACAATTCTAAGATCTGCTCCATTTGTTAGCATATGAGTGGCAAAAGAGTGACGTAAGATGTGAGGACTTATATTTTTTTTAATGCCTTTTTCCTGGCATAACTTTTTAATATATTTAAAGAATGCTTGTCTTGTTATTTTGGTGTGCCTAGAACTAATAAAAACATATTCACATGATTTGGTTCCGAGTAAATCATTTCGACCAAATCTCAAGTATTCTTCTAGGGATTGAATTGCAATATCGTTGATTGGAATTAAACGCTCTTTACTCCCCTTCCCCATTACTTTTACTAAATGATCTTCTAAAAAGAGATTACTCATGGTAAGATTACATAATTCGCTAATTCGCATACCTGTTGCATATAATACTTCTAACATCGCTTTATTTCTTAAATCGTAGGAAGTACTTACCCGAATATCTAGGAGTTTATCTACTTCTTCAACGGTTAGATAATCGGGTAATTTCTTTTCTAATTTTGGCATTTTAATGCCATCACAAGGATTGATAGATAAGCATTTATTTTCTTCTAGGTATTTGTAGAAATTATTAATTGATGTTAGATATCTGGCAGTTGTTTTACTCGATTTATTGGATTTACGCAAATACTCTTGAATTTCTTCTTTCTTTAAGTTTTTGATATTTTGATTGGGATAAAACTTAGCTAGTAAATAAAGATCTGTTGCATAAGAATCCCTCGTGTTTTTGCTGGTGTTATATTCGGCATTTAAATACTCATTGATATATTGATTTAATTCTGGATTTATTTTGAAAATAAGCTCTAATTCATCTTTTTTCATTAGTATCACCTTTGTTAATTATATCACAAAAAACTAAATCTTGACATACGTACAATTGTATTATATACTATTATTGGTTAAAAAATGATATAATTAAGTTACAGGTGAATAATTATGATTAAAGAATTAGATGAATCTTATTATAATGAATTATATGCTTTAGAACAAGAGATCTTTTCCTATCACCAAAAAATGAGACCTGATCTTTTTAAAGAGATTCCTTTTTCTAAAGATATTTATTATCATTTAATTTCTCATGATCATTATTTTATATATGGATATTTTACAGAAGAACAATTAGTTGGTGTTATTTATGTTAATAGAAGAGAAAATATTTATTATGTTGATGATATTGTAGTAAAGGATAGTTATCGAAATCAGGGAATTGGTTCAGAGCTATTTCGGTATATTGAGAAACAAGCTTTAGCTAATAATATTGTACGTATAGAACTGGATGTATGGAGTTTTAATGAGAAAGCGATTCAGTTTTATCAAAAAAATGGATTTACTCCAAAGACAATATGTTATGAAAAAATAGTAAAAAAAGAGGGATAAAGATGGAATTACTTGCAAATCAAATGAGACCACAGTCATTAAAAGAAGTGATTGGGCAAAAGCATTTAATTGGGGAAGGAAAAGTATTAACGAATTTGGTTTCGAATGGTAAAATATTTTCTATGATTTTGTATGGAAAACCGGGAATTGGAAAAACAAGTATTGCGAATGCTTTAATTAATGAACTGAAAATACGATCTAAATTTTTAAATGCGACAACGAATAATAAAGCAGATTTTGATATAGCAATTGAAGAAGCAAAAATGTATGGAGAAATGATTTTGGTAATTGATGAAATTCATAGAATGAATAAAGATAAACAAGATATTTTGCTTCCTCATATTGAATCGGGTTTAATTATTTTAATTGGTCTTACAACATCTAATCCTTATCATAAAATTAATCCTGCGATTCGTAGTCGATGTCAAATTTTTGAATTAAAAGAATTAAGTATTGATGATCTTATTGAGGGATTAAAAAGAGCATATGATTATCTTCCTCATTTAAAGATAGATGATGAGGCTTTAAGATATATTGCTACCCTATCTTCGGGAGATTTTAGATCTGCTTTAAATACCCTTGAAGTTACTTATTATGCAACGAAAGATCATGTTGTAACAATTGATGAGATAAAAAAGATTAATTCTAAACCAGTATTTTTTCATGATAAAGATGAAGATGGGCATTATCAAGTATTAAGTGCTTTTCAAAAATCAATTCGAGGGAGTGATGTGGATGCTGCTCTACACTATTTAGCTAGACTTATTGTTGCGGGTGATTTAGATAGTATTTACCGGAGAATGAGTGTTATTGCTTATGAAGATATTGGTCTTGCTAATCCAGGAATTGGACCTAAAGTAATGGCAGCAATACAAGCAGCAGAATTAGTTGGACTTCCAGAAGCACGAATACCTTTGGGACAGATTGTTACCGAAATGGCTTTATCACCCAAAAGTAATAGTACTCTACTTGGTATTGATGCCGCGATTAGTGATATTAATAAAGGTTTAGCGGGTGAAATTCCTAAACATATTCATGAAGGATCACCGGATTATATTTATCCTCATAATTATAAAAATGATTATGTGAGGCAAGAATATATGCCAGATAAATTAAAAAATAAGAAGTATTATATGAAAAAAGATAATAAATATGAAGCTAATTTAAATAGAATATATGAAGAAATGAGGAGTGGAAAATGAAAATTAGTGTAATTGGAACAGGAATTTATGGGGTTGCTTTAAGTTTAGATATGGCTAGTAATGGTCATGATATTACGATGTGGACAGAAAGTGAGAACCTAGCCAAGCATTTCTTAGAAAAACATGATTTAAAGCCGATTACAGATGCGTTTATACCAGATACAATTAAAGTCACTAGCAACTTAAAAGAAGCGTTAGAAAACACCGATTTTGTGGTTTTTGTAACGGCTGCTAAATATGTTAGAGAGACTTGTCAGAATATGAAGAAATATTTTAATTCTTTAACCCCAATTTGTATTGCATCAAAAGGAATTGAAAATGATACTTATTCTTTCTTATCTGATATTATAAGAAGTGAATTAAAAGCAAAACACATTTCGGTTATCTCTGGCCCTACTTTTGCTCAAGATTTAATTAATAATGAACCAGTTGGTTTATCTGTTTCTATTACTAGCAATAAAGCTCTTAAATATACGGAAATGGCTTTTGCCAATGAGCGAGTAAAATTAAGAGAAAATAGAGATTTATATGGAACGCAACTTTGTGGTAGTATTAAAAATGTAATTGCTATTGCGGCGGGTATATTAGATGGTTTAGGTTTTAGTGAATCAACAAGAGCTTTCTTAATTACCGAATCAACGCATGATATTAAAGAATTACTAGAAAAAATGGAATGTAATCCTAAAACGATTATGTCTTTTGCGGGTATTGGTGATTTAATGCTTACAGCAGGCTCACCTAAAAGCAGAAATTACCGATATGGTAAACTTTTAGGTGAAAGAAAAGATGAAAAAGAAATTGATGATTATTTAAAAAATAATACGACTGAAGGTTATTATACCCTACTCTCTATTAAGGAATTAACTAAAAACAGAAAGATTAAAATGCCTATTATTAATATTATTTATGATATTGCCATTAATCATAAAGATCCAGATATATTAGTAGATTTTCTTATTACGAAAGCATAACTTAACAGTTATGTTTTTGTATGCAATCAAAAAGAGTGAAGTATTGCTACTACACTCAAATATTTTAGTTAAGTTCTAGGGTATAAGGATTAGAGCTACTGCCATCACCACCAGTGATTGATACAGAAGATTTTAGATATAAAGAAGGCCTGACACTATTAGTCCCTCCTCCACCGTTGCTCACATGGCCTGACGAGTTTACACTAAACATCATGCTAGGATACAATGATAACGGTGTAAGAGTCCAATAGAAGATATTACTATTATATAACCAATTATTATTATAACAATCACTATACGATTCCCAATTATTAAGTGCAGTTGATAAACAAGTTATTCTATTTGTTATATTTCCTCCACTTGTGGCATACCCATAATCGCTTGGGTATATCAAAGCTACTTTTCCATTCCATGTTGTTGAATACCCACTATATACCGTTGTTCCTCGTTCTCTTGTATAAAACATGCTTGCTGTTACATCTTTAAATGTACTGCTCCCTCCTAATTTCCATGTTACTGTTTCTATCATGCTTCTTGCTACTTCACTTTTTATACCAGTACTAACATAATTTCCGTTTCCATTTAAATAATCTCCGTTTAATGTCGTTTGCAAACTGGCAGTAGGCCAATTATATATACTAGCACTATCCCAATGCAGATATCCCAATGGCTCATTTCTAACTAATTTTACTAGTTTTTTTCCGCTTATGCCGTGAGTATCTTCACTAAATATGCCTATAATTCTCCATAATTCATCATTAAATAAAACATAATTATTAGGATTAGCTCCTATATATCTTAAATTATTATAGTCATCATAAGCAAACATATTTTGGCTGGTTGTATAATTTTTTTCTATAGCATCTACTATTGGTATTGTCACTACCTTAAAATATAATGCACATTTTGTTCCCTTTGTTGTATAAGGTGCAATCATAAAAGTTTTCGTATCATTATCATAATTTAATGTCAAATTATTAATCACGCTACCATCTTTATAGGTACAGGTACTTTGAGCGGTATCTAGTGTATATTTTTTAGAACTATCTAACTCTTCTGCTTCTACTCCATTAATATATAAACCCACAATATTTAGATCCGGTAGTGAATAATTAATTGTTCCATTGACTAAAGGTATCGACTGTGTTACTCGGTATTTTGCTCTAGTAAAATTTAGTACGATTGCACTAATGATTAGTACTGCTACTACTCCTATAATAATATTTCTTTTTAAATGACTTTGTTTTAGTGTTTCTATTTCCACCATTTAGCCCTTCTTTCATGATGCTAGGCTTCATTTTGTTTTTCATCAAAATAAACTATCATAGTATGATGAGTTTCCTAGCTTATAGTTAAATTATAATTTGAGCTAGACTAAAAGTCAAGAAAAATTACATTATTTGCCCCGTTAAATTAAAATTTAATGTTTATCATGAGAAAATAATTGCGGTGATTAGGATGTATAGCAGATTAAAATACTTAAGAGAAAGAGACGGATTAACTCAAAATACCATGGGAGAATTACTTAATATTGACCGTAGTCAATATGGTAAATACGAAAATGAATATGTAACAATCCCTATTAAGCACTTAAATACTTTATGTAATTATTTTCATGTATCTTTTGATTATATATTTGATTTTACCGATTTAAAACAATATAAAAATACAAGTGAAGAAATTGATAAATTAAAGAGTGCTACTAGATTAAAAGAGTTTCGAAAAAATAATAAACTTACACAATCTAAATTAGCTACTTTTTTAAATACTACATTTTCTAACATCTCTTCTTATGAACGAGGTGTTAATATATTATCTACTAATTATCTTTATGCAATATGTAAAAAATACCATATAAGTGCTGATTATATTCTAGGCAAAATAGATGAACCTCAAGAATTGTCTTGAGGCTTTATAGTGTCTAAAAATATATAGTTAGCTAGGTAGATACCAGCAACTGCGGGAACAAAAATACAAGCACCTAATATGTTTTTCATATCAATTGGTGTTTCTTTGCTAAATACAACGGGTATATTTAAATCTAAATTTTCTTTTCTTATTAATTGTCTTAATTTTCTTGCTAATGGATCGTTTTCGGTTTTAGCAAGTGTTGTTATTTCTAAATATTTAGGGTTAATTTTTTTACCAGTTCCTAAGGCACTAATGATTTTAATATGATTTGTTCTAGCATACTTAATTAATTCTACTTTTACATTAATATCATCACAAGCATCTATGATATAATCATATTTTTCATTTATATATTCTTTCATATTATCTTTAGTTAAAAAGATGTCTTTTATGGTTATTTTAGCATTGCTATTAATTTTTTGATATCTATTTAAAGCTTCTTTTACTTTGGAGTTACCTATATTTTCCTTATTCGTAATAATTTGTCTATTTAAATTTGATTCATCAATGGTATCACCATCTATGATGGTTATATCACTAAATCCAGTTCTAACTAGACATTCTAAAGCAAATCCCCCTACTCCACCAATGCCTACTAATAAGATTTTTGTATTTTTTATTTTTTCTAAGTTTTCTTCTCCAATTAAAGGTATTAAACGATCAAACATAATATCACCAAAGATATTATACCAAATAAAAACCCAGACGGAAAGTCTATCTGGTGATAAAAAACCCGCTCTCGCGAGGTGGTAAGAAACATACATGCTTCTGGATCCTGGCTAATCAAAGACCAGTCTTCAACTCCACATGTAATTATTCTCCCAATAATATCACATAGTCGGTTTTATGCTACAGATAAACTATATCCTCTAGGCATTATTATTATATCATATATGATAAATTCTATTCAAGTACTTATACATCTTTTTTACATTACGCTTGGTATATAATTTTGTTGACAGGAATAATACATGGTGATATAATGCGAATACATTGTTCTTTGACAATTAGATAAATGAACCATATGATAGACAAAAAGGCAATTTTGTATGGGTATATCTTTTACTTATTATTTAATAGTGCGAACTTTTAGAGGATTGAGTTGGTTTAATAGTAATATTAAACTGAGAGTTACGAAGTAACAAAAAAGATATTAGCAATACTATTATGGGATTATAAAGCACAGTCCTAATCGTAGTCATCAGAAACTTTCCTTGTAGAAAAAAGGAAGATTAACTTTAAAATTTATTAGAGTGGCATCTAAAGAGTTTTAAAGAATGCCAATAAGCTATTTGCAGTTGATACATAGTGATATGTTATAAGATTAGAAACTGGTTAAAGTAGTGCAAATCTGCAACAAAAAGATGGTTGTCGCGGTTCGATTCCGTATTAAACAAGAAAATTGTTCCTATGCGCATGAAATTTGGAAGTGAAAGTCTTCTTTAGTGTTTGTAGGTAATTGAAGAATAAAGGTCGCTCCTTTATAAGGGCAATTACTGGCTAGTGGCTGAAACAAAAAATAGTTTTATAATAGATATTAATGTGAGAAACATCATTTATCTAATTGTTAAAGAACAATGGAAAAAGATTAGAATGTTTGAAGTTCTAATCTTTTTTTGAATTTTTAAATGTTTCCCATTCCCGACATTGGATTAAAATCGGTATTATTAGTTGCTGTATTTTGATATGAATTTGGTTGACTAACTGGATTCGTTGAAGCTGTCATATCGCTTTGTAAATTATTTGTTTGAACACCTTCTGTTACATAGTTATTTGCAATTGGCTCTGGAGAAATTCTTGGCGCAGAAGTTGGCTCTTCTTCCCAACATGCTGATACATTACAGTTTGTTGAATATGGCATTGGATCTGGCATTTCTAGTTTACAAATCATTGGTATTTTGAAGGCAGAACCAAATGCTACACAGTTTCCTGGTTGTAATACCTTCATTTTTTCAATGACATCGGCACTAATATTTGGAAGCATTTCTTCAATATATTTGATATCTTTTGGGTGGGTCATTTTAAATATTAAGAAGTTGGAACATTGAGCAATAACGGTATCGCTTATTTCAACTGGTCTTTGACTAATAATATCTAGAATTACGCCATATTTACGACCTTCTTTTGCAATTCGGTCAAAGATGTTATATCCAAGTAAGAATGTATCGGTATCTTGTTGGATATATCTATGGGCTTCTTCTAAGAATAAGTGAAATGGAATACTAGCCCGGTTCGTTAAACTTTTCGCATAATCAAATAATAATTTAGAAATAATTTTAACAATTACTTTGGCATAAGCATCATCAATATCTTCTAAGTTAATATTAACGATTTGAGCTCTCGCATTATCTTTTCTACATAACTCTGCAACAAATTCTTCGGTACTTGTATATTTAGAACCATCAAAATAATTATTAACCTGTCCACCAATAATGGTATTCAGTCTTACTTGCAAGATCATCGCTTCATTATACATTGCTTGATTTCCTTGGAATCCTTCACTAATTAAAGTAAATTCTAGGGCATTTGCTAAATCTTTTAGCGTATAAAATGCTTTTTCAGGAATAGGCATTTCCGTAATGGATTCATCAATATGTTTTAGAATGTAATCAGTAATTAATACTGATTCACCAAAGTTACCATTGGAATCAATTTCAAAGCATTCACTAAAGCTTCTGGTGTAACCTAGACCAGGTATAACTGAATCAAAGTTAAATTCTTTGGTGTGACAAACTTCTATTACTTTAAATATTTCGTTCTTTTTATAACTTGTTGTGGCATTACTAAAAAGAATCGCAATTAAAGCTTTAGCAATTAAATGATTCTTATATTTGGTTACTTCTTTGGAATCACTTGAAAATATTTTGGCATATTTAATACTACGTTCCAAAATTGGTAATTGAGAGTGACTATTGGCTTGCAGTAATAGTGCAACATCATCAAGAGTAAGTAAGTTTACTGGTATTTTTAAGAGATAATCCGTTGGTTCCGTTGGATTAGTAGTAATAAATTTATAATTATAGTTTGGATTAATCTTATTTAGAGAACCAAAAGCGTTTTTGTATTCACCATAGGCATCAAAGAAGAACATATTGGCATTATAGGTTACGGTTTTTGGATTACTAAATATGTTTTGAATAATTCTTGATACACCACATGATTTACCAGAACCAGAGTTACCAAATATGGCTAAATGATTGGAAAATAAATCATTAATATTAGGACAAATTTGAAATCCTTTATAAGTAGCACTAGAACCTAAGGTAAAGCTTTTATTTGTTAAGGTTCCTACTAATTCTAATAATTCTTCACTATTAATAATTCTTAGAGAACTAGATAAAAGTGGTTTTCTAATAACACCATTTACATATCTTGAACCAACAAATTCACCTAAGAAACGGATTTTTATTTCTTCATCGTTTAATTCGATTACTTCACCTAATATTCTTTGATCTTTATCTTCGAATATTACATGAATATTCATTAAATCGGCAGTGATAGTATCTTTGCTTATATTTTCAACATGCGCTATATTATCACTAATATATAAAATTTTTCCAAATATCATATGATCGACCTACCCTACTATAAAATCATTATAGCATGTTTAAGAATAAAAAAAAAGAGGTTTTAAACAGTTATCTTGATTTCTCTTTTTCTTTAGTAAATATAGTAAGATTTGGTTTTTAAAAGATACTTTTTTTATATCTTCTCCTGTTAAACCGGTATTGGGATTGGTTTTTAAATGATTTATATTTAATAATTCATATTCTTTTTCATATTCATCATCCAGAACGAGGTAGTTAATGTTAGGATGCGTTAATAAATAGTCTGTGATTCCAAGCGTGCGATAACTTAAAGGAATACCTTGATAACTTCCTTTTAGTCCAAGTTTTATCCAATCGATATCTATAATTCCTAATTTATTTAAAAATTTTGTTATTTTATCTTTGCGATTAGGACTAAACATAAACCAAGAAGTCGTTATTACCACTAAAGCCTGATACTTTAAGATTATTTCTTTTAATGTGATCATGGCTTCTTTTGTTATTTTCTCTTCATTATTATTGATGACACCATCAAAATCTAAGAAGATGACATTCATTACTTACCGCTCCAAATTTCATACCAACTTGCTAATTTATCTAAGCCTGAGCTTGCTAAGCTTTTAATGAGATCCCAAGTAAAGCCAAAACTTTGTTTTAAATCTTGAAAGTCACTCTTGGCACTTTCACACAAATTGCTATGGCTTTCACAAATACTTGTGGTGATATCTAGATAAGTGCTGACAATTAAATTTTTTACACTTGTATAAACTTTACTAGCACCATTGCTAATGGTTTCTTTATATCCTGGAAATACGCTATCGACTTTATCATCAATCCATAAAGCGGCTTTTAGTACTTCTAGCTTAGCACTTGTAGTTAGTTCATTAAAAGTATGACCTGCTATTTTTCCATCATAGAAAAGAAAGTCAACAACAGTAATAAAACCACTTTTCAGAGTACTTGTAATTCCGTTTTCGGTATCACTCTCAATCGATCTAACATAGGTTAATACTTCTTCATCTGCAGATTTAGTATTATTGTTAGAAGGATTGTTTTGAGTTGTTGATTCATTCTGGGTGGTTGTTACATTATTGCTTGTTTCTTTCTTGTTATTTGATTCATCTGTATTCTGATTAGTTGTTGTTTGGTTATTTGAGGTTTGATTAGAAGAATTATTATTTGTTTTATTTGTATTTGAAGATGATTCTTCTTCTTGTGTTTTCTCTGGCTCTTCTTGAGTCTCATTTTGAGCTCGTTTTACAATTACTTCTTTGGTGGCAGTTACTTCAATTGGCGATGTTTCTTTTAAACTGCTCTTTTGATAAGTAATTGTTACTTCATCTCCTAGTTCATAACTGTTTTCGATATTTTTAACTAAATAATCCCCTTCTTGGCTTTCTAAAATAATATAGTTATCTTTACTTACAATTACAGTACCTGTAATACTTTGCTCTTTATCTTTCGTTGTTAGAAAATAAATGCCAATTAAAGCGGCGATAAAAAGAATGATTGCTATTACTAATATTACAATTTTCTTTTTAGACATACTACTCACTTCCTAATGTATATTATACACGAAAAAAGATGAAATGTAAAATTTCACCTTCACTATTTTAGTTTTTCAGTTAAGATTTCTTTCGTTAAAACAGGATTTGCTTTTCCTCTTGTTTGTTTCATCACTTGTCCTACAAAATAATCGAAAATATTCGTTCTACCATTTTTATATTCTGCAATTTGACTTTGATTATTAGCAAGAATTTCTTCAATCATTTTGGTAAGTTCATCTTTATCACTTATTTGAGCATTTTCTTTACTAATAAAGTCGCTTACCTCTTTTTTCTCTTCAATTACTTTTTCAAATATTTCCTTTGCTTGTTTTGAACTAATTGTTTTTTTGTCTAGTTCATCAATTAAATCTTTTAATCTCTTAGGAGTTAGATATAAATCGTTGATATTGGTATTATTTTTGTTTATATATCCTAATATTTGGGTAATAATCCAGTTTGCTGCAGCTTTTGCATCCATTTGAAGTGCTAAACATTCTTCAAAATAATCTGATATTGCTTTCTCTTTTACGAGTATTTCGGCATCATAATTAGATAATCCGTGATTATTTATATAGTCAATTTTTCGCTCTAAATGAAGTCTTGGAATGGTTGATGCTACTTTCTTTTTCCATTCATCACTCATTTTGTATTTTGGAATATTTGGTTCCACAAAATACTTGTAATCAATCGCGTCTACTTTACTACGCATTCTAATCGTGGTTCCAGTCTCTTCATCCCATCTTCTGGTTTCTTGTTCGACCTCGTCGTATCTACCTTCTTCTTTTAATTTGGTTTGTCTTGCTATTTCATAATTGATGACACCTGCAACGCCACCTAGAGAATTCACATTTTTAGTTTCTACTTTGGTACCTAATTCTTTAGAATCTTCATCAGCGATAGATACGTTTACATCACAACGAATTTGACCACGTTTGGTATCGGCATCGGATACTCCTAAGTAACGATACACTCTGATCATATGCTCAATAAAAGCAGTCGCTTCTTCAGCAGAATGGAAACATGGTTCCGTTACTAATTCAAATAAGGGAACACCACAGCGGTTATAATCAATATTTGAAGTATCAAAAAAGTGATCTAGACTGGCAGAGTCTTCCTCTAAATGAACATCGTGAATATAAGCTGGGATTAATTTTCCATTTACTTCTATATAAATTTTACCATTTATTCCTATTGGGTATGCCATTTGAGTAATTTGATAACCCTTAGGTAAGTCTGGATAATAATAGTTTTTTCGGTCAAAAACCATGTATTCTGGTTGCGTACAATTAAGAGCTATACTTACCTTTAGAGCATCTTTCACACATTTTTTATTGACTACAGGAAGCGTTCCTGGGAATGCCATATCAAGAGGAGCAATATTAGAATTTGGTATTTCACTATAAGCATTTTTAGCAGCAGAAAATACTTTGGAATTACTCTTAAATTCACAATGCATTTCCAAACCAATGGTTGCTATTTGTTTTTTCATTTAATTGCCTCCTTTGCTATTTGGCCTTTATATGACATTTTACTTTCTAGTGTATAAGCAATATTTAAAATATTTTCATCATCGTAACAATTACCGGTCATATTAATTCCTACTGGTAAGCCGTTTATCAAACCGTTTGGAATTGTAATCGATGGAAAACCACCAAAATTACCAATTTGTAAGTGTTCTTCTAAGACATTTGTTGATGCATCAATTACATCTTTATCTTCATCAAATTTTTTAGCTGGGCCACTTGATACTGGTAAAATTAGACAATCATAAGTTTTAAATAGCTCTTTCATTTGATCGACAATTAATCTTCTAACACGAGCCGCATTTTTAAAATAACGCTCTTGGTTTTCTTTTTGTAACACATAAGAACCGATCACGAATCTTCTTTTTATTAAGGGAGAAAATCCCAAAGTACGATGATCTTTCATCATTTCAAAGACATTTTGTTTATCACTTCTTGGGCCAAAGATAATACCAGTTAAATTTGACATATTACTTGTTGCTTCGGCACAAGATATTACTACATAGACACTAGCGATAGCATTTAATAGTCTTTGATCGATGCTAACTTCTTCAATTGTTGCACCTTCTTCTTTGAGCAATTTTAAGGTCTCCTCAAAGTTTTTTAAATGTTCTTTTAATGTTTCATCAGCATTTGGATAATTATTGATATCACAGATTTCTTTGATATAAAATAGTTTCTTTCCTTTGATATTACCGGTTAGAGCATCTTTTAAATGCATTTTGCTAGAGTCCCAACTTGTCATATCATGTTTATCAATCCCTTTCATGATATCACATACAATGGCAGCATCTTCTACACTTCTGGTTAAGACGCCACAATGGTCTAAGCTACTTGCAAAAGGAAACAAGCCATAACGAGATAACATACCATAAGTTGGTTTGTAGCCGACAATTCCACAGAAAGCTGCTGGTTTACGAATGGAATCACCCGTATCACTTCCTAAGGCAAAAGGATACACACCACTTGCTACCGCACAAGCAGAACCTGCTGAAGAACCAGCACACATTCTAGTAGGATCCCAAGGATTTAAGACAGGACCAGTATGACAAGTTGTTCCGGTTCCACCCATACCAAATTCATCTAAAGCAGTTTTATTAGTCATAATCGCTCCTGCATCAAATAATTTTTGTACAACTGTTGCTGTATAAAAAGGAATATAATTTTTAAGGGTATTGGAAGATCCTGTTGATAAGACATCTTTTGTTGAATAATTATCTTTTACCCCAAAAGGAATTCCTGATACCAAAGAATCTGTTACTTTTGTATCTTTGGCATCATCACAAATCGTTACAAAAGCATTGTATTTTTCTTCTATTTCATGAGATTTTTTTAGGGATTCTCTTACTAATTCTTCACTTGTTATTTTTCCAGTCTTTAATAGATCATGAAGTTCTGTTATACTTTTTTCTAACATGTTAATCCACCACCTTTGGTACTTCAATTTCTCTTCCATCGGTTTTGCCAGCATTTCTTAAGGCATCTTCGATAGGAATTGATTCTTCCGCAATATCACTTCTTAATTCAAATGTAAAATCATCTAAGGCATGAGTCATTGGCTCGATCGATTCGATGTTAGGTATTTCGTTAATTAAGTCAATGTTTTTATCAATCGCTTCAAATTCATCTAAAACCATTTTATTTTCTTCATCGGTTAGGCCAATTAGTAATTTTTCAGCATAATCATCAACCATTTCTTTTGTAAATTTACTCATTGTTAAGTCCTTTCTTTTCTATTTCTTCTAAAATACTTTCTAGGCGGATTTTAAAATCTAGAACTGTTTTATTGTTGAGGGTGTAATAGTCAGCATAGGCAATTGGGCCGGCTTTAGCAATATTTTCAATTTCAGCAATATCTCTTTTTTCGGCTTCTTCTTTCGTTAGGCTTCTTTCAGGACGAATGCTTAATCTTTGGTAACGAAGGGCTTTATCGGTAATAATTGCAATTGTAGTTATTTCTTCGCCAAATTCTTCTTTTAATATTTTTAATTCATCCCAAGAATAGAGACCATCTAAAACGACATTATTTTCCTTAGCAAGTTCTTTTATTTTAGGAAGTAAGATGATAGCAAAAGCACCCATTCCTAGTTCTTTTCTTAATTTTTCACGCATATATTTTTCGTTTTCGGGATTATCTTCTAATCCTTCTTCTTTTAATTTATCTAGGGTTACACCCCCAAAATAAACTTTTTTAAAGCCTTTTTCTTCTAGTAGATTACAGGCAATAGATTTACCAGAACCACACATACCAACAATGGCAATTATCTTTTTCATAATCCCTCCTTAAAACTCACAATTCTTTGGTGTTCTTGGATAAGGAATGACATCCCGGATATTATCAACACCTGTTAGATAGATGAGTAGACGCTCAAAGCCCATACCGAATCCAGAATGAACGCAGCCACCATATTTTCTTAAGTTTAAATACCAATCCATAGAAGCAGGATCCATGTTTAACTCTTTCATTCTTGTAACTAATTTATCATAATTTTCTTCTCTCTGGCTTCCACCCATTAATTCTCCTGCGCCCGGTACTTCAAGGTCAACAGCGGCAACGGTTTTGCCATCGGGGTTTTGCTTCATATAGAAGGCTTTAATATCCTTTGGCCAATTTTTAATGAATACAGGTCCATTAAAATATTCAGTTAGATACTTTTCGTGTTCTTTGGCAATATCTTCTCCATATTCAGGAGCAAATTCCCATTTTACATCCGCATTTTTTAAAATTGTAATCGCTTCTTCATGATCAATCCGGGTAAAATGACTTTTTACCAATTTTTCTAATTTTTCTTTTAGACCTTTTTCTACAAAAGTATCAAAGAAATCAATTTCTTTTGGAGCGTGCTCTAATACATAATTTACAATGTATTTTAACATATCTTCCATGATATTCATGTCCCCTTCTAAATCACAGAAAGCTATTTCTGGTTCAATCATCCAGAATTCAGAAGCATGGGTTTTCGTGTTAGAATTTTCAGCTCGAAAGGTTGGACCAAATGTATAGGTTTTTTTGAAAGCAAGAGCAAATGTTTCGGCTTCTAATTGGCCACTTACGGTTAAGTTGGTCATTTTGCCAAAAAAATCCTTGCTATAATCTGGCTCTCCTTTTAGTTTATCTAAAGGTAAAGTTGTTACTTGAAACATTTCCCCTGCTCCTTCACAGTCACTTGCTGTAATTAAAGGGGCATGAAAATAAACATAACCACGATCTTGAAAATATTTATGAATGGCATAAGCAGCAATACTTCTTACGCGAAATACAGCTTGAAATAAATTTGTTCTAGGCCTTAAATAAGCTTGTTCTCTTAAAAATTCTCTTGTATGACGCTTTGGTTGAATTGGATAATCTTCAGGACAGTCCCCTAACAATTTAATACTTATAGCATGCATTTCATAATCTTGTTTTCCAGCAGAAGGCATGATTTTACCCACTACTTCAATCGCACTTCCTACTAATAATTTTCTTACTTCATCAAAGTTTTCTAACAACTCATCATAAACAATTTGTAAATGTTCAAAAGTTGTGCCGTCAGAAAAATCAATAAAGCCAAAGGTCTTTTGATCACGGTGGTTACGGATCCAACCTTCTACTTTAATTTCTTTATCAACACAATCTTTGATATTTAAAAATAAATCTCTTAAATCCATAGTAATCTCTCCTTTACGGTGTAAGCCGTGATGGGCCTCTAAATATAAACATTTCTTCTTTAATACTAGTTATACCAAGTAGGAGCATTGTTAATCTATCAATACCGATTGCAAAACCGCCATGAGGTGGACAACCATATTTGAAGAACTCTAAATAGAATTCAACATCTTTACCAAGTCCTTTTTCTTCAGCTTGTTTTTTTAAGATTTCATAACGATGTTCTCTTTGCGCTCCGGTTGTAATTTCTGTTCCACGCCAAATTAAATCAAATCCTTCTGGTATATCATTTTTTCGCATGTGATAGAATGCTCTTTTGGTTTTAGAGTATCCTGTTACAAAGATAAACTCTGAATTATATTCTTCCATCGCATATCTACTTGTTAGCTTTTCCGCCTCGGCATTCATATCACCAATATCATGTTCTGGTATTTCATAGCCATATCTTTTATTTAATTCTTGATATAAATCTTGAAGCTTGATTCTAGGAAAAGGCTTTTTAGGAATAATTACATCACTATTAAATAATTCTTTTATTTTATCTCCATATAAGTTTTTAACATTTAGAAGACCAGCGATTAACAAATCTTCTTCCATATTCATTACATCTTCATAAGAATCAATGTAAGCAAATTCAAGGTCAAAAGAAGTAAATTCCGTTGCATGACGATTTGTATTTGAGTTTTCAGCACGGAAAGCAGGAGCAATTTCAAATACTCTTTCTAGGCCACTTGCAATTGCCATTTGTTTATAAAATTGGGGACTTTGTGCTAAATAAGCTTTCCGATCGAAATATTTTACTTCAAATACTTCAGAGCCAGATTCAGAGGCGGTGGCAATTAATTTAGGCGTATGTATTTCTGTAAAATCTTCTTTAATTAAGAAAGAACGCATTCCCTCAACAAAAGCGGCTTGGACTTTTAACATTAAGTTATTTTTTTCACTTCTTAAATCAATCCAACGATAATTGAGCCTGGTGTCTAAATCTGCGGTTTCATCTAATGGAAGAGCTTCACTTTTACTTAATACCTCTATTTGAGTAGGTAAAAATTCTTTTCCTCCATCTTTGACATATTCGCTATAAACCATTTTGCCTGTAAATGATAAAATGCTACTTGATAGAATGCCATCTAATTTTGCTGCTAAATCTGGTTGTTCTTTTTTATCTATTGATACTTGAATCTTTCCACTACGATCTTTTAAGATAACAAAAATCATATATTTGGTATCACGGATGTTCGTAGCCCATCCACTAATTGTCGTTATTTCTTGTTCTTTTAAATCTTTTATTAATGTTCGCATAATTCCTCCTATAAATTACTAACAATATAATCTAATATTTCACTTTCATCTATTTTGCTCTCTTCTTTGGTTATGTTATCTTTTACGGTGATTAAGCCTTTTTGCAAATCTTCACTATTTAGAATGATGAGCATACGAGCATTTAGACGATCAGCTTGTTTAAATTGTGATTTTAAACTGCGACCAAGAGTGTCCATATCACATTTAACTTCACACCAACGCAAATCTTGAACTAGGCGCATCGCTGTTAATTTTTCTTCTTCATTGATAGCCATCACATAAACATCGATTCCTTGATTCATTTCTTTGTCTTTATTTAATTCTTTTAATACCATCATTAAGCGGTCAATTCCACTGGCAAAGCCAATTCCAGGTGTGTCTGGTCCTCCTAGGAAGCTTACTAAATTATTATATCTTCCTCCTGCACAAAGGGTAGTTGCACTTCCTAGAATATCTAGGTCGGCAACAAGTTCAAAGACGGTATGATTGTAATAATCTAGTCCTCTTACAATATTAGGATCTACTTCATAATCTACATCTAAATATTCTAAATATTCTAATACGCGATTGAATCTTGTTTTACTCTCTTCATTTAAATATTCTAAAATAGAAGGAGCATTTCTTAATACTTCACTATCTTTATCTACTTTACAATCTAAAATTCGTAAAGGATTGGTTGTAAATCTTTTTTGACAATCTTCACATAATTCATGAATGTGAGGTTTTAAATACTCTACTAAAGCATGGCGGTATGCTTCACGAGAAGCGCTATCACCAAGCGTATTTATTTTTACTGTTACCTCTTCTATTCCCATTTCTTCTAATAGGCGGTAAGCAAGAGAAATGACTTCGGCATCCATCATCGGAGAGTCGCTTCCTAAAACTTCTACGCCAATTTGACTTAATTCTCTAAATCTTCCTGCTTGTGGTCGTTCATAACGATACATGGTACCACTATAATAAAACTTTTTGGGTTGAGTTGCGTCGCCATACATTTTGTTTTCAATAAAACTGCGAACGACACCAGCGGTTCCTTCAGGACGAAGGGTTAAGTTTCTTTCGCCTCGATCTTTAAAGTCATATGTTTCTTTTGATACAATATCAGATGATTCCCCAACACTACGGTGGAATAACTCACTTTCTTCAAAAATAGGAGTTCTAATGTATTCATAATTGTAATATTCACAAACAGATGCAAAAACTCCATTAATATAATTATAATATTTGGCATTTTCACCATAAATATCATACGTTCCTTTTGGTTTTGTTATCATTTTTTCCTCCTTCAAATAAAAAAACTTAGTATCATAAGGACGAGTTTAAAACCCGCGGTGCCACCTTATTTTACTAAGTACTCTCTTTCTTTTATCGCCAAAACCGGCGTTTTCTAAATTAGGAAAGCTGTCTTTCTAATCCTTTTTCTTTAGGCATTTGCAGCAGATTAGCCCTCTCTTTGAAAGAAAAGTTTGGATTATACTTGGTCTTTCTTTAGAAAAATATTCTACGCTTTTTATTTTATTATATTTTTTTCTTATCGTCAAGTATTTTTAACGACGAGATCTTGAACATGATTGTTTACTTCTTAAAATTGCTTCATAATCTAGTTCATCAGCAAGACGGTTTTCATAATCAAAAATTTCAGCGTTAGCAACGGCAAATAAAGATGCTTGTAAATTTCCATTTCTTTCTTTGATTACACTATAAACCGCTTGTTCTAATTTGGATACTAATAAATTTTGCAAAAGCATATCTTTCGCTTGCTCAGATGCTTCTATTACTCCTATGTTTCTTTCTAACTTGCTTAATAGTGTAAAGATATTTTTATTTATGTATTTATAAAGCATGGATATTTCACTCCAGTCTAAGTCTTTATAAAAATCAAAACGAATAATATTGGCATAAGCATCTACAATTACGCCATAATCTTCATTGATACGAATGTAATTTGCTTGATAAAACACTTGAAAATCATGATCAAAATAGGAAATTGTTTTGATATCTTCTTCGGATATTTTTAATTTGTTTAGCGTTTCTCCTAATAATTGAGGATCTTGATCTAATTTTTGAACGGTTTTCATTTTTGCTTGCCAAGCATCTACATAATTAGCAATTAATTTAAAAAAATAATCTTCCCCTACTTTGCCAGCGTTTAAATATTTATTATAAAACAATATTAAATTATCTTCCTCGCTTGTGTAGTTATATTCTTTCATGTTTTTCCTTCTTTCTTTTTAGTGTTAAAAGAAATTATAGCAAAAACGCGGGAAAAAGTAAAGGTTTACGTTTTAATTCTTACTCTGGATGTCGGAATGCTTCTTTTGGCCTCTTTTAAGGCTAATTTTGGTAATTCTAGACATATTATTTTATAATAAGCATTTTTAAACATACCAACACGCACAATATCCATTTTTGTCTTCATCTTTTTTTGTAAAATGAGAAAAGCATAATTATAAATAAGAGAAGTTATTTTTAATTGTTCAAAAAATTCCTCTATTTTATTATCTTCTATTTCTATGTTACGATGTTTTATTATTTCTAATGCCCCATGTAATGTTAAATTGATCGTATTTAATTTTTGATAATCAACGATTAATTCTAAGACAGTTCCACTTAAATCATAGGTGATAAATGTTCCTTCTTTTAGCGTTAATCTTTGTGTTTCTTGATATGCTAAATAAGTAATGTCCTTTGGGCTTTCAAAAAAAACATTTAGCTTTAGTTGCGTTGATTCATAAAAGGTAAAGCTTTTATATAACTCTTCCATTTTCTTATTATTAAAAAAGTAATAATAGCTTTTCGCTAATTTTTTTCCTAAATTGATAAAATAGTTTTTTTCTTCTTTTTGTTCTCCATATATTTCTAATTGCTGTAATATATCCTCTAAACTCATATTTATCTACTTTCTATTATAATGGTAACGGGACCATCATTTAAAATATTTACTTTCATGTCAGCTCCAAATATGCCTGGCTTTGTTACGGTATACTGGTTTAATTCTTCATTCCATTTTTCATACAATTTTATTGCTTCTTCACCGTTTAAAGCTTCTATGTAAGAAGGGCGATTACCCTTTTTAGTATTGGCATAAAGTGTGAACTGACTAATCGAAAGTATTTCACCTCCAACTTCTAATATTGATTTATTCATGATGCCTTCTTCATCATTAAAGATTCGTAAATTAACAACTTTTTTAGCCATTTTCTTAATATCTTCAATCGTATCCCCTTCTGTAAACCCCACCAGTACGACAAGGCCGTAAGGTATTTCGTTTACTAATTTGTTATCTACCACAACACTACTGTGTTTACTTCTTTGAATGCATACTTTCATTATTTACTCCTATTAACATTGCTTACGAAAGATAACATTTCTAAATCTAAAATTAATCTTTCTACTTCTTCTTTGTTTTTAACTTTTATGGTAACGTCATAAACGTAATTGCTGGCATATTCCCGAGCTTGGAAAGAATCAATGTGAATGTTTCGTTTGGTAAAAGTGGCAATGATATCAGATAGATAGTTTTTATTATTATCGGTTTCAATGAATAGATCAGTTAAATAAGTCGATTCATTTTGATAATTCCATTTTACATCAATCATTCGTTCTTCTTTGCCAATAATATTTGGGCAGTTTTTCTTGTGAACGGTTATTCCTTGACCTTTGGTAATAAAGCCGGTGATTTCATCTCCTTTTACAGGTTTGCAGCATTTGGCAATATTTACGAGAATATCGCCAATGCCAGCGACAATGATATCGTTTTTATAATTGGCAGTTGTTTTTGTTTCCTTATTTACTTTTTCAATTAGAGCATCTTCCACATCAGCTTTGCTATCACTAGTTAAATTAATGATAAAGCCGGCAGTATATCTTAGAGTACCAATTGATAAATAAATATCGTCTAAATCTTTAAGCTTTAAGTCTTTTAAGATTTTTTTAATGTTTTCTTCACTCATCACATCACTAAAAGATAATTTCCTTTTACGTAGTTCTTTTTCTAGGATATCTTTTCCTTTTTCAGTCATGTAAGCTCGTTCTTGCTTGCTAAAGTAAGATTTAATTTTATTTTTGGCTTGACTAGTTTTTACAAAATTTAGCCAATCTTTGTTTGGTGAGCCATTTGGGTTTGTTTTAATTTTTACGATATCATTATTCTCTAATTCATGATTTAAAGGGACAATGGTATCATTTACAATGGCGCCCACAGTTTTATCACCAACATCAGAGTGAATACGGTAAGCAAAATCAACGGGAGTAGATCCTCGAGGAAGCTCCATAACATCTCCTTTGGGAGTGAAAACATAAATCATTTCTGCAAGCATATCACTTGTAACATCTTTGGCAAAAGCAAGATCATCTACTTCTTCATGTGTTTCAATTAAGTTACGGAACATTTCTAACTTTTGCTCCATAATACTTTGTACTTTTTTTGTTCCGTGTTCTTTATAAGACCAATGGGAAGCCATACCTTTTTCGGCAAATTCATCCATTTCATAAGTTCGAAATTGAACTTCAAAAAGATGTCCATCTACACCAAAAACGGTTGTATGCAAACTTTGATACATGTTTGCTTTAGGCATAGCAATATAATCTTTAAAGCGATTAGGGATAGGACGATATTTAGCATGTACAAGACCAACAGCTAGATAACAATCACTTACTGTTTCTAAAATGACTCTGAGAGCTAAAATATCATAAATTTCATTCCATTTTTTTCCATTTGATAATTTATTATAAATACTATGAACACTTTTGACTCTTCCCTTTATTTTAAATTTCAACCCTTGTTCTGTTAAAATATTTGTAATACTTTCTTGCATTTCTTCTAAAGAATCTTTTAATTCTTCTTGGGTTTCGTTTAGCTTTTCTAAGATATCTTTATATACATCCGGTTTTGTATAATATAAGCATAAATCTTCTAATTCACTTTTAATCGAGTTAATACCAAGACGATGGGCAATCGGAATTAAAACAGCCATCGTTTCATATGCTTTTTGCTTTTGTTTTTTAGGATTAATGGCATAATTCGTGCGCATATTATGGAGACGATCGGCAAGTTTAATAAATAAAACACGGACATCTGTAGCAAGACCTACTAGTACTTTTCTTAAGTAAATAGCACTTGATTCTGAATCGTCTACTAATTCTAGTTTATTAATTTTGGTAATTGAATCGACAATGGTGGCAACAGTAGAGCCAAATTTTTCTTCTAATTCCTTTTGCGTTGTTTCCCCGTTATTCATTACCTCATGTAGAAGAGCACCAATAATCGTTGTTGCATCGACATTCAAACTATTTACAATCCTCGCAACATGAAGAGGATGAGTAATAAAGTCTTCACCAGTAAGACGTTTCATGCCTTTGTGCTTTTCTAAAGCAAAATGATAAGCTTCTTTTATTTTTAATAAATCGTCGGTATCTTTGATGTTTTCTTTTATTTCTTCATAAACAGTCTCAAAACTGATCGGTTCTTCTTCTGTTTTCATTTATATTTCACCTCGGTTAATTTCTCTTCTATAATTTTTTAATTCATCTTTTACATAACGATCTAGTTCTTTTATTTCAATATTAAAAATATCATTCACCATATCCCCTAGATCCAAGGATCTTGAAGTGGTCCATTTATAATTTTTTAGATAATTCCAAATATCTTCTTCATGAATATAATCCATGCCTTTTTTATGGATTTCTCTTGTCTTACTTTTTAAGGCTGGTAAAATTCGTTCATATAATTCAGTTAAATTCTTAAATTTAATTTCTTGATCCATCAAGATCTCTCCTTTTTCCTTTACGACTAAATCGAAATTAATTTCATATATTTAATTATATACTAAATAAACAAATTTTAAAAGGGGGACATCATGAAAAATAAATTCTTGCAAGCTACTTTTATCTTGATGATTGGAGGACTGGTTACTAAATTACTTGGTTTTGGCATTCGAATTATCTATACGAGAATGGTAGGAAGTGATGCGATTAATCTTTATTCTTTGGTAATGCCTACTTATTCCCTCTTACTTACTATTGCCACACTATCACTTCCTGTTGTTATTTCTAAACTCATTAGTGAACATAAAACCAAAAGTCTTAAAATATTATCTAGTGCAACAGTAATTACCATGATTTTAAATGTCATTGTGATTTGTATTATTTATTTTACAAAAGATTTTATTGCTATTACCCTTTTAAATGATGAACGGTGTAGTATTCTTTTAATGGCGATGGCTTTAACTTTCCCTTTTGTTTCTTTATCCAGTATCTTAAAGGGATATTTTTATGGCAAGCAAAAAATGGTTCCTCATACCATTTCCAATATACTAGAACAAATCGTGCGTATTTTCCTTATTTTTCTTATCATTCCCGGTTTAGTAGAAAAAGGAATTGTCTATTCGGTTATGGGGCTTATTTTAATTAGTATTGCCTCTGAACTAACCTCTATTTTTACTTTTTTATTTTTCCTCCCTAAAAAGTTTAAAATTACTAAACAGGATTTAAAGCCTGATATGAAAACAACAAAAGAAATACTAAGTATTTCTATTCCAACAGTTTCTGGTAGATTAATTGGCAATATTGGATTTTTCTTTGAGCCTATTTTACTTACTAATATTTTACTTTTTGCAGGATATTCTATGAATTTTATTTTAAATGAATATGGGGCATATAATGCTTATACGATTTCTCTTTTATCCATGCCTTCTTTTTTTATTGCTGCAATCTCTTCTAGTTTACTTCCAGAAATATCCAAGTATTATTATCATAAAAATTATTCTATGGTAAAAAGAAGACTTAAGCAAGCGATTATTTTATCTTTTATTGTTGGAGTTATTTTTTCTAGTTTTATTTACTTTTTTAGAGAACCACTTCTTTCTACCTTATATAATACAACGAAAGGCAGTGAATATATTGAAGTACTGGCTCCTTTCTTTGTTTTGTTTTATTTAGAGGGGCCATTACAAAGCGTATTACAAGCCATTGGAAAAGCAAAAACAACCATGGTTATTACTATGGCTGCTGTTATTGTAAAACTATCATCTATGTCGATTCTTTCTTTGTGTCATATTGGTATGTATTCTTTAGTAATAGCAGAAATTATCGATATATTTATTATTGTTATTTTATGTGTAAGAGCAATTAGGAAAGAGTTATATTAGTTATTGTAGTGTATAAGGATTAGCAGATGTCCCAGTTCCACCGGTAATTGATACAAATGATTTGAGATATACCGAAGGACGAACACCCCACGAGTTGGGCGTAATGTTATAGGCGCCGCCGAGGCTGCCAGACGAATTCGTAAGGAAGACACTGCCGGGACCTAAGCGCGACGTAAGTGTCCATTGAGTAGTACTGCTATCATAAAGCCAGTCATTGGTCTTACAATCGCTAAAACTTGATGAATCCCAGTTGTACAACTCTTTGGCTAGACATGCTTCTCTATTGGTGGTAAACCCACCACTTGTAGCATAGCCATAATCACTTGGATACATTAGTGCTACTTTCCCCATCCATGTTGTTGGGTTGCCACTATAGACTGTTGTGCCTCTTTCATATCCATAAAAGTGACTTGCTAGCCCATTACTGGCACTTGTATAACTTGCTGTACCACCAAGTTTCCATGTTACTGTTGCAATCATATTTCTTGCTGTATCACTTTTTATTCCAGTACTAGCATAGCTTCCACTTCCATTTAAATAATCCCCATTCAATGTTGTTTGTAAACTGGCTGTGGACCAATTATTGGTACTGGCACTATCCCATGCCATACTACCTAATAATTCACTTCGAATTATTTTAATTAATTTTTGTCCAATTACGCCATGAGAATCTTCACTAAATACTCCTATGATTCGCCATAACTCATCATTAAATTGAACATAATTATTTGGATTTGCTCCTATATATCTTAGATTATTTGCTTCATCATATGCTAATATATTTTGATTATCTAGATATATGCTTTCAATTGTCTCTGCAGCTGTTGGCTCTTTATATTCATTAAAATACAAAGTACACTTTGTTCCCTTGGCTGTATAGGGAGCAATCGTAAATGTTTTGGTATCACTATCATAACTTAATGTTAAATTTTGAATTGTGCTACCATCTTTATAAGTACAGGTACTTTGTTCTGTATTTAAAGTATAGTTTTTAGAACTATCTAATTCGTCAGCTGCTACTCCATCAATGTATAGTGCTACAATATTTAGATCTGCCAAGCTATAATTAATTGTACCATTAACTAGTGGTATAGACTGTGTTACTCGGTATTTTGCCCTTGTAAAGTTTAATATTATAGCACTAATAATTAGTACTGCTATTACTCCAATTACAATATTTCTTTTTAAATGGTTTTTCTTTAATACCTCGAATTCCATAACCAACGCTCCTCGTGAAGTTCTACTTCATTTATTAAATTTTATGAATTTGATACACTTAAAACGCGTATCTTAATATTAGTATACGCGTATTACGGATATATGTCAATACTCTTTTTACGAATATAGTAAAATTCAAATGGTGATATTATGGAACGATTAAGAGATATGAGAGAAGATAGGGATTTGTATCAAGCTGATATTGCAAAGCTTTTAAATGTAAGTCAACAAACTTATTCGCGTTATGAAAATGATGAGATTAGTATTGATAAAGATAGTCTGATTAAACTTGCTTTATATTATGATACAAGTATTGATTATCTTTTAGAACTTACAGATGAGAGAAAACCTTATCCAAGAAAAAAGCAATAGCTTAACACAACTATTGCTTTTGTTTTATTTTTCTTAATTCCCCTTCTATTTCATGTGATTGGCTTTCTTCTTGTTTTTTTAAAGCTTGCATTTTCCGTTCATAGTATTCTTCGATGTTTATCTTATATAGTAAAAGAATCATTTCTTTTAATCCTATATCTTCCACCTTTTCTAGTACTTGTAATAGATCACTAAAAGTAAATTCCGGGCTATTTATTGTATATAATAAACTGCTGTTTTTAAGACCTATTTCATTTTCAAGAATAGATCTAAGTATACTTCTTAATTCCTCTGACTGCATATCCGTATAAATGGTAACATCTGAATTAAAAGGAAGAATACTCTCTTCTATTTCTTTGGTGCTTAATTCGATATAACAAGCATTGGAAAAAGAATTATTTTCTTTTCTTTTGGTTCTAGAATTTCTAGTGTGAAGTAAATTATATGTCAAACCTAGATAGAACCCAACAAAAACAAGCATTTTTAAC
>CALVQH010000013.1 GCA_944358115.1 uncultured Bacilli bacterium
TTACACAACAATTAAAAATTGAGCAAACTCAGTAGGTACCTGGCTTTGCTCAATTTTGCTGTCAAAGAAAAGATATATCATATTTTAAATAAATAAACAAGAGTAAGAGTGGTTAGATTTATAGAACTGTATAGGGATTGTTCATAGTGCCATTTCCACCGGAAATGGTAATATCAGCACTCAGATTTAATACTGGGCGCACACCCCACGTGTTAGTCACGCTGACGTAGTTGAGGTCGCCATTCGAATACACAATGAACACGCTGACATAACCCGTAGAACGGAAGTGATACGGAGACATCGTCCAATAATACTGCCCTGTATAGAGATAATAACTACTATTACTACTTGTTGTTCCTCCAGCAAACATCACTTCATCCGCGGTGATTAATCCTACTTTTGTTGTATACAAATCGTTATTATTACTACATTGTAATGAAGGCTGTCTTGTTGTATATACTCTTTCGTATGGTGCATAATAGAGGGTTGTTCCACTACTTACCCAACTGTCTCCACTTCTGGTATTTCGATCATTACAGAATCCTGGTGTACTTACTACTTTATCATCATATCCTTTATTGGCTATATTAGTTGAATACCAATTATCTAGTACTCCTTTTATTGTACTTGCGGTTCCACTATTTTGGGTACTTGGTCTTTGGGCACCTGTTTGATACGTATATCCTACGTAGTAACTTGCATTATACGAACTATTGTAAGCACTTGTTCCTGTTTGCCTATCACTTGATGATTCTCCGTTCGCATGGGCACTTGTTCCATCATAGATGATTCTAATGGAACCGTCTCCATTAATTCGAATGATTCGCCAGTAGTATCCTGCAAACTGTACATAGTTATTGGTAACTGCCCCTCTAAAATAATAACTCGTTCCTAAATTATCAGTTGTAGCATATACTCCTTCATCGGTTGTAGCAACACTTGCAAAGTTCGGTGTGCCACTATTAACTTCATTGCTTGCTAAGATTGCATCTTTTAATAATGTTCTTTGTTCATCAAAGTACAAGTAACATTTTGTTCCTTTTGTTGTTAATGGTGATACACTTAAACTTTGCGTGTTTGCATCGTAATTAACTGTAATATTACTATCTTCTTCACCATTAACTGTACAATAGCTTGCCTCTTCATTAAATGTATATCCACTTGAAGGAATGGTATCGCTTTTAGAGTAATCATTTCCTTCCTCTATATAAACTGCTACGGCATTTAAATCTGCTAAATCATAATTAATTGTTCCGTTTACTAGAGGAATACTTTCTGTTACTCTGTATCTTGCAAAACTTCTTGAAATCATTAGTACAATGAGAAGTACTACTACACAGACAAAACCACATAAAAAGTATATTCTTTTATTATGAGAATGTAATATTTCAAATTCTACTTTTTTATTCTTCAATTTTATTTCCTACTTTCTAAAATAAAATTAAAGATTCTTAACTATTTCAATTATACTATTAATTTACATTTAAATCAATTAAAAAACGTTATTTTCGAATAAAAATTTTTCAATAAAAAATACATGAGAAAATAATTTTGGCGATGACTATGTATAAAAATAGACTTAAAAATCTTAGAGATAGTTTTGATATGAAGCAAAAAGTGGTAGCTTCATTATTAAATTTGGGATTTAGTACTTATTGTGAGTATGAAAATGAATATAAAATTATTCCTATTAAACATTTGAATACTGTTTGTAATTTCTTTCATGTTTCAATAGACTATGTTTTGGGTTTAAATGATTCTAAGACTTATCACAATTATAAAGATGAAATAAATAAAAAAATAATGGTTGAAAGATTAAAAGAACTTAGGAAAGAGTATAATTTAACTCAGAATCAATTAGCAAAAGTTATTAATGTGGCTACATCTACTATTAGTGATTATGAGAGAGGCATTAATGTTATTGCTACTCCGTTTCTTTATCAAATATGTAAAAAATATCATATTTCTGCAGATTATTTATTAGGAAAAGTAAATGATCCTAAGTATTTAAAAAGTTATTAGTTAAGAATCTTTAATTTATATATTAATTATATATGAAGATATGTAAATAGTCAACAAAAAACACGTTATTTTCGAACTAAAAAATGAATATTAAAAATGCATGAGAAAATGATTATGGTGATTTCTATGTATAAAGAGCGTTTGAAATATTTACGTGAAGAAAAAGAGTTAAAGCAAGAGGAGATTGCTGCTTTGTTAAAAATAAGAAAGAATACATATAGTGAATATGAGTCTGAATATAAAATTATACCTATCAAACATTTACTTACTTTATGTGAGTATTATCATGTTTCGATGGATTATTTGTTTGCATTTACTAATAAAAGAAATTATAAAGTTAGTGAATCAAATATTAATTATAATGGTCAACATCAAAGATTGAAAGAATTGCGAAGCGATCATCATTTAACTCAAAGCGGTCTTGCATATCAAATCAATGTTGCACCTTCCACAATTAGCGATTATGAGACTAGACACAAAATAATTGCTACACCATTTTTATATGATATATGCAAAAAATATCATATCTCAGCTGATTATCTTTTAGGTAGGATTGATGAACCTAAATATTTAAAATAATGGGTTCTTTTTTATTTTCGACATAGATGGCAAAAAGTGTCGATTTTTGTCGAACGGTTTTTCTTGCTTTTTTCTATGCTCTGTTTCATAATAGATAATTGTTATTATTACTGGTGGTAGCGCCTGCTTTCTTTTTATTAGTAGTTTAAACTACTTGAATGTTTCAGGGGGTTTAAATAATTTTGCTCATTTCTATTATTAGAGAAGAACAAAAGAAAAGACGCTAGCCGAAGGGCATAGCGCACGCACTTTGCAGGCGTTATCCACTAAGTGAATAACACTTACGTAATTAATATAACATAGTTTTAATAAATAAACAAGGGCTCTTGTAATTAAAATTAATTAACATTTTGTATAAATTCAAATAAAAATCTTGCTTTTTTTTGTTTAGGTAGATATAATAAATAATAGGAGAGAAGATTATGAAGGAAAAAGTTAAAAAAGGTGATATTATTAAAATTGTTGTTTTAGCTTTAATTATTATTTGGATTATTATATTTTTTATTGATTATTTTAGAGCAAGACAATCAAAGACACCTATTTTTTGTTTAAGTGAACAGACAAAAGAATATGATGATGGTACTGTGTATTCTTGTACAGGACTTGGTTATAAGATGTATAAATATGATCGAGCTAGTATTGATGCTAGTATTGAATTTGGACCATTTTTTATTAAAGAAAGAACGGAATAGTTCTTTTTTTTTGATTGATGTGTTATAATTGTTTATGTGGTGATGATTATGCTTAATAAACATGGTTGGGGACTAAAAGAAATGTTAGTTCTTTCAGGAATTTTATTACTTTTTTTAATTATTGCAATTTATTATATATCTACTTTGTATCAAGATTTAGATTTAGAAGCTACATCTGATTATTATTATGATTTAGAACAGGATTTAGAAAATAGTGTATCAGTTTATTTACGTGATTATTATGATGGTAATTTAGGCGCTGATGAGATTACAATTACAAGAAGTACGCTTCGGGCTTATGATCTTGATGTTGATTTGGAAGATCAAAATCATCATGTTTGTAGTGGTTATGCGGTAGCTAGTAAAACACATGGAGTAGAAACTATTGAAGCTTATATTTCTTGTCCAAATTATACAACGAATGGTTATGAAAGTTGGAGGACTGAATGAAAAAGACTAAGATTTTGTTTATTATCTGGGCTATTTTAGTCGTCATTATTATTGGACTTCTTACTACTATGGGATTTATTCTTAATCATAAATATGAAGAATATCATGAACTGGAACAAAAATTAGTGGAAAGTGCTACTTTGTATGCTCGTGATTATGCTTTTTTTGAAGAAGATCCCGATATTGTTGTTCAAACTGATCAATTAATTGAGTTAGATTATTTAGATGAGTTAAAAACAGAGAATGATGTTTGTCGTGGGTATGTTATTATTCATTATGATGGGGTATATGAATATGAACCTTTTATTCGTTGTCAAGAATATACAACAAAAGGATATCAAGAGCAAATAAAAAAGATCGGCTGAGTTCGATCTTTTATTCTGTTCTCAATGCTTCTACTGGATCTTTTTTGCTGGCCATTTTAGCAGGGATTAAACCGGCAATTACTGTTAGTAATACACTAATAACAACTAATATAATTGCTCCCCCAATTGGAAGATGAGCAATGGATGAAACTCCAGCTAGATGATTAATAATCATGTTGATTGGAATATTGAGTATGATCGTAAGAAGAATTCCAAGTAATCCAGCTGATAAGCCAATAATAAGTGTTTCTGCATTAAAGACACGAGAGATATCTTTTTTAGATGCACCAATACTTCTTAAGATACCAATTTCTTTTGTTCTTTCTAATACACTAATATAAGTGATAATACCAATCATAATTGAAGATACAACTAGAGAAATACTAACAAATCCCATTAGAACATAACTAATAATATCAATAATACTTGATACACCACTCATCATGACTTCTACTATATCGGTATAACTAATTTCATTTTCTTCTGTTGTATTATTATTGTATTCAGTAATGAGATTGGCAAGGGCTTCTTTGGAGTCAAAATCTTTGGCATAAATATTAATGGTACTTGGTTTATTTAAATCAACAATTCCTAATTTTTCTAGATTGGATTCATAAGTTGCGGTTGCATTTTCTTGATAGTTAGCAAGTATTTCAGCTAATTCACTTTGAGAAAGACTTGCTAAATAAGCTTGCTCTTCTCTACTTAAATTGTTGATATTAAATTCTTCATTAGAAAATTCTTGATGAGTGAAAACATTAATATTTTCATTTGCAAGTTGTTCTTTCGCAATTTCACTATCATTGATTTCATTAATTACATATTCAGTTAAATCTTTTGTATACCATACACCACCATAATTGTTAGTGGTAATTGTTTCTTCTTTTGGTTTGATAATTCCTACAACATTTAATTCTAAAGCATCATTTAGTAAATTATTGATATATTCTTCATTATTACTATTATCAATCCATAAATTTCCTTCTTTGGTATAATAATCCGTGTTCAGTAATACTTTAAATTTTGTTTGTAATAATTCATTATAGGTATAAGTAAGTTCATCTAATTCTGTAATTTCTTCGCCATTTAACATGGCTTTGTAGTTAGCAACTAATTCATCACTATCTAATAAGCCAATGGAATATAGTGTATAATCACTAATATAATTATCTTTGTTTACAACTAAAACGACTTCATTATAGTTCTCTGGTAGGTGACCTGCTAGAATATCATATTGGTCTATAATTAAGTTTTTGTTATCTAACATTTCACTAAACGCATTATAAGTGCTATTACTTGTAAACATACTGCTTATTTCATTCATTGATCCAAATCCTAATTCGTCCATGATTTGATCGGGATTTACCTTTTTGTAACCATCACTATTTTCTTTATAAATATTTAGGTCTAAATTGTATGAATATTGAATAGCATTTGCATATTCATTAAAAGTGCTTTCTTTTTCTTCAATATAACTTTTAAAAGCTTCTAGGTTATTTGTTTTAGCACCACTACCCATTAAGGATAGCATATCACTTGTAATATTCATAGAATGGATTTGGTTATCATTGTAGGATTCATAAGTATTACCACTATCCATTGCGGCATTTAATAGTTCGCCTGTATCCATCGTTGTTTCTTGAAGGGTTATTGGATAACTAGATAAGGTATCTTCTTCTACTTTGTTAATGTAGTTTTGCATCCCACTAGATAGGGAAAGAATAAGAGCGATACCAATGATTCCTATGGAACCGGCAAAGGCCGTTAGAATGGTTCTTCCTTTTTTGGTTAATAAGTTATTTAAACTTAGGGATAAAGCTGTTAGGAAAGACATACTTGTTTTTCCAGCTTTCTTTTCTTCTTTCTTTTCTTCCCTTTCAGTAAATGGCATAGAATCATCAATTACTTGACCATCTAATAAGCGAATGATTCGGGTAGAATATTTTTCAGCTAATTCGGGATTATGTGTAACCATGATGACTAATTTTGTCTTGGATATTTCTTTTAATAATTCCATGATTTGGACACTTGTTTTGGTATCCAAAGCACCAGTTGGTTCATCGGCTAATAAAATATCTGGATCAGATACGAGTGCTCTGGCAATTGCTACTCGCTGCATTTGTCCACCACTCATTTGATTTGGCTTTTTATGAATTTGATCTTCCAATCCGACATCTTTTAACGCTTGAATGGCTCTTTTTCTTCTTTCAGCTTTATTTGTTCCCGCTAGTGTTAAAGCAAGTTCAACATTAGCTAATACCGTCTGGTGAGGAATTAAGTTGTAGTTTTGAAAGACAAAGCCGATACTATGATTACGATAAGTATCCCAATCTTTATCTTTGAAATTTTTGGTAGATTTACCATTAATAATTAAATCACCAGTTGTATATTGGTCTAGACCACCAATAATATTTAAAAGCGTTGTTTTTCCACACCCTGATGGACCTAAAATACTTACAAACTCAGTTTCTCGAAATTTTAAATCAATTCCTTTTAAGGCACTCACACTATTTGTACCACTTAAGTACTTTTTGGTTATTTTTTTTAATTCTAACATATTGATTCCTTTCTTTTTTAGATACATTATGATTATATGAAATTTATGGAAGTTAGTCAATTAAATCTCTATTTGATTTTAAAAAAATAATTTGTCAGATGTTTGTCAATTTTTAAGTGATGATAATCGTTGTCAAATTTCTGATTGTTTACCCGAGTTTTGCAAAGAATTTCCTTATACTAATAAACCAGAGAGATTATTTAGTTTACTAAGTATTGTTAATCATGCTAAAGTATGCCCGGTAGTTTATGAGATATTAGAAGACTTAAAAAAAGAATACCGCTTTAGATAATTTTACCAATCTTTTAAGAGAAATTAGACCATCTTGGTGAAGCCGACAAAGTGATAAATTTAGCTAAATGGGTAAAACAAAAAGAATTTTGATAAATTTGAAAAAATAGTTAAAAGAAAGAAGTGATGATAATCATTTCTCTTATCTAAAAAAATTATAATTTTTTCATGCAAAAAATGCTTGACATTTCATATAATATAATGTTATAGTAGTACTGCGTTTTGATTTGGTTCTACCTAGGTAGAACTAAATTTAATAGTAATTCTGATACACCAGGATGTGTGTTAATTAGGAGGGAGGATATATACATGCCAACAATTAATCAACTTGTTAAGAAAAACAGAAAGGATAAAACTAGAAAAAGTAAATCACCAGTATTAAATGTAGGTTATAATGCTTTAGAGAGAAAACAAAATGATGCAAAAGGACCTCAAAAACGTGGTGTATGTACTCGTGTTGGAACAAAGACACCTAAGAAGCCTAACTCAGCTTTAAGAAAATATGCTCGTGTAAGACTTTCTAATGGTAAGGAAGTAGATTGCTATATTCCAGGTGAGGGACATAATTTACAAGAACATAGTGTTGTCCTAGTAAGAGGCGGACGTGTTAAAGACTTAATCGGTGTTCGTTATCACATTGTTCGTGGAACACTTGATACTCAAGGAGTTAACAATCGTAAACAAGGTCGTAGTAAATACGGTACAAAAAAACCTAAGAAATAAAAAAATAATTTAAGAAAGGAGAATAACAATGCGTAAAAGACGTGCAATAAAAAGAGATGTTTTACCAGATTCTATTTATAACTCTAAACTAGTTACTAAGCTAGTTAATACTGTTATGAAAGATGGTAAAAAGGGTACTGCTGAATCAATTGTTTATGAAGCATTTGATATCATCAAAGAACGTACTGGTAAAGATGCAATGGAAATCTTTGATCAAGCCTTAGCCAACGTAGAACCAGCCCTAGAAGTTAAGTCAAGAAGAGTTGGTGGATCTAACTATCAAGTACCAGTAGAAGTTAGTGAAACGCGTAAAAAGACTTTAGCATTCCGTTGGATCGTAAATTATGCTAAAACAAGAAATGGAAAGGGAATGGCCATTAATCTAGCTAACGAACTTATTGATGCTGCTAACGGTGTTGGTGGTGCAGTAAAAAGAAGAGAAGATACTCATAAAATGGCTGAAGCAAATAAAGCATTTGCTCATTATAGATGGTAGTGTGTTATGGCAAGAGATGTTTCAATTGATAAAATAAGAAATATCGGTATCATGGCTCATATTGATGCCGGTAAAACAACAACAACAGAAAGAATTTTATTCTTAACTGGTATTACTCACAAGATTGGGGAAACTCATGAAGGTGAGAGTCAAATGGACTGGATGGATCAAGAAAAAGAAAGAGGTATTACCATTACTAGTGCAGCAACCACTTGTCATTGGAATGGATATCGTTTAAATATCATTGATACTCCAGGTCACGTAGACTTTACAATTGAAGTTCAAAGATCCCTAAGAGTACTTGATGGTGCGATTGCGCTAATCGATGCTCAAGCAGGTGTTGAACCTCAAACAGAAACTGTTTGGAGACAAGCAAATGAATATAAAGTTCCAAGAATGATTTGTGCTAATAAAATGTGCAAAATGGGAGCTGATTATTACTATAGTTTAAAAACTATTAAGGATCGTTTAGGAGCAAATGCAGCGCCTATTATGTTACCAATTGGTAGTGAATCTAATTATACAGGTTATGTTGATTTAGTTACACTGAAAGCATATGAGTATGATGGTACTGAACAACAAATGGTAAAAGAAATTGATATTCCTGATGATATGAAAGATCTAACAAATGAATATCGTACAAAATTAGTGGAAGCTGTTGCTGATTTTGATGAAGAATTAATGATGAAGTATTTAGAAGGTGAAGAAATTAGTGTAGATGAGTTAAAAGCATCTATTCGTAAAGCCACTTTATCTGTTGGTTTCTTCCCAGTATTATGTGGAGATGCTCTAGATAATAAAGGTACAAGAGCTTTGCTTGATGCCATCGTTGATTATTTACCAGCACCTACTGATATTGAAGCTATTGATTGTATTGATGAAGATGGTAATGATGTTAAGAGACACCCAAGTGATAGTGAGCCATTTACTGCTTTAGCATTTAAGATTATGACTGATCCATATGTAGGAAGACTTTCCTTCTTCCGTGTATACTCTGGTGTTTTAAAGAGTGGTTCTTATGTTCTTAACTCTACAAAGAATGAGAAGGAAAGAATTGGTCGTATCTTACAAATGCATGCAAATCAAAGAAAAGAAATTACCGAAGTATATACCGGTGAAATTGCTGCAGCTGTAGGACTAAAAAACACTACTACAGCAGATACTCTTTGTGATGAGAAAAATCCAGTTATCATGAAAGGTATGGAATTCCCAGATCCAGTTATTGATATTGCGATTGAACCAAAGAGTAAAAATGACCAAGACAAAATGGCTTTAGCTTTACAAAAACTTGTTGAAGAAGATCCAACACTTAGAGTTAAAACAGATCATGAAACTGGTCAAACCGTACTTTCTGGTATGGGCGAATTACACTTAGATATTATTATTGATCGTATGAGAAGAGAATTTAATGTTGAGTGTAATAGTGGTAAACCACAAGTAGCTTATCGTGAGACTATTAAGAGCGCTGCTGAATGTGAAGGTAAGTATATTAAACAATCTGGTGGACGTGGACAATACGGACATGTTTGGATTAAATTTGAACCAAATCCAGGTAAAGGTTATGAATTTGTGGATGCGATCGTTGGTGGAGTTGTTCCTCGTGAATATATTCCAGTAACTGATAAAGGATTACAAGAAGCTATGGCTGGTGGAATCCTTGCAGGTTATCCAATGGTAGATGTTAAAGCTACATTATTTGATGGAAGTTACCATGATGTCGACTCATCAGAAATGGCATTTAAGATTGCTGCTTCAATGGCTTTAAAAGAAGCTAAGAATAAATGTAATCCAGTACTTCTTGAACCAATTATGAGTGTTGAAGTAATTGTTCCAGATGAATACATGGGTAATGTTATGGGAGACTTAACCAGTCGTCGTGGTAAACCAATGGGTCAAGAATCCCGTGGAAACGCTTTATCTATTAAAGCAATGGTTCCTTTAGCAGAAATGTTTGGTTATGCTACAAGTTTACGTAGTAATACGCAAGGACGTGGAAATTTCACTATGACACTTGATCATTATGAAGAAGTTCCTAAGTCTATTGCTGAGGAAATCATAAAGAAGAATAGTGTTAACTAAATTTAACACATAAAAACTCGAATAATACTTGAAAAATATTCAAGCATTAGATAAAATATAATAGTAAATATGAAAGGAGAAAAATTATGGCAAGAGAAAAATTTGATCGTTCAAAAGAGCATGTTAATATTGGTACTATTGGACACGTTGACCATGGTAAAACAACTTTAACTGCTGCGATTACAAAATATTTTGGACAATTTGTTGATTATGCTGATATCGACAAAGCTCCAGAGGAAAGGGAAAGAGGTATTACCATTAATACAGCTCACGTTGAGTATGAAACTGAAAAACGTCATTATGCTCACGTTGACTGTCCAGGACATGCTGACTATGTTAAAAACATGATCACAGGTGCTGCACAAATGGATGGTGCTATTCTTGTAGTTTCTGCTGCAGATGGACCAATGCCTCAAACAAGAGAACATATTCTATTAGCTCGTCAAGTTGGTGTTCCTAAAATTGTTGTTTACATGAACAAATGTGACCAAGTTGATGATCCAGAATTACTAGACTTAGTAGAAATGGAAATTCGTGAATTACTTGGAGAATATGGTTATGATACTGAATGTCCTATCATTCGTGGATCAGCTTTAAAGGCTCTTGAAGGAGATGAAAAAGCTGCTCAAAGTATCCGTGATTTAATGGCTGCTGTAGATTCTTATATCGATGCTCCAGTTCGTGATACTGATAAACCATTCTTAATGAGTATTGAAGACGTATTTACAATTTCAGGACGTGGTACAGTTGTTACTGGTCGTGTTGAAAGAGGTAAATTAAATCTTAACGACGAAGTTGAAATCGTAGGACTTAAACCTACTAAGAAAACAGTTGTTACTGGTATCGAAATGTTCCGTAAATCACTTGATTTTGCTCAAGCTGGTGATAACGCTGGTGTATTACTACGTGGTATCGCTCGTGATGAAGTTGAACGTGGACAAGTTCTTGCTAAACCAGGAAGTGTTACTCCACATCATAAGTTCAAAGCTAGTGTGTATGTACTTTCTAAAGAAGAAGGTGGAAGACATACTCCATTCTTCTCAAATTACAGACCACAATTCTATTTCAGAACTACAGATGTTACTGGTGTAATTGAACTTCCAGCTGGTGTTGAAATGGTTATGCCTGGCGATAACGTTGACATGACTGTTGAATTAATCGCTCCAGTTGCACTTGAAAATGGTACTAAATTCTCTATCCGTGAAGGTGGACGTACTGTTGGTGCTGGTGTAGTATCAGAAATTATTGAATAATAAAATGAGAACCTAGAAATAGGTTCTTTTTTATTGATTTTTTTTAATTAGCTTATCATCTTTCTTGTTATTTTTAGCAAATTCTTTAGTATTAGAAAAGTACATATTGCTATGTACTTTCTTCTGTGGTAGGCTCCTTTGTTTCACTCGTGCCACTTGATTCGGAATTATTATTATCATCATCTGTTGGTAAGATAATATCTAGAGGATCATCATTGTCATTATCGTTGTTATCATTTTCTCCAGGGTTACTATTATTATTTCCTGTATTTCCTCCTGTATTCTCATTTCCTTCATTTGGTGTGGTAGGAGGATTGATGTTAGTACTAATACTGTTAATATAAATAGTTAATTCATTTACATTGTTAAGTAAAATACCATTTGATACGCTTTGATTGGCAATGACTCCTGGAGTTATATTTGGATTATAGTAAGAACTTGTCTCATCTACAAATTCAGTATGTAATGTAATACCATGAGAATTAGCCCAAGTTTCTGCTTCACTTACACTTGATCCTATAAAGTTTGGCATTGTTTCTAGTTTTTCACCAGTAGTAATTCCTTGACCTGTTACTTTGGTTGTGTATTCTTCATTGGCATCAAAACTAAAGGTTTTAATCATTTCATGATCTACTAATTCTAAGTTTTCTTTCATTAATTGAACGATTGCTTCTAATGAGCCAGGATAATAACCGATAGCGGAAGTAAATGTTCCATTGTTACTAAGTCTTACTGGCAAGCTGTAGTATTCTAAATATGTTTTTTCGATTGTTAAGAAAGACCCATCATTTAAAGAATTGCTTATCATTGATTTTAAGACATCATAGAATGATAGGATTTGGGTACTAGACATGTTGGTTGTTATATTTTTAGTTACAGCATTTAATATTTCTTCTATTTTAGATAGACTATCTAGACTAGCAGCTTTTTTAGCGATTGCTTCAACTACTTGTTGTTGGTGTTTGTTTCTATCAATATCACTTTGAAGATATAAATGTCTACATCTAGCATAAGCTAGGGCTTCTTCGCCATTAATTGTTTGTAAGCCTGGATCTAGATAAATCATGCCACTTTCACTTGTATCACGATCACTATTTTGTTCACAGAACCGGCCACCACAGTTTATGCCATGATTATAATTAAAGTCTGGAGCTTCAATATCTACTTCAATTCCTCCTAAGGCATTTACTAAGTCAACAACACCTTTAAAGTTTATTTTAACGTAATAATCTATTGTAATGTCAGTTAATTGTTCTACCGTATCAATTACACAACTCGTTCCATAAGCGGCACTTGAATTAATTTTGGCATATCGGTTGTTGTTACAAGCGATTGGTACGTAAGTGTCTCTTGGAATAGAAAACATCGTAGCATTTAAAGTTTTAGGGTTAAATGTAATCATCATGAGGGTATCTCCATTGAAAGCAGCATTTGCATTTAAACCATCTATTTCGCTATCAACACCCATCAGAAGAATAGTAAATGGCTCTTTAATACTTTTATTGCTTGTTAAAGTTGTATCTTGATTTTCCATTTCTTTGCTGTAAGAGTAAGCAATAATTGTGTTATCTAGCCCTTCAAATGCTTCTTCATTTCCAAAGATTGTTTTGTAATTAGAACTTAAGAAGATTCCGTCTACTTTGCCATTTAATAGATCAAAAATCATTTCGTAGTAGCTGGCATATTCTACAACTTCATTTTTAGTAAGTCCTTCTTTTTCAATTAATTCTTTGGCAAGAATATTTCCTTCGATATCTTCAGAATTATTAATCATACCAAGTGTACTCTCACTATTAATTTCTGTACCATTTAAAACAACTAAATTGGTTGTATAAGTGATATATTCTCGTTCCGAAATACTATTAATTCCGGTATATAATATATCAATATAGTAATTGGCAAAGCTAAACACAATGGCAAATATAATCGTTATTGCTGTTGTAATGGCAATTTTAATGTGTTTCTTTAGAATCAAATTAATTAAATTCCATAGGAAGTACACTAATAACCATATTCCAAATATTACAATTACGATGATTCTAATCGCCGTTTCAATTCCTGTTAAACTCATTAAGTTTTTAATTAGAAAAATATATGTAATTAGATAAATGATAAATGTTAAAAAATAGATAATTAAAAATATTTTATTTGTTTTCTTTAATTTATTAAATAATACTTTCATTGGCAACCCTCATTTTTATATTGTAACACTATACATTATATAATATATTTTAGTTTCTTGCAAATTAAATATGCACTTTACATCATTTTACTGCCTATTTTTTACTATCTGTTGTGAATTTAGTGTAAATCGTTTATAATTATTATGAATAATAATAGGATTAGATAGGAGGCTTATATGAAGAGAAGTATTAGTATGTTGTTTTGTTTCTTTGTATTTGTCTTTTTTTGTCTAATTTTGAATACTTATGCAGCCTCTAAATATGTTATATTAATGGATGCAGTCAATATTAGAAAAGGAGCTGGAACTTCTTACGGTGTTTATACTACAGCAAAATTGGGCTCAAAATATTATTTAAAAAGCGATCAATTAATTAGTGATACAAGTGGTGGCTGTTCTGGTGGATGGTATGAAATTAATTATAACGGTTCTTCCGGTTACGTTTGTAGTGAATATGTAAAAGTTTATGATGAAGAAAATATGGCTGCAGATAATCAAGAACCGACAACCGCATGTCAAATTGCTTTGCATGAAAAAGGATTTCCAAGTTCTTATTTTATTCCACTATGTGAATTACAAGAAAAATATCCAAACTGGAATTTTGAGCCTATTATGACAGGATTAGATTTTAATGTCGTTGTTACCCAAGAAAGTAAGTGTGGAAAGAGTTATATTGAAACGAATGATCCAAATTATATGGACAGTACTTGTAAGAGTGATTATGCTAGTACTAGTATTTGGAAACCAGCTAGCTATGGTGCGGTAAGATATTATATTGATCCACGAAATTTCTTTACTGAACGGTATATATTTATGTTTGAAACACTTTCTTATGTAGATAGTTTAAGCAATGTTTATGCCTCAGCAGTTACAAGTGTAATTAAAGGTGCATCTTTTTATAAATATCATTTAGGGATTGGTAATGATTTAGGTCAAGTAATTAATACAGCTGGAAAAAATATTGGTGTAAGTCCAACTTTTATTGGCTCAAGAATTTTGCAAGAAATAGGGTCAAGTGATTCTTTATATAATTTATATAGTGGCGTTTATCCAGGATATGTTGGTTATTATAATTTTTATAATTATGGTGTAAGTGATAGTTGTGCTAATAGTTATGGTACGACTAAATGTGGATTAGATTATGCTAAAAGTAAGGGTTGGTATGGTTTGGAAGCTGCCATTCAAGGTGGGGTAGAATCTATTAATAAAAATTATATTCAAGTTGGTCAAAATACTAGATATTTACAAAAATTTAATGTAGCACCAACAAATTCTAATAGTCTTTATACTCATCAGTATATGACTAATATTAGAGCTCCTTATGGTGAGGCTTCTACGGCTTATACTTCTTATAGTAATGCTGGAGCCTTAAATTCTAATTTTACTTTTTCAATTCCTGTATATGAAAATATGCCTGCTTATACAATGCTTCCAACTAGTCCGGATGATAATATCGATAATGGTGCGACTGGTGGAAATAGTAGTAGTTCTGTTCCCTCTGATTTAGCTCCTTCTTCTATTATTGTAAGTGCTGGTTATCAATATGAAGGTAGTTATCTTAAAGGTATTGATGCTGATACTTCGGTAAGTGATTTAAAAGGAAGATTAGAGAGTATTGGTGGTAATGGAACAGTGACAATTACAAATGCAAGTGGTCAGAGTGTTGATTCTAATGATACTGTAGGAACAGGATATAAGATTACAATTAATGGTACTACTAAATCTACTTATACAGTATTAATTTATGGTGATATTAGTGGTGATGGTAAAATTGGATCTCTAGATTTATTAAAATTACAAAGACATATTTTAAAAGCTGCTACTTTATCTGGTATATATTTAGAAAGCTGTGATGCGAATCAAGACGGTAAAATTACACCCCTAGATTTACTTGTTATTCAAAAAGATGTTTTGGGTGTAGAAAAAATTAATCAATAAAAAGGAGAATTTATGAAAAAAATATTGTATTTAATGATTGTATTACTTTCTTTTAGTTTATTTAGTCAAAATGTAGAAGCTTCTAGTGGGAAAATAAGCGTTTCTTCTTCTTCTACGGTGGTTGTTGGTAATACCCTTACTGTTACGGTTACATTGTCTAGTTCAACAGCCTTAGGTGCTTGGGAATTTGATATTAACTATGATAGTAGTTATCTTAGACTTACTTCATCAACTGCAGAAAATAATGGTACTTATTTTGTTAATTATGGAAATGGTAGTATGAAGTCTAAAACTTATACTTTGAAGTTTAAAGCTTTAAAGAGTGGATCTACTAATATTACAGTTGGTAGTTATGATGTTTATGACTGGAATGAAGATAGTATGTCTATTACTAAGTCAAATAAAAAAGTGACTTTAATGACACAAGAAGAGTTGGAGGCAAGTTATAGTAAAGATAATAATTTAAAAGATCTTAGTGTTACTGTTGGGGAAGAGACATATGAACTTACTCCTGCATTTGATCGTGATACTTTAGAATATAATGTAACGGTTCCAACGGGTACTACTTTGGTTAATATAAATGCTACTAGAAATGATTCAACAGCAACAGTAGATGGTGATGGCGAAATTGAAGTAACAGAAGGCCTTAATACGATTCCGATTGTTGTAACTGCGCAAAATGGAGATGAAAAAACTTATACTTTGATTGTTAATGTTGAAGATCAAAATCCAATTAATGTTTCGGTTGATGGTAAAAATTATACGGTTGTTAAAAGTGATACTTTACTATCTGCTCCTGTTACCTTTTCACCTACTACGATTCAAATAGATGGCTTTGATATTCCTGCTTTTGTTAATGATGCTATAGGATATACTTTAGTTGGTTTAAAAGATGAAGACGGAAATGTTTCTTTATATCGATATGAAGACGGAAAGTATACTCTTTATAATGCATTTAGTTCTAAATCTTATACTTTAGTAGCTACTAGTTTTTCTAAAGAACTTGATTATATTAAGACTAGTGTGGAAATTAACGGTGTTACAACTGATGCTTATCAGTATAGTGAGAATAGTAATCTTTATATTATTAATGCGATTAATTTAGAAAGTGGAAAAGAAGATTTATATTTATATGATCCAGCTAGTGGAGCGGCGATTCTCTTTGATGAATCCTTTATACAAGATACCAATCAAACAATTACGTATTATACTTATGTTATAATTGCCTTTGCTGGGGCTCTTCTCTTAATGCTTATTTTGATTTTTATTTTACTTCATAGTACTAAGAAAAAGCAAAAGAAAATTAAAGAGTTTATTGAAAAGCAAGAAGCAAAATTGGAAGCAACTAGAAAATTAAATGATGTAGTAAGTGAAGTTAAAAAAATTACTGAAGTTGAAGAAAAAGAAAAAGATGTTTCTCCTAGTGAGGTCATTCAAGTAGAAGAGATTCATTTTCAAGAAGAACCAGAAGAAACAGTGAATACATCAGAAAAACAAGAAGATGAAAATACAGAAATAAAAGATGAAGAAAAAGAGGAAAATACTAAAAAATCTAAGAAAGAGTTAAAAAAAGAGAGGAAGGAAGCAAAAAGGAAAGCAAAAGAAGAAAAGAAATTAAAAAAAGAAGCTTTCTTTCAAGATGAAGTAGATGCTACCGAAGCAAAACTAGAAGATGAAATTAAAAATATTGATCATCCAGTTGAGGAAGATACCGGCGTATATGATATCTTTGAAGATGATCGGAAGAAAAATAAGAAGAAAAAATAGACGTTTCTTCTTTTTCTTTGGTATAATAGTTAGGGAGGAGTGATTATGGAACTTACAGATATTAAGGGTGTAGGACCTAAGATGCTTCTAAATTTACATGAATTAAATATATTTAGTATAGATGATTTGCTTACTTATTATCCTTATCGTTATGAGTTGTTTGAACCAACTAATTTAACAGAGGATTATGATCATGAGAGAATTGCGATTAATGTAGTGGTGGAAACAACGGCAACAACTGCTTTTATTCGTAAAAACTTTAATAAACTGCAATTTCGGGTGAATCATCATGGTAAAGTTATGTATGCTGTTATTTTTAATCGAGCTTTTTTAAAACCTCATATTGTTATTGGTAAGGTGGTTACTTTAATTGGTAAGTATGAAGAGAAGAGAAATACTTTTATTTGTGATGATATTAAATTAAATCCATTAACTAAAAAGGAAATTATTCCTATTTATCATATTAAAAAGGGAATTAAAAATAATGATTTAAGAAAAATTATAGAAAGTGCACTTATTGATAGTACGAAAATTCCTAACTATGTTCCTGATGAGTTTAGCATGAAATATGATTTTATTAGTAAAAAACAAGCTTTACGCATGATTCATATGCCTCATCATTATGAAGAAATAAAGAAGGCAAAACTCTATTTAAAATATGAAGAATTATTTTTATTTTTATTTAAGATTGCTTATATGAAAAGTGAAAATGAAAATATGTTTAAAGAAGAAAAATATTTTGATCAAAAGAAAATAGATGAATTTATTTCACATCTTCCTTTTTCTTTAACAGATAGTCAAACGGAAGCTTTAACACTTATTTTGAAAGATATCAAAAGCAATAAGAAGATGAATCGGCTTGTTTTGGGTGATGTTGGTAGTGGTAAGACTATTATTAGTTTTATTAGTATGTATGCTAACTTTCTAGCTGGTTATCAAAGTGTTTTAATGGCTCCAACAGAAGTGCTTGCTAGACAACATTTTGCCTCTGCAATAGAATATTTTAAAGATTTTCATGTGACCATTGACTTATTAGTGGGAAGTATGACTAAAAAAGAAAAGGAAAATGTAAAAGAGCGACTAGTTAGTGGTGATATTGATATTTTAGTAGGGACGCATGCTATCTTAGAAGAAAATGTTTCTTTTTATCGCTTAGGACTTGTTATTACGGATGAACAACATCGCTTTGGAGTAAAACAAAGAGAAATACTTAAAAGCAAAGGAGATGTACCCGATGCTTTATATATGAGTGCAACGCCAATTCCAAGAACATATGCTTTAACTTTATATGGTGACTTGGATGTATCTTTTATAAGACATAAACCGAGTGGTAGAAAAGAGATTATTACAAAAATAAAGAAGTATAGTGAATTAAAAGATGTGCTTATGCATGTGTTAGAAGAGATTAAAGCGGGGCATCAAGTATATGTGGTTGCGAGTATGATTGATGACAATGAAGAATTAGATTTAAAAAGTGTAGAAACATTAAAAGAGAAATTTAATATGGCTTATCAAGGAAAAATACCAATTGAAATCTTGCATGGAAAATTAAAACAAAAAGAAAAAGATGCCATTATGGAACGTTTCAAAAATAATGAGACGAAAATACTTATTTCGACAACCGTTATTGAAGTTGGTGTTGATGTTAAAAATGCAACGGTTATGGTTATTTTTGATGCTGATCGTTTTGGACTTGCTACGATTCATCAATTACGTGGTAGGGTCGGTAGAAATAATTTAGAGTCTTATTGCTATTTAATTTGTGATAAAGAAATGGAACGTCTTAAGGTTTTGGAAGAAAGTAATGATGGTTTTTATATTGCTGAAAAAGATTTAGAATTACGTGGTGAAGGTGATCTTTTTGGTACGATGCAAAGTGGTGTTAAAACATTCAAAATTGCTGATCTTAAAACAGATTTAAAAATTATGATGCAAGCAAAAAGTGATAGTGAAGAATACTTAATTAGTGGACAGTATAAAAACAATATGAATTACTATAAAATTGTACGTGATTTAGAAAGATTAAATTAATTGTAAAAAACGCTTAAAGGTGATTGACAAATGTCGAAAAAAATAATATCATTAATATGACATGATAAACATCATGTCCGAATCACCTTCACGACTTTATGTGAAAGTGAGTCAACCAAAACCCCCTGAAGGAGCCGAAAGGCTCCATTTTTGTTTTATTTAGGGAGTTTTAAGCTCTGGAAAATAGTTTAGGTACGAATTAGGTACGATTAATTTAGTTACTAGGAAATATATAAATAGCTGATGTGAGAAAATATTTTTTTATTTAATATTTTGAAATTAAGAAATTTTAAAATGTTGAAAAAGAAGATATAAAACAATTATTTTATATGATATAATCATTTTGATGATAGATAAGAAATTGAAAGTGAGTGATTATTGTGAATAAAGGAAAAATGGGATTATTGTTGGTAATATTGGGAAATATACTTTATTGGCTATACACTATTTTTGGTGGTAATGATGCAAGTACAATGGGGGAATTTAGTTCAGGATTATTACTCGGTTTATCTGTTGGTATTAATTTAGTTGGGATTATTCTTTTAGCTATTTATATTTCAAAAGATAATTTAAAGAGGTGATTTTTTGAAAAAATATATTCAAGCTGTAGGAATATGGTTTTTAATCATACCTATAGCAATACTAAATGGTGGATTAAGAGAAAACGTGTTAAATAAGTTAGGTACTATTTCTTTACCTCTTAGTGGAATTATTTTAAGTATAGGTATCTTTGTTATTGCTTATTTACTAATACCTAAAATCAAAAATTGTGATTCAAAAGATTATGTTATTTTTGGAGTTATTTGGTTTCTTTTAACTAATTTATTTGATTTATTTATGTATATTAGTGATGGTGGTGGAATGAAAGATTTGTTATATTCTTATAATTTTCTAAATGGTAATTTGTGGATTTTAGTAGTAATAACATCATTTTTATCACCGATTGTGGTATCAAAGTTAAAAGAGAAAAGGAGGAAGAGTCATGTATAAAACTGAAGTGATTGAATATTCGCCAAAAGCAGATGATATGGCAAAAAAGATTGAAGAAAAAGCAAACGAATTGTCGAAAGATAGATATGAATTAATTACTATGTCAATCACGGGAACAGCTAAAGCTATTTTAGTATTTAAAAAACAAGGGTAAATTGAGTTTTTCTTTTACCCTTGAAGTGTTTCCTGTAAAAAAATGCTTTTACATTATAAAATGGTAGTGTGAAAGGAGTAAGATTATGGATCAAGAAAAAATTGGGAGATTTATTGCTGAATGTCGAAAAAAGATGAATTTAACGCAACAAGAATTAGCTGAGAAATTAGGTATATCTGATCGTACGGTTGGAAATTGGGAGAATGGAAGAAATATGCCTGATTTATCACTATTTAAGCCACTATGTAATGAACTTCATATTTCTTTAAATGATTTTTTAAGTGGTGAGGAAGTAAAACTGCAGGACTATCAAGAAAAATTAGAAGAAAATATTATCAATACCATAGATTATACGAATAAAAAACTTGAAAATCGCAGTCATTTTATTGGTTTAATATTCATTATTTTTGGAGTTTTAATTGCCATTACAGCTGTTGCTATATTTCCTAGTGAAAGTAGCTGGGGTGCTATTTATTCTGTTTTAGGAGCAACTATTTCTTTAATTGGTATTAGCAGATTTACTAAGAAATTATCATATCCAAAGCGATTACTATGTAATTTTGGGTATTTTCTAATATTTATTTTAATACTTATGGCAATCGATTATATTGGCGTTGTTAATATTCATCAAGCACCAAGATTTTCATTAGTAAAAGTTTCAGGAGATAGTGTAATTTATTATGATACACCATTTTATGATGTTGTTAGATGCAATGTAAATAAGGATAATGAAACTTTTAAAGTTATTAAGAATCAAAAGTATGATAGCAATTACGTAGATGATTTTTGTAAACAGTAAGTAATTAATACTAGCAAGTTTCCTTTGCTAGTATATTTTAATAAATGTAAAATAAGTTTGATAGTGTTATTTGCTATTTTATGATAGGATGATATCTGAAGGGAGGAGTATAATGTGAATCTGGGTAACAAGATTGTAAAAATAAGGAAGGATTAGAAGATGTCACAAGAAGAATTTGCGGAAGTTTTAAATGTAACTAGACAAACTGTTTCTAATTGGGAAATAGGAAAAAATTATCCAGATATTGAAACACTAATTTTGATTAGTGATCGTTTTTCTATTTCTTTAGACATCTTATTAAAAGGTGATGAAGTAATGATCAAGGATATTGATAATAAAATAAAAAAGAATAAAGTTTTCAAGGTTATTATCTTTTTGTTTTTAATTATCTTTCTGGTGGTGATTTTTCTTATCGTGCTTTTTTATCGCCAAATTACTGATTATTTTTATTTTGATGATGTTACTGATAAGCCCGGTGTTTTGATTAGTTGTTTATATGAAAATGATCTTTTAGAATATCATATTATATACAATAAAAAGAATAATCGACCATCTCCACGTGGAGGTACTTATAGTGTAGTTGAAGCAGAAGCAATTAGAAATGTTACCAATCAAATTAGAGAGATAGAGGCATATGGATTTCATGATGTCAATGATTTAACAGAATATTTAAAGAAACTTTATGAAGAAGCTGGAGCTACTTGTAAGATGGTTCATTATCAAAATTTAGATGATTATGTTCAAAAATCAATTGAAATACAGGACGAATTTATTGATCCTTTAGAATCATGAGAGCTGAAATGCTCTTCTTTTTTTTATTAATCAATTAAAATAGTATAAATTTAAAAGTAACTATGCTATAATCATAAGTGAAAAGAATTGTGATTGTTGGAGGAATATATGTATTGTGAGTACTGCGGTGAAAAATTAAGGAAGGGATCTAGAATTTGCCCTAATTGCGGTAATCAAAAGGATTCCGTTCATTATTCTCTTCGTGAAGAAGACCTTCCTGAAAAATATCGGCCTATTTCGATGTGGGGATATTTTGGTTATCAAATTTTATTTTCTATTCCGATTATTGGTTGGATTATGTTATTTATTTTTGCTTTTGGAAGTGATGAAAATATTAATATACGTAATTTTGCTAGATCTTATTTTTGTTTTTTAATTGTTTTGGTAGCTATCTATTTATTATTTATTACGATCTTTTAGTTTGAAGGAGATGTTAGTTATGAAAAAAGTTCTTATTCATGGTTCGGGACATTAAGCATCTAGTTGGAGAAAGGTAGTTACTTATCTTGATAATCAACAAGATGTGTTATGCCCCAATTTATCAACTATTTTGGAGGGAAAAGAGGCCAGTTATACCAATTTATATTCTTCCTTTGTAGAATATTGTAATCAAATTGATGGAAAAATTGATTTGTGTGGTCTATCTTTAGAAGGTATTCTAGCGTTAAATTATGCTTTGGATTTTCCGGATAAAGTAAATAAACTTGTGTTAATTGGTACCCCATATAAAGTACCAAAACTGATGTTTCGTATTCAAAATGTTATATTTAAATTTTTGCCAAAATCACTTTTTGAAAGTATGGCTTTTAATAAAAAAGATACTTTTATTTTAGGAGATTCCATGAAAAATTTAGATTTCAGCGATCGAATTCAAGATATTAGTTGTCCAGTTCTTATTATATGTGGAAAAAAAGATCGTGCGAATTTAAAATCAGCATGCTATTTATCTCAAAATATTTATAATTCACAGTTAAAAATCATTGAGAAGGCTGGACATATTTTAAATGAAGAAAAGCCACAAGAACTTGCTAGTTTATTCAATGTTTTTTTAAGGGAGGAATGATTATGAGTTTTGTTGTCAATATTTATTATACGGGTAAAAATGGTAGTGCTAGAAAATTTGCGGAAGAAATGGTTTCAAGTGGACTAGTAGAAAGAATTAGAAATGAAGAGGGGAATCTTGGGTATGAATACTTTTTTCCTATGGATGATGCAGAAACGGTTTTATTAATTGATCGTTGGGCAAACGAAGAAGTATTAAATTTACATCATCAATCACCAATGATGGGTGAAATTGCTAAACTTCGAGAAAAGTATCAATTACATATGAGAGTAGAGCAATTTATTCCTAAAAATAAAAGCAATTAAAGTAAAATTTAGTTGCTTTTTTTGTTATATTCTGAGTAAATAATTTTACACATGTCTTCAATGGGTTCTACACAACCATTGTTTAACCATTTTTTTAGTATAGCATTAAAGCCTGCTTTAAAAAATTCAATGTGGTAATCAATATATTCATTATTATAAAATTCTTTCGCTTGATTCGTGTCATATCGATAATCTTTTTTTAATATGTTTGTTGAATCAAATTCTAATTTAAAATAAGTTTTAAAAAATAAAGGATTTTCTTTTACCAAACGAAATATTTTGGAAAAGTCATTTGAGTTATATTGATTTAATTTTTCATCTAAATACAAATCACTTACATCATGTTCTAACTTTTCTTTTATTTTATCTGCTAAATCATAGACATCTAAGTAATTTGCATAAAAAGTGGAACGATTTAAGTGTGCTTTTTTACATATATCTGTCACTGATATTTCATTTAAGTTTTTTTCTTGAATTAATTCCACAAATATTTTTTCTATTTTTTTTTGAGATTCTTTTCTTCTTTTATTATTAGGCTTATTCATGAGTCCTCCATTATTCCAACAAATGTTGTTAAATTGATGATTGTTTCTTTTTGATATAAATATTATACTTAAAATGTATTAATTAAACAAGTGTTGATACAAAAAAGGAGGTGGAAAGATGGCAAAATCTAAATTGGTTCAAGCAAACGAAAAAATTGCGGAAACGGTTACGACTGGCTTTAAAAAGATGAGTGATGGTGTTGTAAGTGGGTATCAAAAGATTGAAGATGCAGTTGTTGGGGGCTATACCAAAATTGAAGATAAATTTGTCGATCAATTTTTAACAAAAGATGGAGAGACTGTTGAAGAGGCCAAAGCTAGACTTAAAAAAGAAGAAGCAGATCGTGAAAAATGAATCTTGATATAGAAGCGTATTTAGTTTAAAGAATTAAATTCTAAATTTGAACCATTATAATGAAAGGAAGAGTGTTTATTATGAAAAAAGAGACATTGTTGGAGATTATTTTAGGAACAATAGGTGGACTTATTTTTGCAGTTGGTATGTGTATGTGTTTGATACCAGAATGGGATTTATTTAGTGCAGGTGTTGTAGTTGCCATTATTGGTTTTATTATTTTACTTTGCATTATACCAGTTTATCGAAAAAGTCATCCGAGAAAGGAACATGCTCCTATAAACTGGGGAATTGTTCTTACTTGGGTTATCGGTGTAGTTGGTGCTTTAGTTATGGGATTTGGTATGAGCAGAGTTATGGTTGATCATGCTAGTAGTAGTGATATGATTGTGGGAATTATTATCGGAGTTGTAGGCTTACTTATTTGTGTTCTTAATTATCCAATTTATTCTTATTTAAAAGCAAATAAAAATGAAAATTAGAAAGAATTGTCTTTCTAATTTTGCTATGGGAGGAATTTTATGAAAAAGATAATTCAAGTGATTGATCAAAATAATCAAGTTGCCTTAAAAGAAGTAAATTATATTCCTTTTCGGTTTATTTTGGCAATGATGATTATTTTACTTGAAACAGCACTTGTTATTGCGGCTACGGTTTTATGTACTTTATGGATACCGGGATTTTATCTTGCTCTTTATTTAACTGAAATCTTTTGTGTTTTATCAATTATTAATTCAAGTGATAATCCGGATTATAAAATTCCTTGGCTTATTTTAGTATTAGTTGTTCCTATTGGGGGATTTATGATTTATTTCATGTTCTATAATCGTAAATTATCTAAAAAATATGTAAAAAGAATGGATGAAGTGAATCAACAGCAAATAAAGAAAGATGATGATGAAACATTAAGAAAGATTGCAAGTAAGAGTGAAGAGGCTAGTTTAAATATCAAATTATTGTGTAATCTTGCCCACACGCGTGTTTATCAAAATACAAAAGCAAATTACTATTCCTTAGGTGAAGAGATGTGTGCAGCAATGTTAGAAGATTTAAAGAAGGCGCGGAAGTTTATCTTTTTAGAATATTTTATTATTGAAGAAGGTCAGTTTTGGAATTCAATTTTAGAAATATTAAAAGAAAAGGTCACTGAAGGAGTTGAAGTAAGAGTTATTTATGATGATATTGGGTGTATGATGACACTTCCGGGTGATTATTATCAAACGCTTCAACAAATGGGAATTAAGAGCGTTTCTTTTTCTAAATTAAAAGGGCAAGCGAATAATGAATTTAATAATCGCAGTCATAGAAAGATTATGGTTATTGATGGTGTTATTGGCTATTGTGGTGGTATTAATTTGGCTGATGAATATGTTAATGTTTTTCCTAAATATGGTCATTGGAAAGATGGGGGAGTGAAATTGGAAGGAGAAGCAGTTAATGAACTTACGCGTTTATTTTTAGCTGATTATGAAATAAATGTAAAAACAAAAGTAGAAGATTTTTTGCCTTATTTTGTAAAATCAGAATATTCTTGTGATGACGGATTTGTAATTCCTTTTGGTGATGGACCAGAGCCATTATATCGCTATCGTATTAGCAAAACAATGATTATGACCATGCTTAATCAAGCCAAACATTATGTTTATATGACAAGCCCTTATTTAATTGTTGATCATGAACTTTTAGAAGCATTTAAGAATGCCGCTTTAAGGGGAATTGATGTACGAATCATAGTTCCACATATTCCGGATAAGAAACTTATTTTTTTGATGACAAGAAGTTATTATAAAGAATTAATGGAAGCGGGAGTTAAAATTTATGAATATGAGCCAGGATTTATTCATGCTAAAACTTATCTTAGTGACGATCAGGTAGGAATTGTTGGTTCCATGAATTTGGATTATCGCAGTTTGGTTCATCATTTTGAAAACGGAGTTTATTTTTATGATCATTCTGTGTTAAAATTAATTAAAGATGATGTATTACAAACGATGAATAAGTCTTTATTAATTAATGAAAAACCAATTAAAAATACGCTTATCCATCGCTTTATTCGAGCTGTTGTTTATACAATATCGCCTTTGTTATGATTGGGTGTTTTTATGAAGAAGATGATTAAAAGAATATTTTTTCCTAATAAAATACTCGGATTTATTATATTTAATTTTAGTTTTATTTTGTTAATTTATGTTTTTGGCAATCATTTAGAAAATAGTCCACTTGCTTATCTTTCTTATTTATTATCGACGTATTCCCTTATTTTATTTATTATTTGGTTTTGTCATGCTTGTCAATTTAGTAACAATTTTATTAAAAGGAGTCATGCTTATCAATTTTATCAAAAGCATTTTAATACCTTTTTAAAATCTTCTTTGTTTCTTTCTGCTGTTTTTAGTATTGGTTATTGTGTTTTTAATTTGGTAGTAGGTATTAGTTATCATTCTTTTTGGTTTATCACTTTTGCTGTTTATTATTTTTTACTTAGTTTTATGAGGTTAATTTTATTATATAATGTCAAAGATTTAGGAAAAAACTTAAAAAGCGAATATCAAAAATTAAAAAGTTGTGGAATTCTTTTATTGCTCTTTAATCTTATTTTAATTGGGCTTATTATTCTTATTTTACATGAAGAAGGAACGATTCAGTATTCTGGTCTTGTTATTTATGTTGTTGCTTTCTATGATTTTTATTATATTATTTCAGCTTTTATTAATGTATTTAAGTATCATAATCATAAAAGTCCTATTATTCTTGTGAGTTGTGCGATTAAAGTAGCAGTAGCAATGGTTTCGATTATCTCTTTAGAGGTAGCGATGATCACTCAATTTGGCGATCATGATCCTGCATTTAAGACATTAATGACAAGTTGGGTAGGTTTCTTTGCTTGTTTAATTAATTCTATTGTAGCTATTTATATGATTGTGAAGGCCAATAAATATCTTAAAGACTAAATTTTCTTATCTAAACTAACGGTCGATTGTCTTTTTTTCTAGTTATAGTATAATAATTAGTAAGGAGAGAAAAATTATGGATAATCATCAAATAGGTAAATTTATTACCAAACTTAGAAAAGAAAAGGGCTTAACTCAACAACAGCTTGGTGAACGATTATATGTTACTGATAAAGCAGTTAGTAAATGGGAAAGAGGACTTAGTTTGCCAGATATTACTCTTTTAGAAAAACTTGCTCAAGAATTAGATGTTGATGTATCAGAAATTTTGCAGGGAAAACGAGGAAAAAAGGAAAATATTAATGTAGAAAAGGAAATTGAGAAGGTTGTTCAAAAGATGCAAGAAGAGCAAAGACTCAGAAAGAAGCGATTAAAGAAAATATGTTTTAGTATATTTCTTCTTCTTCTTATTTTGTTACTTGTAAGTTTTCTTTTTATTCACTTTTATGATAGAAAATATCATCCTTCGATTATTCATGAAGGAGATAATACCTATGAGTTTGGCTTTTTGGGTAATTATTCTTTAGAAAAAGAAGGGTTAGATGAATTTCAAGAAGTAGTAGAAAAAACAGAAACGTTGGATTATGATAAAATTAATATTTCTTATCTGGATATAGAAGTTGATCAAAAAGGAAAATTATTAAAATTTAATATTCATGTTGAATATTTTGATAAGAATTTAACTTGGCTTGGAAATGGCTATTATCTTTATGAAGATCAAAATTTACATTATCAATATGAAACAGCGAAGGAAAATACAAGTGTTTTGGTTATGACTTATGCGAAAAGTTCAACTGTTGAATACATTGGTGAAAAATTAAAAATGATCCCTTTAAAAAAACAAATTCATCTTAGTGATTTAAACTATTATCATTTGCTATTTCAAAATAATCGTTCTTTAGAAGAAGGCATGCCAGTATTTGATGGTAGGGAAAGTAAGAAAATTGAAGCATTATCTTTTAGTGATTATCAAAATGGTTTAGGAGGAACTGTTAGTGAAGGCATTTATTTTGCCATTATATTAAATGATGGCTCTGGATATACTACGGATGAAGATTATTATTATGTTTTTGATACGATTGAGGGAGATATTAAAAATTTAGGATATTTAATGGAAACAGATTATTATATTAATAATGGAACTTTATCTTTTACCAGAGATTATGGTCAAAATTGGATTTTAAGTGATGCTACGAAAGAGGAGATAGATGAAACATTAAATTTTTATCGAAGTAATGCTTTACTAACTCATAGTTGGACGATTTCAACGAATGAACTTATTCCCATTGCTTATTTTTATGGAGAAGAACCTAAACTTAAAATTTCGAATGATAATGGAAGTAGTTGGACTCTTAAAGAATTTGTTTTAGATGCAGATTATTATAAACCGGTTACAAGGAGAATTGTCCGTTTTGTAGATCAAAATTTTGGATATGTTGCTCTTGGTACTGATTGGTCGATGGGAAGTGGGGAAATTAAAAAGGCTTTTTTTACCCATGATGGTGGAAGTACTTGGGAAGAAGTACAGTTGCCGCTTAATTATTCTAGTAATACTTTAATGGATTTTTATATGTATAATGAACAAATTGGTATGGTTGCTTTATATCACTCAGAAAGTGCTGAATTTCCACTACTTTACTATACAATTAATGGTGGAGAAGATTGGGAATTAGTTAGTTATGATTATTCTTTCATTCCTCGAGAAGTTGTTTATTTATCAACTATTGAAGATATTGAATATAGAGATGATCGGTATTATATTACGATGGGGCAAGGAGATAGTGATCATCATCGGGTTATTTTTGAGGCAACAACTTTTGATACTATGACTTATTTGGAACATACTACAGCGCAAATTCATACTGTTGGATAGAAGAAGTGTTTACTTCTTCTTTTTCTTTTGTTATAATGATCATAAAGGAGTGAAGTTATGAAGAATTGGAAAGTTTATGGAATTGTTATTACAATTATATTAGTATTAGTTGTAGTAGGATTATGTTTGTATTTCTTTGTATTTAAAGAGGCTATTACAGAAGCAGAAGCACAAAAGATTGCTTATGAATATGCTGGAGTAAATAGTAGTGATGTCACTATTTTGACTATCCAAAAAGATCGAGAAGATCGTGAATATGAAATTCGTTTTTATGATGATACGTATGAATATGAGATTGATGTAAATTATAATAGTGGTAGAGTTGTTAATTTTGAAAAAGATTTGCGTGATCAAGCCAATATTAATCAAGGTACGAGTGTTTCTATGAGTGAGGAAGAAGCTCGTAATATTGCTTTGCAAAGAGTTGGTAAAACAAGTAATGAAGTTACCTTTACTCGGGTTCGGATTGATCGGGAAAATGGAGTTACAGTTTATGATGTTTATTTTTATGATATGGAAAAAGAGTATGAACTTAGTATTGATGTAGATACAAAGGAAATTGTATCTTATCGAGAAGATTATTTAAATACAAATCAGAGTCCAACTAATCAAGATTATATTGGAGTGGAGAAAGCAAAAGAAATTGTTTTAAATCATGCGGGATTGTCTAGTAGTGAAGTAAGGTTTAGTAAAGTAGAATTAGATGTTGATTATGGCTTTGCTACTTATGAAATTGAGTTTTATCATCAATACTATGAATATGATTATGAAGTGAATGCCGTCACAGGAGAAATCCTTAAATATGAGCGAGGTAGATAATGAAAAAGATTGCGGTAAAACCAAGTAAACCAATTGCTTTTATTGGATTTATTGGTGGCATTTGTTTATGTTTATTTGGTTTTATTTATGCCATTCCTAATTTGGGAGTATTTGGGATTGTATGGACTATTTTAGCAGTATTAATGACGCTTTATTATGCGATTAATTTATTTACGAAAAAGGGATTATCATTATATAAAATGGAGGTAGAAGAAAGAGGCTCTAGAATTTCTAGTGTGAAGTAAAAATGCTAAAAATGATATGCTAAAAAATTAAAAACAAGAATTTTTGGTG
>CALVQH010000014.1 GCA_944358115.1 uncultured Bacilli bacterium
CAGAGATATATTATACTACATATGTTTGGTGACATTTTAACTAATGATATGGTGACATTTTAAAAAAGGATTAACATTTATGCGTGAAAAATAGAAAAAAGATGATAGATATGGTATACTAAATATAATAGAGGTGATTAGGGTGTTACGAAAAAGAGAAATATTATTTAGAGAAGCAGTTGTTATTGGAATTTGCGCGATAGGGTTAGAAATATTTTTGTTAGTTCTTCTTTTTCCGTGGTGGTGCTAAATGAAAAAGATTTCATTGAAGAGTTTTTTAGTTATTTTAATTGTGATATTAATTATTATTCCTATTGTTTATTTAGTTTTTATTCGGCCGCAAATAAATACTTGTTCTATTCCAGTAAACCCTTGTGCTCTTTCTTATGATTGTGTTTGTAATGAATCTGTTTGTACTTGTAAATATCAAGATGAAAAGGGAGAAGTAAAGAATATTGTTTGTGATAAAGATTAAGGGAAGTGAGATGTTATCATGAAGTTTCAATATGAGTTAACGCAAAAGATTAAATCATTTATTCAAGATGCATTGATAGAGGAAGTTAGCATTGGTTGTTCGGAATCACAGGTTATTAAAATAGTAAAAAAAGAAGGAAATTATTTTTTAAAAATAGCAAAAGAAGGTAAGCTTACTAAAGAATATCAGAAATTGATTTGGCTAGATGGTAAATTAGATGTTCCAAAAATTATTTTGTTTGAATCTGAACTCGGAAATGATTATATGATTACAAAAGAAATTTCAGGTATGATGCTTTGTAGTGAATATTATAAAAATCATTTTTTAGAGGGGTTAAAAGTAATTAAAAAGGCCTTTGAGAAAATTAAACAAGTAGATATTAGTGATTGTCCCTTTGATGTAAGTATAAAAGAAAAACTGAAAGTGGCTAAATTTAATATAGAAAATCATTATGTTACAAACGAACAATTAGGGTTACAAGTAAAGGAAAGGTTTAAAACTGTAGACACTTTATTTAAGTATTTGGAAGAACATATCTTTGAAGAAAGATTTGTGTTTTCTTTTGGAGATTTATCTTTACCTAATATTTTTGGCAATCATGATGAACTCGTTGGTTTTGTGGATGTAGGAGAATGCGGGATTGCTGATATGTGGCAAGATGTTGCTATTTGTGAAAAATCGATTCGCAGAAATTTTGGAGAAGAGGCAGTTTTATCAAACTTTAGATATAAAGAGAGATGCTAAGAAAGTAGAATACTATTTGCTTTTATTAGAATTATTATAGTATACCATTTGCTTTCTATTATTAGGTGTGTTATAATCTTTGTGAATGTGGGGGGAATTATATGAATCAATTGGCAGAAAAGCAAAAAGCGTTATTAGAAGGTAGTTTTTGTGAAGAAGAATATGTAAAAAAGCAAAAAGAATTTTTAGAATTATATTATAAATTAAGAAAAAGAGAAGAAAATAGATGGTATAGTAAACTTACTTTGGAAGAAAGACGTAAGTTACATCCGAAAATATTGGCTCTTTACAAGGCCAAAAACAAACTTGGTGGTTTTCGCTGTGAGGTAATTAAAGATGAAAGAGGGGATGTAGCTGGTTTAAATCGTCCTATTATTTTTGCGCTTACTCATGTTGGTAAATTTGATATCGAAGTAACGAGTGAAGCGGTAAGAGAGCATTATTATTTATTATCTGGAGATTTTGAACATATTCAAGGTAAACTTGATTCTCCTTTTTTAGGTATGAATGGAGTATTTTATTTCAATGAGAATGTAAAGGAAGATCGAAAAGATGTTTCTAAAAAAATGATTCATCATTTAAAACAGGGCGGTAATTTAATGTATTTTATTGAAGGCACTTGGAATATTACACCTAATCTGCCAATGCTTCCTGTTTATTGGGGAATTATTGATATTGCTCGAGAAGGAAATGCTATTATTGTTCCGGTTGGAGTGGAGCAATATGATAAAGTCTTTAAAGTGAATGTTGGAAAAGCTTTTGATGTCTATCAATATGGTGAGGGCTTAGAAGAAAAAACAAAAGCTATTACCGATTTAAGAGATACTTTGGCAACTTTAAAATGGGAAATTTGGGAAACAGAACAAACAACAAGAAATGCGGTTGCAGACGATTATTGGGAAAAATATGTAAAAGCTAGATTTCAAGAATGGCCTTATTTTAATGAAGAATACATTAAAAGATTAATTTATAAACCGAAAAATGTTTTTTCGGAGGAAGAAGTTTTTGCTCCTATTTATGAGTTAAGAGAACCTGAAAAGGTAGAATATGTTATACAAGTTAAACGCAACAGAGTAGTTGCAATAAGGCAAAAAGAGAAAAGAAAATTATAAAAAAAATATAATTTTCTTTTCATTTGATTTGAGATATAGTATAATGTTCATGTAAGGTAGTGATGAGATGTCTAATGGTTATATTGTTGGTTGTGCTTTAGTCATATCTTTATTAATTACTATTATGTTTTGTATCAAATCAAAAGTGGCAAATATGGAAACAAAAATATTTAAAAAAATGTTGTTTGTAAATATTTTAGAATCTTTATCTACGACATTCATTGTCATAGTAGCATTAACGATTAATTCTACTTTTATATTAAAGGCTTTAAATCGTATTGATGTTATTTTAATTGTTGTTTGGTGTAGTTTAATGTTTTATTATATCTATTCTATTACTAGTAGAAGCGAAGATCGATTTATTAAAAGATTTATTATTTTAATCGATGTTATTATTGCTTTTTTTGCTTTATTTTTAGATGTTACTATTATTAATGAAAATGGAATTATGAATTCAACTGGGATGCTTACATATTTAGGTTTTATAGGAGCAAGTTTATATATTATCTTTATGATTTTAACCTTAATTGTAATTCGAGATAAAAGAGATAATTTAGATAAAAATAAATACATTCCTTTATATTTTTTAATTGGTATGCTTATTTTAGTGGCTATTTTAAGATTAGTGATTCCTGAGATTAATTTTGTTTCTATTGTTATTAGTTTGGTTGATATGATTATGATTTTTACAATTGAAAACCCAGATATGAAAATGTTAAATGAACTCAATTTAGCTAAAGAACAAGCTGAAAAATCAAATCGTGTGAAATCAGAGTTTTTATCTAGTGTTTCTCATGAAATAAGAACACCACTCAATGCCATTGTTGGTTTTAGTGAGTTAATTGATAGTGCACAGACTTTAGAAGAAGCAAAAGAAAATAGTAAGGAAATTGTAGAAGCTTCTAATACTCTTTTAAATATGTTATCTAATGTGATAGATATTGCTCAAGTAGAGGTAAATGATGTCGAGATTAAGGAAGTATCTTACGATTTAGAAAAAGAATTAAAAGATATTTGTAAATTATATCAATATAAATTAGAAGAAAAGCATTTAGATTTAGATGTAGATATCAAAGCTCCTCAAATGTTAATTGGTGATATTGATAAGATTAAAAGGATTGTAGCAAATTTACTGGATAATGCTATCAAATATACCGAAATTGGTTATGTTTCTTTAGTAGTCAATTCCTCTATTAAAAATCATGTTTGTTATTTAGAGATTCGCATTCAAGATACGGGAGTAGGAATGAATGATTATGTGTTAGATCATCTGTTTGAAGATTTTGTACGTTCGGAAGACATAAAAAATACGAATAAGTCTGGTTTAGGATTAGGACTTTCTATTACGAAAAAATTAGTAGATAAGTTAGGTGGAACGATTACTTGTCAGTCTAAAGTGGGTGAGGGTACTACTTTTGTAGTAACATTAACACAGAAAGTAAGTGACTAGATGAGAGCTTTGATTGTTGATGATAGTGCTATTAATTTGAAAGTAGCTAAAAAGTTATTAGAACACTTAGGATTAGAGGTAAATACGGTTTTAAGTGGACAAGAATGTTTAGAAGAAGTAAAAAGAAATGTTTATGATCTTATCTTTATGGATATTATGATGCCAGAAATGGATGGAGTAGAAGCACTCGAATCTTTAAGAGAAATACCTAGTTTTCATACACCAGTTATAGCTTTAACGGCGGATGCAAAAACAGGGGCAAAAGAAGAATATTTGCGGTTAGGTTTTGATGGGTATATTGCTAAACCAATTCATTTGGATGAACTAGAAAAAGTTGTTAATATTTATAAGGAGGGCTAAATGGCGTTAAAAAGAGGAATTGTAAAATTAGAAAATTATCAAAACAATTGGGTAAAAGAATATGAGGAAGAGGCAAAAACTATTCAAAAACTTTTGGGAAGTAGAGTTTTGGAAATTCATCATATTGGTAGTACATCAATACCAGGATTAGAAGCAAAGCCAATTATTGATATGCTACTTGTTATTAAAAGCTTTGATGAAATTGATGAAATTGATGAAATACTAAATCCTTATGCTTATGAAAATAGAGGTATGCAGGGAGTAAGTGATCGGTATTTTTTTGCTAAAGGTCCAGATGGTGCTAGAACTCATTATTTACATATTACAACACCATTTAGTGATACTTATTATAATCAAATTTATTTTAAAAAGTATTTATTAGAACATCCTGAATATATTCAAAAATATGCTGAATTAAAAAAAGATTTAGCGAGACAATTTAAAGACGAAAGAGCAAAATATACAGCTGGAAAAAGTGCTTTTATTCAAGAAGTTGTTCGTCTTGCTAAGAAAGAATATTTAAAATAGAGTTATTTAGAAGAAGTTTTTAGAACTTTTTCTTTTATATGGCAAAAAAATCTTGAAAACAGGGTACTATTATGATATATTTATTGTATTCTTGTGTGAGGTGAATATGGAAGTTTTAGAAGAAGAAAGAAAAAAACTTGCAATGATTCAACAACAATATCGAGATTTGATTAGCTATTACAATGAAAAAATAAAAACGATTACGAGAGATTATAAAAATGATCCCTTTATGCAGGCTAATTTATTAGAACAGAGTACCAGTAAATTACAGCTTTTGGAAAAAACAATCAATACCCCCTTCTTTGGACGTATTGATTTTTTGCATGAGGAAGATGATGCCGATACAGTTTGTTATATTGGCAAAGTTGGAGTTTTAGATCATCAAGGGAATCCAATAACCGTTGATTGGCGAGCCCCAATTTCGACTTTGTATTATGATTCTAATATTGGTTATGCTGAGTATTGTGCTCCAGAAGGAATTGTGAAGGGAAATTTAAAACTCAAAAGGCAGTTTAATATTGAAGGAGGAAAGTTAAAGTCCTTTCAAGATGTCGATACCGTATCGAATGATGAACTTTTAAAACCATATCTTAGTACAAGCGCTGATAACAGACTTAAAAATATTGTAGCAACGATTCAAAGTGAACAAAATGCTATTATTAGAAAGAGCTTATATGCAAATCTTATTATTCAAGGTACGGCGGGAAGTGGTAAAACAACCGTAGCGTTACATCGAACTTCTTATTTAATCTATAATGAACAGAAAAATTTTAAAGAAAATCAATTTATTGTGATTGGGCCCAATGCTTATTTTATGGATTATATTTCTTCGGTATTGCCGGATTTAGATGTTCATTCCGTAACGGAGACCACTTTCTTAAATATTGTTAATAACTATTTGGGCGAAAAAATTAAAATTATTGATCAAAATGCAAGATTAGAAGAAATTTTAAATGGAAAACAAATTGATCCCCAAATTACTTTTAAATCTTCTCTTAAATATAAAAAGGCAATTGATTTATTTATGGATCACATTGAAAAGGACATTATTCATGGCCCGATTACTTTACGGAATATGGTGTTATTTACTGAAGATGATATGAGGCGATTCTTTGAAAAAAAGTCACTAGGAATTTTACAGCGAATGAATGAGTTTATTAAATATGCGAAAAAAGATTTGAAAAAAAGAAGTGATGCTTTGAAAGATGCTTATTGGCAACAATATCGTGATGAATATTTGGCATTGCCACTAGATAGTTTAAGAAGAAAAGAAATTCTTGATGATACTTCTAGTTTTGATCAAGATGTTACTAAAAATGTTGATTCAATATTAAAAGAATATTTTAAAGATTATCAATTAAAACCACTTACTTTATATCAATTATTTATTTTGCATATTAAACAATATGTTACTGATGAGGATTGTGATTTAGAAAAGATAAAAGCAGATACTTTAAAAGCAATTCAAACGAAAACTTTTGGTTATGAAGATTTGCCAGCTTTAATTTATCTTAATTTGAAATTAAATGGTTATCAGGGGTATGATGAGTATATTCATGTGGTTATTGATGAAGCGCAAGATTATGGCTTGTTTCATTTTCAAGTTTTAAAGGATTTATTTAAGAATAGTACTTTTTCTATTTTTGGAGATTTAGCTCAATCTATTTATTCTTATCAAAGTATTCATAATTGGGAAAGTGTGATATGTGATGTTTTTGATGAAAAAGCAGAATTACTGAAATTAGAGAAAAGTTACCGGACTACTGCTGAAATTATGGATGCTGCCAATCTTGTTTCAAAATGGTTTGGATTTGGTGATGCCAAAGCTGTTTTAAGACATGGGAATCCAGTCCACGTGTATCAAATGGATTTAGAAAATGCGGGTTGTAAAATACAAGAGCGAATTGGCAAATTCTTGGAATCTGGCTTTCATAGTATCGCTATTATTTGTAAAGATGAAAAAGAGGCAGAAGCGTTATCAAAAGTGTTAAAAATAAGTCAAGTTGAGCACCATGTTATTAGTTCTAAAAATGCTAAATATGATGGTGGCATTTGTTTGGTTTCAAGTTATTTAGCGAAAGGATTAGAATTTGATGCAGTCATTATTTATGATGTAGATCGATATGATGTGAAAAGTGAACTGGATATGAAACTTTTATATGTTGCGATGACGAGAGCATTGCATGAGTTAGATGTTACTTATCAAAAAGAACTGATTTATCCGCTAGTAAGTTTAAATAGAAAATAGGAGGTGTATATGCGGGAAGAAAAAATATATTTGGATCAAAAAGGGTATCAAGATTATTTAGCTGATATTGAAAAGTTAAAAGAGGAATTAAATCAAAATAATAGGCAAAAATCATCGGCCTATGATAGTGGGGTAGGTGATGGTTGGCATGATAATTTTGATTTTGAACATGCTTTAAGAGAAGAATTTAAAATTATGGGGCTTCTTAAAAAGAAAATGGATGATTTAGAAAAAATTGTTATCATAGAAAAAGATGTTGAAACTAATAGGATAGGCCTTGATGATTATGTAAAAGTAAAGCTATTTATGAATGATGAAGAAGATGAGTTTTCATTTAAGCTTATTGCTTCCCTAAGTTCTAAAGAAGATGAAATTTCCATTAATAGTCCTATGGGAAGAGCTATCTATAAAAAAAGAATAGGGGATAAGATTAGTTATCAAGTAGGTGATGCATTGTTTGTTGTGGAAATATTATCAAAAAAGTAAGGAGAATTGTTTATGATAGATAGTGTAAAACATTATTTTATTGATATATCTAATCAGTATGAAAATAAAAGCGGGTATAACTATTGGGATAATCATGTGAAGTATGTTATGCAAATAGCAGGTGATTTAGCTAAAGAAGTTGGTGCTGAATTAGAAATAGTAGAAATTAGTGCCATTCTTCATGATGTAGCTAAAGTATTGAAACTTCGTGAAAATGAATCACATAATTTAGTTGGTGCGGAAGTTGCTGAAGAATTTTTATTAAATGAAGGATATGATAAAGAAAAAATAGAAAAAGTAAAAAAATGCATTTTATATCATAGTAGTGATTTAGATAAAAGTGTTAAATTATCTAAAGAAGAATGGTGTGTTAGGAATGCTGATATTATTTCTATGTTTCATAATATTACTATCTTTTATTTTATCGCTTTGTGTGAATATCAATTAAGTTATAATGAATGCCGTCTATGTGTTAAAGAAATGCTTCAAAACAAATATCATCATCTTGATACAAAATTAAAGAAACAATATGATGATGCCCTTAGAATTATATATGATGCTATTTAGAGGTGAAAAAATGGAAAAATTTTATTTAGAAGAACCATCAATCAAAAGAAAAGATGAAATTATTGATTATATAAATGAGTTTGCATTTTATCATTCTGATCTTAATGGTATAGGGGCATTAGATCAAATATTAGAAGGACATACTTTTTTAGAAGCATTAGAAAGATGTTTAAATATGCGATATGAGGAATATGCTAAAAAATTTGGTCGGTGTCAATCAAAAACATTTTTGCTAATTAGAGAAAATGATGATAGAATTGTAGGAAATATTAATATTCGTTGGAATTTGACAGATGAAATGAAACTGTTTGGAGGAAATATCGGTTATAGTATCAGACCAACAGAAAGAAGAAAAGGATATAATAAAATTAATTTATATTTAGGTCTTATGGAAGCTCAGAAATTAGGATTAGATAGAGTTATGCTTGATTGTGATGCAAGTAATATAGCGTCTGATAAAACGATGCAAGCTTTAGGAGGAGTGCTTGAAAGAACGGAGGTTGATCCGTCTGATGGTATCCTTACTAATGTATATTGGTTTAATGTAGATGAGTGTTTAGAAAAATATAGAGAACAATATATCGATAAAATCAAATTGAAAAATTGTGATTTTTCCTTTACTTTAAGGTGTTCTTGTGATATACTTAGGTTGTATTAAATGAGAGAAAACTCATATAATATTTATGTAAGCATATTTGCTTATGTAAATGTTCTCGCTTGTAGATGGATGCGAGTAATAAATTATTCTACATCGCAGATGTTCTCGCTTGTAGATGGATGCGAGTAATAAATTATTCTACAAGTAAATAAAGGGTATCAATTGATGCCCTTTTTTGGTATAATAATTTATACAGGGGGTTGTCTAATGGAAATCAAAGAAGGTTATTTATATCATATATCTTTAGATTTTTTTAAGTTGGTCGATGATCCAAATTTATCTGTTAATCATACTGGTATTCATAGTAGACCATCATATTTTTTAGTAAAAGATAAAGATTTGTTATGGTTTATACCACTCAGTACTAAAATAGATAAATATAGAAAAATAATAGAAAGTAAAAGACAAAAATATGGAAAATGCAATACTATTTTAATTAGAAAAATTGCTAATAAAGAAAATGCTATTTTGATTCAAAATGCTTTTCCAACTCTACCTAAATTTTTATCTCACCCACATACCGTTAATGGAAAGCCGTATCGCGTTCCAACTGGTATTCAACAAGAAATTAAGTATAATTTTAATGAATTAATGAAATTGAAGAAAAAAGGGATTAATTTGTTTTTTACAGATGTTGATAAGATTACATTACTTATGAATCAAGAATTGAGAAGTCAAAAATCGAATTGTTAAGAGATGATGATCATTTATTATAAAAATCTCTTGACAAAGTATTTAAAATGGTATTAGAATAATTACAATTACATTTTGAAGGAGAAAGATTATGGCTTTAAACATGAATGATCTAAATAGAAATTATTTTTGTTTAAGCATTTGCTGCTTAATGGCTTTTTTGTCTCTTCAAATTCAATTATTTTAAAACAAGTGTTATCTTCTTTGACACTTGTTTTTTCTTTAGAATTATATTGGAGGTGTTGAACTTGGAAGTAATATCTTTAACGGAAGGAAAAGTGATTTTAAAAGATGACTGTGTGATCAAAAAAAGTAATCAAACAGAATATATGAATTTGGTACAGTCAGCTACTCTTGTTGAAAAATTACCTAGTCTTGAGTTAGATACAGAAAAGCGAAAAATTAAAATTCCAAAAGTTTATAATTTTGATCATCAAGTTATTCAAATGGAACGTTTTTATGGGACAAATGTTGAATTAGGGTTAAGAGATCTGTCAACCCATAAAAAGTATGTTGAATATTTAAATTTTATTTTTCTACATTTTTTGCAGAATAACTTTTATTGGTTAGATTTTGCTCCTAGAAATATTTTGATTAATGAAGATTCTATTTGTTTGTTTGATTTTGAACGTGGCTTTTTAGCAGAACAAAAATCTAACCTTGAATATTTAAGACAGCCAAATGTTTATGAAGAATATGCAGCCTTCTTACTTCCTGAGGAAAGAATTTATTCTATTCGAGACATTTTTATGAGTGAAGACAGCCATCTTATTAATATTGAAGAAATTGGAAGTAAAAGAGTAAAAACAATATTAAAATTATGGAATTATATAGATTTTGTTCCCTATTCAGTTTATTTAAAGGCTTTACAAACTATTGTTGAAGCAGAAATCCCTTATTTTGAAGGAGCAGAAATTCGGTATCCTTTAGTAAAATTAGAAGAATTTATCAATACTCATTCTCATGAAGAGTATGCAAAATTGGTTTTAAGGCGAAAGAGAGGTTAACATGTTAGAGGAATATAAGCCATTAAAAGGAATCGATAATGTATATCTGGTTCATTGTGATCAATGTCAATTTTTACAGTTTTTTTGTAATCATACTTTGGTAAAATTGGAAATTAATCCCAATGGATACATTCCAAAAACCGGTTTGTTATTCAAAAATATCATTAATTCTGATTTTTATAATAAAGAGGTTTTGGACTTAGGATGTGGCTATTTAGGAATTCTTTCCGTTATTTCCAATTGTTATGCACCTAAAAGGATTGATTCTATTGATATTGATTACGATGTGGTTAAATGGTTTCAATATTTAATTCAAAAAAATAATTTTTCTAATATTTGCTGTTTTCAAAGTGATTATTTTGAAAATGTTACAGGTATATATGATATTATTTTATCGAATCCACCCCAAATGCCAATGCTTAAAGAAATGATACATGATTCGGGAGGAGTTGATGGTAGAAAATATATTATTAAAATTCTTAGAGAAAGTTATGATTATTTGCGGGTTGGAGGAAAATTGTACATTCTTATATTTGACTTTCTGGGGATTAATCAAAAAACAAACGATGAGTCTACTATAATAGATCTTGCATTAAAAAGTGGGTATTATGCAGCAAATATTGTTTATCAAACGGAAAAGAAAATTAAAAAGGAAAGTGTAACTTATTGTAATTTAGATCATATTAAAGATGTTTACCCCAAATATCATTTTTATAATCATGCTTATCAAGTATGTATTGTTGAATTTGTAAAAGGAGATGAAAGAAATGGATGATTATAAGGAAATGTTAAGAAAAACGCTATTTAATTCTAGAATGGTGTATTATGAATCTCCTAATATTATACCATTATTAAAATATAGGAGTTCTTTTGATAAAATATATAGTATAAGCGGAAGAGATAATTTATTATCTTTGATGAGATGGTTGGATACAGAAGGAATCAAAATAGATGATTCAGTTTATTTTGATGATCTAGAGCATGTCAAAAATTTATTAAGGAGGCTTCAATTAGAGAAAAATGCAATTGTTTTATTAGCAATTAAAAATGAAGAAATTTTAGGACGTTTCAAAGACCTTTTCAAAGATTTACATATTGATGTTTTTGATGTTTATGCTTTGCCTAAAGTTCCTTTATTGTATGAACATTATAGTGATTATTTTGTTCATCACTTTAAGGAATTAGAAAATGTGTTAGACTTATTAGATGATTGTGCTTCTAAACAAATATTTATTGAATATATTCGAGCCATTTTTTGTACTGATATTTATCGGCTAGAACAATTACCAACTTCATCTAAATATTTTGATGAAAATTTGGTAAATTTAAATAGACATGAAAGTATTTTGAATTTAGGCTGTTCTATGGGAGATACTCTTTACTATTATTTAAATCATTATTTTGATTTTGATTGCTTTGAAGCTGTTGATAGTGATCAGAAAAGAATCAATGATTTCTTTGATAATTTAAGGTATTTGCCTGATGATATAAGAAGAAAAATTATTGTTCATCTTGCAGAAATTAATCAGAATACAAATTTTGAAACATTATTGCAATGTAGCCCATCCCTTATTACTATGGATATTGAGGGGAGTGAGTTGATTGCTTTAAATAATCTAAAGAATGTGCTTTGTTCTGATCAGCCCATCTTATCTATTTCAGCTTATCATAAACCAGAAGATTTGGTTCAATTACCTACATTTATAAAAAGTACTAATGATCATTACCATTTATTCTTTAGAAAATACGCTTCTACCTTTCGAAATAAGTTTAGAACTGCTGAATTGATTTTATATGGTATTCCTGAAGAAAAAATGATTAAAAAAAGGAAATTATAATTTCCAATTTAAGTTTAGTTCATTTTTAACTTTTTGAAATCGATTTAAAACTGAAGCTACGATTTGATTTTGTTTTACCATTTCTTTGAATTCTTCTTCATCTACCCATTTAATATCATTTACTTCTTCTTCCTGAAGGGTAAAATTGTTACTGTTTTCTTTTAAGTCGATCGTATAGATATCTACAAATTGATTTTTATATAAATCCGTTGTTATAAATTTAGGGTCTTCTTTAAGAGTTAATCCAATTTCTTCTTGTAATTCTTTATGAACGGTTTTTATACTGTTGTCACCAGCTACTACGCAACCACCTTGTGCTTCCCATTCTAAGGGATGAGATTTTAATAAACAACGCTGAGATAAAAGAAGTTTATTGTTAGAAGTAATAAAGATTTCAACGCCAGCATTGAATTCCTCTTCATTTAATTTCGTTCCTCTTACATATGTTTTGTTTAAAAAGTTTCTATCTTTATCTAAAACATCAAAATATTCCATGATATCACCTAATGAGAATTATATCATAAATTTTTACTATTTAAAATAAGTTTTGTGTTATAATATAGGGTAATTATAAAAAAGGAGGTATATATTATATGACAGAATTAGATTTTGAATCAAAAAAATTGAAAGAAGTTCAACAGCAATATTTAGAGTTAATTATAGATTGTCAAAAAAGAATTGACATCATTTTAAAAGATTATCAAGATGATCCTATTACTCAAGCCGCCTTATTAGAACAGTTTCATATTAGATTGGAACAGTTGAAAAGAACGATAGAATCACCATTTTTTGGTAGAATTGATTTTTTACCTGATGAAGATTTAAAAAATACTATTTGCTATATTGGAAAAGTTGGCGTTATGGATCACCAGGGAAATCCGATTACGGTTGATTGGCGAGCTCCTATTTCCTCTTTGTATTATGATTCTAATATTGGTAGAGCGCAATATTTGGCGCCAAAAGGAATGATTACCGGTGATTTAAAACTCAAAAGACAATTTGATATTCAAGAAGGCGAAATTAAATCGTTTCAGGATGTCGATACGGTATCTAACGATGAACTTTTAAAACCATATCTAAGTACAAGTGCTGATAATAGACTTAAAAATATTGTCGCAACAATTCAAAGTGAACAAAATGCTATTATTAGAAAAGGTTTATATACAAATAATATTATTCAAGGTACTGCTGGAAGTGGTAAAACAACAGTTGCTTTGCATCGAGCTTCTTATTTGATTTATAATGAACAAAAGAATTTTAGAGAAAATCAATTTATTGTGATTGGCCCTAATGCTTATTTCATGGATTATATTTCTTCAGTACTACCTGATTTAGATGTTCACTCTGTAACTGAAACAACATTCTTAAATATTGTTAATGACTATTTGGGAGAAAAAATTAAAATTATTGATCAAAATGCGAGATTAGAAAGAATTTTAAATGGCGAGAAAATTGATCCCTATATTGCTTTTAAATCTTCACTCAAATATAAAGAAGCTTTAGATTTGTTTGTGAGTCATATTGAGGATAGCGTTATTCATGGGCCAATTACTCTACGAAATGTTGTGCTAATTAGTGAAGATGAAATTCGAAAATTTTTAGGTAATCATTCGGTGGGAATTTTAGAGAAAATTAAAGATTTTAAAAAGTTTGCTAAGCAAAAAATAAAAGAGAATTTAGATGATTTTAAGCATACTTATTGGTTGCAGTATCGAGATGAGTTTTTAGGTTTGGCAAAAGATCATCCAAGACGAAAGGAGATTATTGATGATACCTCTAATTTTGATCAAGAAATTACAAAAAATATTGATCAAATATTAAAAGAATATTTTAAAAATTTTAATTTAAAACCTTTAACTTTATATCGATTATTTGTTGAAAATATTGATCAATATGTTGATGGTGATTTTGAAAAGTTAAAAAGAGATACTTTAAAAGCAATTCAAACGAAAACTTTGGGGTATGAGGATCTACCTGCTTTGGTTTATTTAAATCTATTATTTAATGGTTATAAAGGATATGATCAATATATTCATGTCATTGTGGATGAAGCACAAGATTATGGTTTATTTCATTTTGAAGTATTAAAAGAATTATTTAAGAATAGTACTTTTTCTATTTTTGGAGATTTGGCTCAATCTATTTATGCTTATCAGAGTATCCATGATTGGGAAAGCGTTATTCATGAAATATTTAATGAGAAAATGGAATTACTTAAATTAGAAAAGAGTTACCGAACTACTGTAGAAATTATGGATGCTGCGAATCTTGTTTCTAGATGTTTTGGCTCAACTGATGCTAAAGCGGTTTTAAGGCATGGTAATTCAGTCGAAGCGTATCAAATGGATGCGCATAACACATCTGATTATGTTATTAAAAGAATTCAAGATTTTTTAGAACAAGGGTTTAAAAGTATTGCTATTATTTGTAAAGATGAAGAAGAAGTAAGTATGTTATCTAAAATGTTTCAAAAAAATCATATTAAACATAATACTATTAATTCTAAAAACACTAAATATGATGGAGGAATCTGCTTGGTTTCAAGCTATTTGGCAAAAGGATTGGAATTTGATGCAGTTATTATTTATGATGTGGATCGGTATGATGCAAATAGTGAACTTGATATGAAACTTTTATATGTCGCAATGACTAGGGCATTGCATCAATTGGATGTTACTTATCAAAAAGAGCTGATTTATCCTTTAGCTAGTTTATATAAAAGTAGTGAGGTTTTACAAAGGAAGAAAAATTGATTATGTGTTGAAATGGATGGTTTTTATGAGAGTGAGTGTTAGAGGTATTTTAATACAAGATGATCAATTATTAGTGATTCATCGGATTAAGGGTGACCGGGAATATTACGTCATTCCTGGTGGTGGAGTAGAGGATCATGAAACTCTAATTCAAGCTTTAAAAAGAGAGTTGTTAGAAGAAGTGGGAATTCAAGTGGATGTATTAAATGAACAACCTGTTTATACATATCATGATCAAGATAGTATCCAATATTTTTATGTTGTTTCTTATGTTTCTGGAGAGTATGGAACGGGTAGCGGTTTAGAGTTTAAAGAACAAGTAAATACGAATCAATATTTGTTAGAATTTATTTCTTTTAAAGATATTAAAAATATTTGTTTAGTACCTGAATTTTTGAAGGAAAAACTGGTTAAAGATTTTTTCAAATAAAAAGAACTGTTTTTAAGCAGTTCTCGGTTAACAAACACAATCGACAAAAGTATCAGATAAGCATCTAATAGAGCATAAACAGCTGCAATCCATAGTGAAGAAAGAATTAGTAGCAACATATGGATTTAGACTTGTTGTATCTGGGTTGTCAGCTAAAACTCTAAAGGTACAGCAGTTTCCTTCAATTTTTTCTACTCTGAAGACACTTGAACAGGTAGTACTAGTTGTTCCGGCACAAGATACGGTGGTATCTTTCGTGGTAGGCATACTCCAAGGTACACCATTTCCGCAGCAGGTATAAAGCATAACCGGCCTTGTGTTACATACTAAGCAATTTGGCCCTCCTCCAAGTACTGGACGATCGCATGCGTCTAAGCAAGTTTCAGGGCATGCATTTTGTTGAAGAACTAAAATAACACTTAGTATTTCGTTAATGCAGTTGCCAGATGATTCATTATTATTCATATTATTCACCCTTTCATGTATTCTCACTAATAATTTATGATAAACTTTCTAATTCGTGTATTTTATAATTCTTTTTTTTTTAAATTGTTTATGTTATAATTTTAATAGCTAAAGAGGGTGAAGTAGATGCCAGAAAATCAAAATCCAGATAATCATGTTGAACAAACTAATTCTTATCAATATAATCCTAATCGCCCTCAAAATGATCCTAATGATCACAGTAATACGCAAAAAGTAGTCGATACTGCTGCTAAAGGTGCAGCTGAAGTGATGGCTCCTGGTGTTGGTGGGATGGCTTATGATGCTCTTAAAAAGGCTCCAGTTGTAGGGGGAGCAATTGATAGAGCAACAAATGATATGGCACAGAAAGTTGATCAAGTACCGGGGGTATCTAGCCTTGCCAAAGGACTTAATGATTCAGGTATTACTGATGCTGCTAATCAAGCGATTGACCTTGTTGGTAGTAAAGGAGCAAATGCTGGAGCTGCAGCTGGTGCTAATGATTTGGCTAAAGGTGCTGGTAATGCTGGGAAAAAGGTTGGTTCTAACCCAGCATCTACTACTGTTTCTGATGGTGCTACTCCTATTACTCCAATGCGAAAAAATACGATGTTTCAATCTATGATGCAAAATGACGATGCACAAGATTTTAGTAATAGTTCTTCCGATGATTTAGATTCTGATGAGGTAATCGATGCCGATTCTAGTGGTAGTACGCCACCACCTAATGACCTTCCTCCTGATGATCTAGAAGAATCAAGTGGGGAAGATGATCAGGAAAATCAAGGAGGAACTTCTGATTTCGTAGGTCAAGGGCTACAAAAAATATGGAAAAAATATAAGATACCAATTCTTTTAATTGGTGGAGGAGTTGCTCTTTTTATTCTTTTGTTTATAGCTATCTTTGGTGGTGGAGCCGGGGAAGCCTTGCAAGAGAGTGGCTATTATGATTCTTTATGTAATTATAATGAAACTAAGGTTACTTTAACAAATTGTTATCAAAGTAGTAGTGATAAAGTTGAACTTTCTACTTATGAATTAGAAGATTTTGTTATATCAATGGCTTATGCTTATACGAAAAATGCAAATTATTCTGAGGAAGCTATCAAGGCACTCATGATTGTATTAAAAACAAACGCACTTAGTTATGGTAATTATAATAACAGTGATAAAAATGTTGAAGTAAGAATTTGCGATCTATTTAGTGAATATCAAGCTATTGATGAATCAGATGATGAATTATGGATGTTTGATGGAGTAGATGATCAAAGAGATACATTAACACAAATATATACTGAAATTAGTAATTATTTATATATTTCTTCTTCTTATCGTTCTACTATTAGTACTTTATCTCGCCAAAATGTTTTAAATTTAAATTCAAGTATATTAGATGAGTTTCAAACGTTGGCAGAAGAAGGGAATACTTACTCTCAAATATTGAATACTGTTTATCAAGTTGATTCTTCAGAAGAAGAGGAGACAACGGTTTATCGCGAAACTTTATTTTTAGGTGATTCTAGAATAAGAGGAATGCAGAATTCTGGAGTTATTAATAGTGGAAACACAATTTATGGTATTGGTTATGGATATGATTGGTTAATTGGGAATGGTACTTTTGCTAGTAGTTATACAAATGCTACTTCAGGAGGCGTAAGTGGTATTCATAGCTTAATGAGAGATCAAGCAAGTTATAATATTGTTATTTGGTTAGGAACTTATGATTTAGAAAATGTCAGTCAATATTATCAAGAGTATTATGATTTAGCAGTAGGTGAATGGCGTAATCATCATATTTATATTGTGTCAATTGGTCCCGTAGCAGAAAATTTAACTAATATTAGTAATTCTGATATTGATGCTTTTAATCAAGAAATGCAAAGTCTTATTCAAAATTCGGGATTAGATAATTTATTTTATCTTGATTTGGGTTATACAGAAGAGGAAATTTCTCTTTTTGATACTGATGGCGTAGGATATAGTAGTGATGATTATCGTTCAATATATAATATTATTATGAATTATTTGGATACTTCTCTTAGTTCTAGCTATCAATTATATAATTTAACTAGTTATTGTACTTATTATACGGTTACAGAAAATGATGCTTATTGGTGGCCAGTTGGTAGTAGAGATGCAACGCAAGGAAATATTTATGGTGGAGAGCCGGTTTCTGTTAATATTACTTCTTATTTTGGAGGAAGATATCATCCGGTGACGGGTGAATGGCAAGCTGCTCATGGAGCTTTGGATATTGGAACTAGTACAGGTACTCCGGTTATTGCTACTAAGAATGGAACGATTAATTATGTTAATACTGGCTGTAGCGTTGGTGATCAAGGCTGTGGGGGAGGATATGGAAATTATATTAAGATTGATCATGGTGATGGAATTGAATCTTTATATGCTCACTTAAGCGAAGTGTTAGTTAATAATGGAGATACAGTTGTTCAAGGACAAATTATTGGTTATTCCGGAAATACAGGACGTTCAACGGGGCCTCATTTACATTTTGAAATACGTCTTAATGGAACAAGAGTTGATCCTTTAGATTATGTTGATCCAGATAATCCAAGACCAGTTAATGCGAGAGATATTAGTTTTATTTTAGCAGGAAATAGTGAAGATAATAAGAATACAGTTTGTGAATCTTTACGTAGTAGTGGATTATCAGAAAATGCAGTTGCCGGTATTATGGTTAATATGCAAGCTGAAAGTGGTTTTAATCCTATTAATTTACAAAATTCTTATGAAACTAGTTTAGGGTTTACAGATAGTAGCTATACTTTAGCAGTAGATAATGGCACTTACTCTAACTTTGTTCACGATTCAGCTGGTTATGGTATTGTTCAATGGACCTATTACAATCGTAAACAAAATTTATATAATTTTGCTCAAAGTAGAAATGTTTCTATTGGTGATTTAGGAATGCAGTTAGAATTCTTCTTACAAGAACTTAGTGGATATACTACTACTTATAAATATGTTACCGGTAATTATAGTGCTTATGATATTTCTTACAATTTTTGTATTGAATATGAAAGACCAAGTGATACAGTTACCACTTGTACGAACCGAATTAATAATAATTTAGATCAAATGTTACAATATGTTCAAAATGGTTGTAGTAATTAGGAGGATGTTATGGAGAATAAAGCCCAAAAAAAAGTATTAATAGTTGTAGCTATTTTATTAATTGTGATTGCTGTTTTAGCCTATGTCTTAAGCATTGTTACCAAGCCAGAAGAAAATCATCCTCCTGTTACCAATGATCCTAATGAGCCTTCAGAGATGATTCGGGATGATATTACTTTATTAGAAGAAGAACCAATATTTTTTGGAGTTCAGAAGATTATTAATGATTATTATAATTTCATTTTTGAAAAAAATACAAGTGAACTACTTAAAATACTTGATCCGGAATATGTAAGTCGTTATCAAATTAATGGTAGTAATCTTTATGAGATTATAGGTAGTGATTATGGAATTACGAGTTATGTAGCTAAAAATATTTATTATAATCCTAATAGTTCTGTTACTTATTATTTTGTAGATGGATATTTAACTACTAATTCTGTTATGGGGGATGAATATGAGTTTCATGATTCAGTTTCTTTTCTTATTATTGTAGATGAAAGTACAAATCAATATGTTTTAAGGCCAATACAAGCAACAAATCTATTAGATTATGCAAATTCTTATGATATTGTCGATCGAAATATAGAAAAAGGTAATTCTTTTCAAACTATTCGGGTTACCGAAGAGAATAAGCTTTCTACTTATTTAAATGAATTTATTACTTTTTTAATTTATAATCCTAGAGAAGCTTATCGTTTATTAGATGAAGATACACAGCAAAATTATCAAAGTTATGGTGATTTTGAACAATCAGCCTATCAATTATATGAATCTTTATCTTCCAGAATATTTAGTTACTCTAGTAATGAAGATGGCGATGTGGTAATTTATGATGTTGTTGATGATAAACAAAATAAGATTATTATTTATGAATATGGAATTATGAATTATCGAATCTCTTTTTAAACCAAAAATTATTTATTAAATTAGCTCATTTTTGAGCTTTTTTCATTTTCTGGCTTGACTATTTTTTTTATTTTGAGTATACTTAATATACAAAAAGGGTGCATGTTCTTGAATCAATACTTTACAAATAATGATCAACTAAAAAGTGAAAAGCGAGTCATTAGTTATTACTATGGCTCTACTTGTTATGATTTTTTAAGTGATAACGGAGTATTTTCTAAAAAAAAGGTTGATTTTGGTAGTATTACATTAATTGAAACTTATTTAAAAAATAAAAAAGATATAAAAAACTTTTTAGATGTTGGCTGTGGGTATGGCTTTTTATCGATCGTATTAGCAAAAGAGCTGAAAATAAATCATGGTGTTGGGGTTGATGTTAATTTAAGAGCTTTAAATCTAGCAGAAGAAAACACTAAATTAAATCAGGTTAGTGTCTCTTTTAAAGAGAGTAACATATATGAAAATGTAGAAGGATTATTTGATCTTATTATCACTAATCCTCCGATTCGAGCCGGTAAAAGGGTGGTTATGGATATTTTACTGGGAGCCAAAAATCATTTGCAACCAGAAGGCGAATTGTGGGCTGTTATTAGAAAGGATCAAGGGGCTAAAAGTATTATAAAAGCACTTTTGAATACTTATAGAGTAGAAATAAAGGAAAAAAATAAAGGTTTTTATGTATTTTGTTGCAAAAGTAATTGACAACGCACTAAAATATTGCTAAAATTTTAAATTGGTGGCGTATTTGTTTTTTTCTTTAAAAGAGCACTAAAAAATTAGATATTGGGGTGAAGCGCGTGGCTTATAAAGTTGAAAAATTCGGAGATCACAGAGAAAGAAGAAGTTTTTCTGTTTCTAAGAACACTATGGAATTACAAGATTTACTTGAAATTCAAAAGAAATCCTATCAAGAGTTTTTAGAGGTAGGTATTAAAGAAGTATTCGAGGATTTATTTCCCGTTGAATCTTTTACTGGAAATATTTCGGTAGAATTTGGTGATTATTCTTTTGATGCACCTAGATATTCTATTAAAGAAGCAAAAGAAAGAATGGTTAACTATGCTGCACCATTAAAGGTTCAAGCAAGAGTGTTTATTCATGAGACAGGGGAAGTTAAAGAACAAGAAATCTTCCTTGGCGATATGCCTTTAATGACTGATGCGGGAACATTTATTATTAATGGAGCAGAAAGAGTAATTGTATCACAATTAGTACGTAGTCCATCTATTTATTTTAAAAGAGAGATTGACAAAAATGGACGTAGAATTATTAGTGGAGAAGTTATCCCTAATAAAGGTACTTGGCTTGAATACGAGATGGATGCTCGTAATATTATGTATGTTCGTATTGATAGAACAAGAAAAGTACCAATTACCACTTTCCTTAGAGCTTTAGGTTTATCTAGTGATGAAGATATTTATGAAGTATTTGGAGAGAATGAGTATTTAGTTAATACAATTGAAAAAGATAGTACGAGAAATACGGATGAAGCTTTAATTGAAATTTATGAGAAATTAAGACCAGGAGAACCTGCTACTCTTGATAGTAGTAAAAATCAATTAGTAACAAGATTCTTTGATAGATTCCGTTACGATTTAGCCAAAGTTGGACGTTATAAATTCAACAAAAAACTAAATGTTTTAGATCGTGTTTTAGGTTGTACTTTAGCTGAAGATATTAAAGATGAAAATAATAATGTAGTTGTTCCAAAAGGTACCCTTGTTACTAAAGAAGTTAGAGAAACAATGAGACCACTTTTTGAGAATGGTGGACATTTAAAGAAAACAATTATTAATGAAGAACTTGATAATTATGATAAAATTCAAGAAGTTTTAGTATACGATAAAGAAAATCCAGAAAAAGTAATTAAATTAATTGGTAATGATCCAGCAACTGATGTTAGACGTCTTACTATTCCTGATGTTTATGCTTCTGTATCTTATTATTTAAATTTACATGATAATATTGGTAATACAGATGAAATTGATAATTTAGGTAATAGACGTGTTCGTCAAGTTGGAGAATTAATTCAAAATGTATTTAGAACTGGTATGGCAAGAATGGAGAGAGTTATTCGTGAGAGAATGACGACACAAGAATTAGATAGTGTAACTCCTAAAACTTTAATTAATATTAGACCAGTTACGGCTGCACTAAAAGAGTTCTTTGGTTCCTCACAACTTTCTAAATTCATGGACCAAATTAATCCAATTGCGGAACTAACTGATAAAAGACGTTTATCTAGTTTAGGCCCTGGAGGATTATCTCGTGATCGTGCGGGAATGGACGTTCGTGACGTTAACGCTAGTCACTATGGACGTATCTGTCCAATTGAATCACCAGAAGGTCAAAATATTGGACTTATTACTTCTTTAGCAGGTTATGCAAAAATTAATGAATATGGATTTATTATGACTCCATATCGTAAGATAGTAGATGGACAAGTTACGGATGAAGTTGTCTATATGACTGCTGATGAAGAACAAGATTTATATATTTCCCAAGCGACTGTTAAGCTAGATGATGATAAAAGAATCATCGAAGATGAAATTCTTTGTCGTTATAATGGCGATAACGTTATGGTTCGCCGTGAAAACGTTAATTATGTAGACGTTGCTCCTAGTCAAATTGTTGCGATTACAACAAGTTGTATTCCATTCCTTGAATATGATGATGCAAATCGTACTTTGATGGGTGCTAACATGCAACGTCAAGCTGTTCCACTTTTAGTTAGTGAAGCACCAATTGTTGGTACTGGTGTGGAATATATTGCGGCAAGAGATTCTGGTTCTACGGTTGTTGCAAAAGCGGATGGTGTTGTTGAATATGCTGATGGTAAGAAAATTATCGTTAAAAATGCGAAGGGTAAAGATACTTATTATCTAGCCGATTTTGAAAGAACTAATGCATCAACTGCCTTAAATCATCATCCAATTGTTAAAAAAGGTGATAAGATTCATGTTGGTGAAGTCATTGCTGATGGACCTTCAACAGAAAAAGGTGAACTTGCTTTAGGTAAAAATATGGTAGTTGCTTTCATGACATTTAATGGTTATAACTATGAAGACGCTGTTATTTTAAATGAAAGATTAGTAAAAGATGATGTTTATACATCACTTCATATTGATCACTATGATATCGATTGCCGTGATACCAAACTTGGACCTGAAGAGATTACTAGAGATATTCCAAATGTTGGTGAAGAAGCTCGTAAGAATTTGGATTCCAATGGTATTGTTCGTATCGGAACCGAAGTTAAAGAAGGCGACATTCTAGTTGGTAAAGTTACTCCTAAGGGTGTACAAGAACTAACGAGTGAAGAAAAATTGTTACATGCGATATTTGGTGAGAAAACTAGAGAAGTTCGTGATACTTCTTTAAGAGTAGAGCATGGTGCTGCTGGTATTGTTCACGATGTTAAAATTTATACGAAGGAAAACTCTGATGAACTTCCTGCAGGTGTATCAAAAATTATTCGTGTCTATATTATTCAAAAACGTAAGATTCAAGTAGGAGATAAGATGTCTGGTCGTCATGGTAATAAAGGTGTTATTTCTTTAGTATTACCAGAAGAAGATATGCCTTACATGCCAGATGGTCGTCCAGTAGATGTTATGCTTAATCCACTCGGTGTTCCATCTCGTATGAATATCGGACAAATTTTAGAGTTACACTTAGGTATGGCTGGTAAGATTCAAGGATGTCATTATGCAACTCCAGTATTTGATAGTGCAACTTGGGAAGATATCAGAGAAGAAATGGATGCGGCTGGTATGGAGCCAGATGGAAAAACAGTTCTATATAATGGACGTACTGGTGAGCCATTTGATCACAGAATTAGTGTTGGTGTTATGTATATGCTTAAATTACACCACATGGTTGATGATAAACTACATGCTCGTGCAACTGGTCCTTATTCACTTGTTACGCAACAACCTTTAGGTGGTAAAGCACAATTTGGTGGACAACGTTTTGGTGAAATGGAAGTTTGGGCATTATATGCTTATGGTGCTGCCCATGTACTTCAAGAAATCTTAACTGTTAAAGCGGATGACGTGATTGGACGTGTTAAAGTATATGAAGCTTTAGTTAAAGGTAAGACTGTTAATCAAGCGGGTGTTCCAGAATCATTTAGAGTACTTATTAAAGAGTTCCAAGCTTTAGGTTTAGATATGCAAATTATTGATAAAAATGATAATGTCATTGAATTTAAAGATTTAGAGGAAGAAGAAGACAAAGAAGATACTTTAAAAATAGAAGAAATTGATGCGGAAGCTAGTATTCGTGATGGAGAAATAGAATTAAAAGGCGATGAAGAGGATATGCCTGAAGAAGATTACGAAGAAGATGACGATGAATTTGAAGATGATGAACTTGAAGAGTTTGAAGATGAACTAGATGAAAATATAGAAACACAAGGAAAAGATAATGGGGAAGAGGTGTAATGAATGATCGATGTTAATAATTTTAAAGGAATTAAAATAGGAATTGCCTCTCCAGAAAAGATTAGAAGTTGGTCTTATGGTGAAGTAGAAAAACCAGAGACGATCAATTATCGTACGTTAAAACCAGAACGTGGAGGACTTTTCTGCGAAAAAATATTTGGTCCTACCAAGGATTATGAATGTTCTTGTGGTAAATATAAGAGACTAAGATACAAAAATGTTATTTGTGATCGTTGTGGCGTAGAAGTTACAAAATCACGCGTCAGAAGAGAGAGAATGGGGCATATTGAACTTGCTGCTCCATGCTCTCACATTTGGTTCTTTAAAGGTGTTCCTTCTAAAATGGGTTTAGTACTTGATATGAGTCCAAGAGATTTAGAAGAAGTACTTTATTTCGTAAGTTATGTTGTTATTGATCCAGGTAAAGCACCACTAGAAAGAAAACAAACTTTATCTGATAAAGAATATCGTGCTTATCGTGAAAAATATGGGGATTCATTCGAAGTGGGAATGGGTGCCGAAGCAATCAAAGAACTTTTAAAAAGAGTAGATATTGATAAAGAAGTTGAAGATTTAAGAAAAGAATTAGAGGGTGCTACTGGTCAAAAGAGAATTCGTTTAGTTAAGCGTTTAGATTGCTTAGTAGCTTTCCAAGAATCTGGAAATAAACCAGAATGGATGGTACTAGACGTTCTTCCAGTTATTCCACCAGAACTTAGACCAATGATTCAACTTGATGGTGGAAGATTTGCTACAAGTGACTTAAATGATTTATATCGTCGTATTATTAATCGTAATAATCGTTTGAGAAAATTACTTGAACTTGGTGCACCAACTATCATTGTTCAAAATGAAAAGAGAATGCTTCAAGAAGCAGTAGATAGTTTATTTGATAATGGTCGTAGAGGTAGAAGTATTACTGCTGCTGGTAATCGTCCTTTAAAGAGTTTATCAAGTATGCTTAAAGGTAAACAAGGACGTTTCCGTCAAAACTTACTTGGTAAGAGAGTAGATTATTCTGGACGTAGTGTTATCGTTGTTGGACCAAATCTTAAAATGTATCAATGTGGTATTCCAAAAGAAATGGCTCTTGAACTATTTAAGCCTCATGTTATTCATGGCCTAGTTGAGGCAGGCCTTGCTCATAACATTAAAGGTGCTAAAAAATTAATCGATACAAGAGATGAATGTGTATGGGATATTGTTGAAGATGTAATAACTGAACATCCAGTACTTTTAAACCGTGCGCCAACACTACATAGACTTGGTATTCAAGCTTTTGAACCAAAACTAGTTGGTGGAAAAGCCATTCGTTTGCATCCACTTGTTTGTACCGGATTTAATGCCGATTTCGATGGAGACCAAATGGCAGTTCATATTCCACTTTCAGAGGAAGCGAAAGCAGAAGCAAGAATTCTTATGTTATCTGCAAGTAACATCCTAAATCCTAAAGATGGAAAACCAATTGTTACACCATCTCAGGACATGGTTTTAGGAAACTGTTATTTAACGATTGAAAAAGCGGGAGAAGAAAACGAAGCGAAAGTTTATAAGAATCCAAATGAAGCTTTAATGGCTTATGAGAGAAAAGAAATTACCCTTCATACAAGAATTGTTCTTCCAGTTAGATCATTTAAATATAAATTGTTTACTGAAGAACAACAAGATAAATATTTAGTTACAACTGTTGGTAAAATTATATTCAATGAAATTTTACCAGATTCATTCCCTTATATTAATGAAGGAACAAAAGAAAATATTGAAGGTATTACCCCTAGTAAATACTTTATTCCAATGGGATGCAATATTCCAGAAGAAGTTAAAAAGATTGAAATGCCTAAACCTTTTGTTAAGAAAACACTTGAATGGATTATTGCGCAAGTATTTAAAAGATATAAAACTACAGAAACTAGTATTATGCTTGATAAGTTAAAAGATTTAGGATTTAAATATTCAACGGTTGCTGGTATTACAGTATCGGTTGCTGATATCGTTCGAAGCAAAAAGAAACCAGAGATTATTGCTAATGCGAAAGAAAAAGTTGAAAAAGTTAATAAACAATTTAAACGTGGTTTAATTACTGAACAAGAACGTTATAATAGTGTTATTGAAATTTGGACAGAAGCAAATGATGAAGTTAAAAAAGAATTACAAGAAATCTCTAAAGATGATTTTGATAATCCAATCTTCATGATGATGAACTCTAATGCGCGTGGTTCTATTTCCAACTTTACTCAACTTGCTGGTATGCGTGGGTTAATGGCGAAACCAGATGGTTCAACTGTTGAAATTCCAATTACTTCATGTTTCATTGAAGGACTTGACGTATCAGAATTCTTCTTATCTACTCATGGTTCTAGAAAAGGATCTGCTGATACCGCTTTACGTACAGCTGACTCTGGATACTTGACTCGTCGTTTAGTTGATGTTGCGCAAGATATTATTGTTAAAGAGCATGATTGTGGTGCGATTGCCGGTGTTGAAGTATATGACTTGTTAAATGATAAAGATGGTTCTGTTATCGAATCTTTACAAGAACGTATTTTAGGTAGATATACTGCTAAAAAAGTAATTAATCCAGAAACAAAAGAAGTAATCGTAGATAAAGATGAATTAATTACTGAAAATATTGCGGCTAAGATTGCGAAAGCTGGAGTTAAGAAGGTTGAAATCAGAAGTGTTCTTACTTGTAAAACACAAAATGGTGTATGTCAAAAATGTTATGGACGTAACCTTGCAACAGGTAACCTTGTTGAAACAGGAGAGGCTGTTGGTATTATGGCTGCTCAATCTATTGGTGAACCTGGTACACAACTTACCATGCGTACATTCCATACCGGTGGTGTTGCCGGAGGAGACGATATCACTCAAGGTCTACCAAGAGTTGAGGAATTATTCGAAGCTCGTACTCCTAAGTATAAAGCAACTATCTCAGAAATTAATGGTAAAGTTATTTCTATTGAAGAACAAAATGGTAAGCATAAAGTTGTGGTAGAAAATGAAGCAGGTATTCGTGAACATATTACTAACTACAATACTAAGTTACGTGTTGAAGTTGGCGATATGGTACAAGCTGGTGAAAAACTTACAGAAGGTTCTATTGCACCAAAAGAATTACTTGCTGTTACTGATCCACTTACTGCTCAAGAATATATTTTAAAAGAAATCCAATCTGTATATAAACTTCAAGGTGTTGATATTAACGATAAGCATATTGAAATTATTGTTAAGAGAATGATTAATAAAGTTCGGGTTGTTGATGCTGGAGATACTGACTTTGTTGAAGGATTAACAGTTTCTCTAAGAGAATTTACCGAAGGAAATAAACCAGTCATCTTACGTGGTGGTGTTCCTGCTACAGGTCGTCCAATTATGCTTGGTATTACGAAGTCTTCTCTTGAAACTGATAGTTACTTATCGGCTGCATCATTCCAAGAGACAACTAGAGTACTTACTGATGCTGCAATTCGTGGTAAAGTTGATTACTTACGTGGTCTAAAAGAAAATGTTATTATTGGTAAACTCATTCCAGCTGGTACTGGTGCCAAAGAATATAGTGACATTGATATTTATCTTGAAAAAGAATTTATGGAAGATGATGCTTCTGAGTTCTTAGAAGATAAGTTACTTGAGGATGGTACAGAAAAAGATGCCGATTTAGAAGAAGAAGGAAAAGACATAGAAGATACTGAAGTTTCTACAACTGAAGAAAATACAGTAGAAGAAGAACAAACTTCTGCAGCAGAAGAAGAAAACAGCGAAGAAACAAGTGAAGAAGAAAGCGAAAAATAAGCTTTCTTTTTTCTTGCCTTTTTAAAAATATATGATATACTTTTAAGTAGAGAGTGGTGTTTATGAAAAAATGGATTGGTTGGATTGCTTTTTTTCTTGTTGTTATTGGCCTTGCTGTAGGTGGATTTTTTTTAGCTAGTCATTTTCAAGGTGAGACATTTCAATTTAAAGAGGTAGAATTGCTTGATTGGAATGATTATCAATTAAATGATTTTGTAGAGCAAGATGTTGTATGTAATGATAAAGGTTGTAAGTTTAAAGATAAAGATATTACTTTTACAATTAGTGATGTTACTAAACTTGGAAAACAAGATGTTATGGTAAAAATGGAGTATGAAGGGGAAAATTTTGAGAAAACCTTTCATGTTGATGTGGTAGACCGGGTTGCTCCAGAAATTGTTTTGAAAGAAACGTCTATTCGAATTGATCCAAATGAAAAAATAGATCCTATATCTTATGTTGGAGAAGTAAAGGATAATTATGATACGTTGAATGTAGAGGATATTTCTGTCGATGATCAAGTTGATGCATCAACACCAGGAGATTATGAGGTTGTTTATACGATTAAAGATTCTTCTAATAATGAAGGAAAAGCAACGTTAAAAGTAACAGTTCGAAAAGAAAAAACAACCACTACTTCATCTAATGATAAAAAAGTAGAAGAAAAGAAAGAAGAAACGCAAAAAGTAACTTTTAATTATAATATTAGTGGCTTATTTAGTGATAGTGGCTCTTTACTTCAAGGGAAGACACAATCGTTAGTGGAAAAAAATATTGAACTTGGTTGGAATCCTACTTTAAAAATAACTTCTAATATGGATGATGCGGGAACCATTCGCTTTATTGTCAGTAAAAATAAAATTAAAGGAGATGAACTCTCAGCTTTTATGGGTGCTCTTCCTCAAACGAGTGCTAAAAAAGTAAAATCTGGTGCCTCAGCAAGTTTTGAATATACATTTGAAGAAGAAGGAACCTTTTATGTTTCTTTAGTGGTACTTAATCAAAGTAATGAGATTATTATTCGCAAAGATTTTTGCTTACATATTAGTGTTGCTGATGAAGTAACTGATATGAAAATTGTTACTGAAGATTATGGTGACTATTTGAATATTGATTGTGATTTTATTGGTGGAGGTAATCAAGGTTATTATTTTGTTGTCACTCTTATGGATAGTGATGATCCAAATGGGGATTCTGTTTTAGTAGATACTGATAATGTAATTAGACTTTATTATACCAAAGGTTATACTTATGAAATTATGGGGATGCTTGTTAATGAAGATGAGGAAATTGTGATGATGAAGTCACTTACGATAAAAAAATAAGGAAAGTAGGGGATTTTGGTGAAAATCTTAGATGAATTATTACATGTTGAAGAAATATTAGAAGATTTATATTTGATGTTAGTACGCTTAGAAATTGCTGGTCAATATGGTAGAGAAGATTATTATCAAACTGTTCAAGAAATACTTGAACTAACGAAAAAAGAAGGGTTGTTATTAATGCAACCTAATGTTTGTTATGTTGATCTTAAAAGAGAAGTGCAAAATCTTATTACTGCCTCTTTTTTACCTATTCATTTAGGCTTTCATACGAAAACACCTATTATTCGACTTAATAAAACTCTTGATGGTATTTGTGGAGATGCCGGAATGGAATATGCGGATGCTCTTTCTTATGATATTGATCAGATTTTATTAAAGTTTTTAAATTATATGATTGATAACCCATATTATCATGATATTAGAGAAGATTTGATTTATTTTAAATATGATATTATTTACTTAGACTATCATGTAGAAAATGATTTTTTGCTTCATCAAAATACACAGAAGGTTTCCCTTAATAGTAGAACTTTAAAAGAAAATTTACCTAGTTCAAAATATATCGATCAAGCTATTTTAGTTGGAGGAATAGAAGAGAGCGTAAAACGAATATTAAGTACTTTTGATTTGCAATCTTCTCATTTTCATACGTTTATTGCTATTCAAATGATGGAAATATTTGCAAGAATGGCTCTTTGTAGTGAAGATGAATTGGCACTCGTTATGGATGATGTTAATTATTTAATGGAAAGTAGAGAAGTTGATTTTAAAGTAAAAGAAACGTTTTTAGAAATGACAGATATTTTTAAACAAATTCAAGGAGGATTTTACTTTTCGCGTTAAATATTTTTAGTTTCGGTGAAAAAAATAGTTGACAAGAAAAAATCAGAAAATGTGAATAACTTTTTCTGATTTTTGATTGA
>CALVQH010000015.1 GCA_944358115.1 uncultured Bacilli bacterium
TCTAGTCTATTGGGCGTACTTTATCTTCCACAAGCCCGCATAAACACTAGGTTTATTCAAAACTGTCCGTAGGTCAGCAAGTGATTGTAAATTTACATCTAATTTACAGTAAATGGGTCAGTTGATGTACCACTTCCTTGAAATTTTGTATCAGCCTTCAGATTTATTACTGGGCGCACACCAAAGCTACCAAACACAACGCTGCTGCCCAGGTAGCCAGTCGAATACACATAGAACACGCCAGCGCGGCCGCTAGAGTGATACGGAGACATTGTCCAGTAATATGAATTATTATATAAATAATAACTTGTATTGCTTATTCTATATCCTCCACCAGCAAAGGCTACTTCATCTGCAGTAATGAGTCCTACTGGCTCTTTAATAACATCACTACTAGTACAAGCTAAACTTGGACTTTTATTAGTGTCTAATCTTCCATATGCTGCATAATATATTGTACTACTTGGTTGACTACTCCAACTATAACCACTTGCCATATTCCGATCACTACAGAATCCTACATTTGTATCAATATGTTGTGAATACTGTGTCGCTGATAATCCACTACTTGAATACCATGATTGTAAAGTGTCTAGTATTGGACTATCAGTATTTTGTCCATGCTGCTGTCCTGTTGTGTATTTAAGTCCTACATATTCACTCCGATTATAACTACTATTAAATGCTTGAGAACTACTAATCATGGTTCCTGATCCTGTTGTTGCTGTACTTGTTCCATTATAGATAAGTCTTACTGATCCATCGCCATTTACTCTTACAATTCTCCAGTAAAATCCTCCGAATCTTACCCAGTTATCGGTTGGTGCTCCTGCAAAATAATAACTTGTTCCTAACCAATCAGTAGTTTGAAACACTGTTTTTGTTGTTGATGCTATATAGGCACTACTAAAACTTCCTCGATTTCCTTTGTTATAGCCAGCAAGAATAGTTTGCATGGTATCTCCCGACTTCTCTGTTTCAACACTCCTTGTTACTGTATTAGATGCTCTTCCAGATTTATCTACAGATTGTACTGCTATATTATAATTTGTTCCATCATTTAATCCCGTAAATGTATAAGTATAACTACTATTTGTTGATGATACAGTTGTATAACTACTTCCGCCATTACTACTGAATCGATATTGGTATATTCCACTATGGGCATCACTTCCACTTACAGTCACTGTAATACTGTCTGTTGTTGCACTTGTATTGGTGATTGTAATTGTTGGATTAACTGTATCTACACTATATGCATCACTACACCCTTCTACTTCTTGATTATATTCATCTACTACTCTTGCACATACTTTTTGGGCAGATGCATTACTACTTAATGCTGTTACAAAACTATTATTACTTACACTTGCTTCTGTATTTGGGGTACAACTACTTGATGTTGTTGTACAATAATATGCTTCATAATTACCAGTTTGTGTTGTTATATTAGTGGTAATACTAGCACTGGTATACCATCCATTACTTCCTGATGTAGTTGTTCCAATCATACTAATTATAGGATCTTGATATTTACTTCCTTCTTCTATAGTAATATTTCCATTAATACTACTTTTTATATCATCATTTTGATTAGCATCTAAATTAGGATATTCTATTACTATATAATAATATACTACTTCTCCTTCTAGAGATGTAAGTATGATTTCATCACTTTTTAATATAGTTTTTCCTTCCCTATTCGTAATGGTTCCATTACTAATAGGTTCACCTAAGCTTTCTATATTGTTTCCACTGCATTCTTCATAATAAGTTTTACTACCATTTAAATAATCATTTTTCTTAGTACAAATATAACTGGCATCTATATTACTTGTACTTTTATATACAGTGTAATTTAATGGTGTATTAAAAGTATTCGTACCATTAAAGATAACATTATATATTAATGGTTCATTATCCCCTGTTCCTGTTACTTTAATACTTGCTAAGGCAGTATGACCTGGATAAATATCTATATTATTAAAGCCAATATTACCATCAGCCATAATACCTTGGGAAGTTACTGTTGCAGTTACCCCTATTGCAACACTACCTTCACCTGATACACTAGTACTTGCTGAAAAGTAAGCAAAGGATATACCTGTTGATAAAAGTAACACTCCTACTAGATATAAAGCAAATACTTTCTTATTTTGAAACTTTTCTAATAAGTTCATTCTTTTAATTTTTTCTATTAATTTCATTCTTTTTTCACCTTTACTTCAACCATTCTACAACAAATTAAATTTGTTTTCATTCGATTCGACAAAACTTGTCAAAACTTCCTATATAGTTAAAATATAACTATCATACTATATTAAATATACAATATCTTAAAAGTAAAATCAATATTATTTTCAATATTTCAGTCAATAAAAAGTAAAAAAATTAAGTATCGTAATTAATACTTAATTCTCTTTCTTTGTAAAGCCGTATCAAGAAGATTTTCTTCTTGAAGTTGAATATCAAGATCAATTAATTGATCTAATAAAGGTTGTAACTCTTCTCTTTTTTCTTGATAAATTTTTAGCAAATAAGTAGCTAGTTCTTTTTTCATACAGTCAATCTTTATTTGCTCATCTTGTATTTGAAAAACAAGTGATTTTCTTTGATTAACTTTTTGCAATTGTTTATGATAAACTGCTTCTCTTTTCTTATTTAAATTCATGACAACATCAAATTGTTCTTGAATTACATTTTGATTTTTCTCTCTTCTTTTTTGATGATAATTTCGAATAAGTTTAATTGCCATAAAAGACAAACTCATTTGCAAAAAATTAAAACCAAAAGCTCTTAAAAAAGCATTAAAAACTGAAACCTCAATTTTAGGTAAATAGAAACATGCGAGTAAAGAAATAAAAAGCAAAATAAGACTAATAGCAATAACAAAAATAGTTTGATTGAATTCTTGCTCATCGCCTTGAAGTTTATCTAATACTTCATATTCTAAATGATCAATTTCATCAATTTGTTTTACTTCAATATTAATTTGTTCAATTTCTAAATCTAACTCTTTTATCTCTTCTTTCATCTTTTCTATTCTTTTTTGCTTTTCTAAAATAAGTTTAAAATAGTTTTTCATAAAACCCCACCCATTTACTTATTCTATCACAAAATTAATCTTCAAACAAATCATTCATTAAATCTTGAATATGCTTTTTTCTTTTTTCTGTTTCTTGATGATTAACAGTAATTTCTACAACATCCCCTTCTTTAGCATCTAAAACTAATTCTTTAGGCATATTTACAAAATGCCCAATATCAAGTTCTACTACTGCATAATCCCCTTCAAAACGATCAATAATGACTTTCATACTTTCATCTACCTTTCTGTTTCTACAGTAATATTTACACCATCACTTCTAACTACAACCGTACCATTCAAATCTGTTCGATATATATTTGAAGTATATTCTTCTAATAAAGAAATGGTACTTGCTGCTGGATGACCGTAACTATTTCCTTCTCCTACACTAATAATCGCATACTCTGGCTTCACTTTTTCTAAAAATTCTTTGGTGGTACTCGTATCACTTCCATGATGTCCCACTTTTAAAACATCGGCTTTTATATTACTGGTAATTTCACTTAAGCTATCTTCCTCTGCATCTCCTGTATAAAGAAAAGTGGTATCACCATAAGTAATCGTTAATACAATCGAATAATTATTTAAATTAGAATAACTTTCACGAACCGGTGCTACCATCAAAATGGCAAGGTCATCTTCCTCTAATACTTCAACTCCCGCTTTACCAGTTTTAACACTTAAATCTTTCTCTTGAATAGTCTCTAATAAATTTTCATAAGTCTTACTCGTAGTAACTGCCTTGGGCATATAAATAGATCCAATTTGAAAAGATCCAATCACTTCTGCCATACCACCAATATGATCAGCATGAGGATGAGTTGCTACAACATAATCAATCGTATCATACCCTAAATCTTCAATATATTCGACAATATCATCCCCATAACCAGAAGTCCCAGCATCAATAAGCATGACTTCTCCATTAGGTAGCTCAATCACACTTGCATCCCCTTGTCCAACATCAATATAATGTGCCACTAACTCATCTTCACTTGCAACAAATGGTTCTTTTTCATCATTACTCTCACTTGACTGAGAAGAATCCAAATGAAGCTCTGTACAGCCACTAACTCCAATCAATAATAATAAACTTAAAAATATTTTCTTCATTCTTTCCACTTCCTATTTCAATTATAATAAAAATACAAAAAAAGAACAATGTCGAAAACACTATTCTTTACGTTTATTTTTCTTTAATGTTAAGCGAGGAACTTTTTCTAGCTGCATACTCTCCAGTTGTTCAAAACAAGTAGCAAGCCACTTTTCTACAAAAAGAAAATTCTTTTCTTCTTTCTTGAATTGATTAATTTGATCATAAATCTTTAGCTGTTCTTCACGTGGCAAACTCTTAAAAGAAGAAGAGGAAAAAAGAGCAATGATTTGATCAAATACTGAAGTTCCCCACCACTTTTTAGCAACCATAAAAGATGCTCTACTAATATGATAACTCCAAGCACTTAATGTATAATAAACAAAATAATTCATAATATCCCCTATAAATTATATGAAAAAATGAGGAATTAATCCTCATCATAATTATAAACACCATGAATTTTTTCTAACACTTCATCACTTGGTTGTTCAACGTACCACTTACCATCTGTTTTAGTAACATGAAATACGATATTATAAGAAACCGTATCATTTATATTTTTCATTTGTTCTAATTTATAATCCATATATAAATCATTATCATATTCTCCATCTGTTAAAAACTCATCTTGATGGGAATTTAAATATTCACTTGCATTTTTTTGAGCTTTATATAAATCATAAACAGTAATTTTAACCGTAACATCGGCAGTATCTCCATCATAATCTTCATTTTCAATCGTATAAATTAAATCTCGATATTGTCTTTTTAAAACTTCTTTATAAGTTTCTTTCCCCTTATCAGTTAAAGACTCATTTTCTACTAAATCATCAATATCTTGAAGTACATTATCACTTAACCCCTTATAATCATTTAAATACTTTTCTACTGCATCTGCAGCCTTATCATTAGAACAAGAACAACCTACTACCATAACTAAACAACCAAGCATTAAAAGTAATTTTTTCATATTTCACCATTCCTTAATCTTATTATGTAGATAAAATTCTTTATTTATACTAATTTTTATGTTAAAATAATATTAGGTGATAAAAATGGATACATGGTTACAATATTTAATTATTGCAGTTGTTCTAATTATTATTCTTTTAATTGTAATTAAACTTACAAGAAGAGATTTTAGAATAGAAGCAAACAAGTTGATTACTTACCTAGGAGGAAAAGACAATATTGTAAGTGCCGAAACAAATATGAGTCGTTTTAAAGTAATCTTAAAAGATGTAAGTATTGTAAATAAAGATGCAATAGAAAAACTAGGTGCCAAAGGAATTGTGGAAATTGATAATCAATTAAAAATAATCTTTGGACCAAATGCCAAAGAATTAAAAAGATATATTGATGATATCGTTTAAAACTAAACAAAAAAGTTTAGTTTTTTAAATATTTTTATTGACGAACATATGTATAATTTGGTATAATGTATATAAGATTCAGGAGGTTGAAAGTTATGTGTAAGTTAGGAGATATTATTGTAGTAAAAGAATATTTTGGAAGTGACGGAAAAAAAGTTAATCAACATTCATTTGTTGTAATTAATGATGAAAAGGACATGATCGAAGGTCTTAGTTATGACTTTGTAGCAAATGTTATGCTCAGTTTTCATGATAAAAAGCATAAAGCAAAAAAATTAAAATATAAGAGTAATCTTCCTATTAAAGAAGAAAAAATTACTGGCAAAGATCTTAATGATAAAGGAGGATATATCAGAGCTGATGAATTATATTATTTCAACAAAGAAAAAATTGAATATAAAGTAATAGCATATATGGATCATGAATTACTTGATGAATTAATACAGTTGATTTTAATATTACATGATGAAAATAAATTAAAAATAATTACTAAAAATTTAGAAGAAATTTAGAACATAACAATTTTAGGAATAAAAGTTAAATTGACAAACCATATGAAAATATGATATTATACCAACTAGTTGATGTCTATACATTTTTACAAAAAAGATGTATACTATAATTACAGTAGGAGGTTATGATGAAAGAAAAGGAACAAAAAGTTAAATTTCCAAAAGGCTTTTTCACCCAAAATAGACCTCATGCAGCAAAACAAGATAAAGATTGTATTCCATTTGAATGGAGTGAAAATGTCTTAAATGGAAAAAGCAAAGTCAAAATCGTATCACTTAAAGAAAAAAATATAGGTTTATCAAAAAATTAACCTATATTTTTTATTTTATATAAAAGCTAAAAAACTAATTGGCTGCCCTAGTAGGATTCGAACCTACGAAATCGCGGGGTCAGAGCCCGCTGCCTTACCGCTTGGCTATAGGGCAATGAGTATTATATAAGCATGACTTTAGGCTTATATAATTCTTGTTCTCTTTTATAAAGAGCAACTTCCTCATTATGATAAAGAAATAAAACCAAATCACTTTCTAAATTAATTTTTATTTTAGCACCATTACTTACCTTTTTCATTTCTTCATCACTAAGATCATAAGATGAAATATCTAAGACGTCTTTTATTTTTAAAATTTGATAATTTTTATTTTTAATATCTTCCAAAGAATAAGCTTGTTCCAGACGAAACTTTCCTTGTTTAGTTCTTACTAAATGCGTCATAGTGGCAACTGTTCCTAATTCTTTAGCAAGATCACGAATAAGACTCCGAATATAAGTCCCCTTTTCTACTTTACAGCGAAAGCGAATCATATCTTGATAAAAAGAAAGCAATTCTAATTCATAAATATGAACATCTTTAACTGGTAAGGTCACTTCTTCTTTATTCCTAGCATATTCATATAGTTTCTTACCATTCACTTTAATTGCACTATACATGGGAACTTCCATATGATAATTGCCAAGAAAACGAGAAAACGTTTTTAAAATTTGCATCTTTGTTATATGAAATGCTTCTTGCCTTAAAACAGTTCCTGTAATATCTAACGTATCTGTTAGAATTCCCAATTTCATTTCAGCAATATATTCTTTATCAAGAGAAGTAAGTAAATTAGTGAGTTTCGTATATTTGCCAATACAAAGAACTAAAACACCTGTTGCTAGAGGATCAAGAGTACCTGTATGACCAATCTTTTTCGTTCCCAATTCTTTTCCTACAATATTAACAACATCTCTTGATGTATACCCCTCAGGTTTATCTATGACAAGAATCCCCGACATGATTTCTTCTCCAATTGCATAAATCCCAATGATTCAAATATTTCTAAATAATTTTCCCCAAATTTATTAGGATCATAATATACATGTTCCATAGGGAAAGTTGGAACTTTATGCCTTTTTACTTTATCTAATAAATAAGTCATAAAAGGTTTTAAAACCTCTTCATTCCTAAAAAAGCCAATATCCTCTATCAATACATCATTACTTTCTAAAGAATGATATCCAAGAAAAAAGATAACGTAACCCATTAACAGTTCTTTATAATACACTTTACTAATTTGAAAATAATTAGCAGAATTATAAAATAATATGTTTTCTCTTTTTTCTGGATATGCTCTTAAAACCATTTCTAGTTCTCCTTCTGTAAAAGGACCATTTAATATTTTTGCTTGATAATTCATATTTCTACTTTTCTTTCATTTCTTTAATAATATTTTCAATTTTATTTGCATATTCAATAGATTCATCATAAACAAATTCTAAAATTGGTGTATGACGCAAATCCATTCTTTCTGATAACTCTCCGCGAATAAAAGAGCTAGCTTCATTTACTTCTCTCTCAAGTGTCTTATGATCAAGATTACTTAAGGAAGTAAAGTATACTTTCGCATAACTAAGATCTCTAGATACTCTACATCCTGTAATCGTAATTGTCTTTAATAATTCATCTTTTGCTTCAGAAAAAAGAATTTCACTAATAACTCTAGCCATATCACTAGATATTTTAGCTTGCTTTTTACTAGGCATTATGTTTTACCTCCACCATTTCATAACATTCCAAAATATCTCCTACTTTAATATCACTAAAGTTATCTAAAGTAACACCGCATTCATATCCTTTTTTCACTTCTTTAACACTATCTTTTTCTCTTTGAACACTTGCTATGGTACCATCATAAATAATAAGGCCATCCCGAATAAGTCGTACACTAGCCCCATTTTTAATAAGGCCATCCGTTACATAGCAACCAGCAATATTACCAACTTTAGAAAATTTAAAGATCTTACGAATTTCGGCATTACCTAAAATCTTCTCCTCGAATTCCGGATCAAGCATTCCTCTCATGGCAAGTTCAATTTCTTCAATACATTTATAAATGATTGTATATAAACGAATATCTACATTATATTCTTTAGCCATTTCCTTGGTAATATGCGAAGGACTAACATTAAAACCAATAATAATTGCATTCGATGCATTGGCAAGCACAACATCACTTTCTGTAATCGTACCAATACCAGAACGAATAACATTAATTTTAACACCCTCTACATTAATCTTAAGTAAACTATTTTTAACGGCTTCTTCACTACCACGAACATCAGCCTTTAAAACAATATTAATTTCTTTTTGACCAGAATTAATTTTATTAAATAAATCATCTAAAGAAATAACATCTTTCTTATATTTATTTTCCTTCGCATGTAATGCTCTTTTTTCGGCAACTTCTTTCGCTTCTTTTTCCGTTTCAAAAGCCATAAATTTGTCTCCAGCACTCGGATTTTCAGATAGACCAGTAATCTCAACTGGCATTCCAGGTCCTGCTTCTAATATAGCTTCTCCACGATCATTTTTCATGGTTCTAACTTTACCATGAGCAACTCCTACAACAATAGGATCTCCTAGTCTTAGTGTTCCATTTAAAATAAGTAAGCTTGCAACTCCACCAACATTTTTATCTTGACGTGATTCAATAACGGAACCAACTGCATATCTTTTTGGATTTGCTTTTAACTCAGATACTTCACTAATCGCTAAAATAGTTTCTAATAGTTTATCTACACCTTCACCTGTTTGTGCTGAAATATCGATAAAAGGAACATTTCCACCCCATTCTTCTGGAGTAATATTAATTTCAGCCATTTCTGTCCGAATACGTTCAGGATTAGCATCTGGTTTATCAATTTTATTAACTGCCACAATAATTGGTACCTTAGCACTTAATGCGTGTTCTACCGCTTCTTTCGTTTGTGGCATAACTCCATCATCAGCGGCAACAATAATGATAACAATATCTGTAACACTAGCTCCTCTGGCTCTCATTTCCGTAAATGCTGCATGGCCAGGAGTATCAATAAATGTAATTTTATGTCCTTTTGACTCAATTTGGTAAGCACCAATATGTTGGGTAATTCCCCCAGCTTCTCCTAAAGCAACATGAGAATGACGAATATAATCAAGTAAAGTTGTTTTACCATGATCAACATGTCCCATAATCGTTACAATTGGGGGACGTGGTACTAAATCCGCCTCATCATCCACAATTTCATATTCTTCAAAATTAGAAACATCTTGCGTTTCTTCTCTTTTTAATGTTTTATCAAATTCTAATGCCACAATTTCGGCATTTTCAAAATCAATTGGTTGATTAAGAGAAATCATCAACCCTAAAGCCATTAACTTCTTAATAATATCGGTTCCACTTACATGAAGCTCTTCAGCTAAATCACCAACCGTCATTCCATCTTTAAACAAAATAACATTATCATCTTTTCGATTATTCATTAATTTATTTTTATTTTTATACATTTCTTTTTTCAAATGAGAATAATCTTTTCCTTCAGTTTGATCTTTTTTCTTTTTAAGCTTTTGTTTTTTATCAGTAATATTAATATTTTTAGTGATATTACTACCTTCTACAATTGCATCGACAACTTCATCAATCGTATCTTCTTCTTCATAAGACTCATCCTCTGTAATTAAACTAATGGCATTGTCTAAAGAAATAATTTCCTCATCCGAAAGTAGATCATCGCCACTTTTTACTTCAATTCCTAAATCATCACATTTTTTTAATATTTCTGCTACACTTAAATTCACATCAGTTGCATATTCTTTTACTGTCATAGTAACACTCTCCTTTCTTATCTTTGTTTTACATACCCAATAATATCACTTCTTAAAGCCTCTCTAATTTCTGCTTCATTTAAAGGTGGCTCTACTGCCAAATACATCTTTAATTGATTCACAGCAAACTCTTCCACATCATCACCCTCAATTAAGCCATCTTCTGTTAAATTAACAACATGGCCAGGAGTAGCACCACCAATTGTTTTTCCACAAACAAGACAAGTATAATAAATACTATCTCCCCCAAGTGGCTTTTCAGCAAAAAGGAAAGGATCATAACAAACGGATTGCATTTTTCCCTTTTCCACATCAATTCGTTTTAGTTCTCTTCTTTTAGCGTTTCCATTCATAATTCTTGTTGCATTACCCAAATCATTTAATAATTGATCTGTTTTTAAAATAAACTGTAAAGTTTGCTTATTATCCATTCTTACCACTTCCTTTACTTACACAAACGAATTGCTTCCTCATAAACAGAATCAGCAATATCTACTTCTAATATACGCTCTAATATTTTACTAGTTTGAGCTTTTTTAATAACTTCTACATCTTTTTTTAAATAAGCTCCCCTACCATTTGCTTTTCCTGTTGGATCTACAATAACGTTTCCTTCTGGAGTTCTTACAATTCGTAGTAAATCACGCTTTTCACACTTTTCTTTAGTCACAACACAAGTACGCATTGGCACCTTTTTTACTTTCATCAAAAAATCCTCCTAGCTTACTGATTACCCTCGGCATTAATTTGTTCCATCGTCTTAATATTAATTTTATATTTAGTAAGACGACTAGCTAGTCTAATATTATTACCCGATTTACCAATGGCAAGAGGAAGTTCTTCATTAGATACAACTGCCAAAGCTTCTTTCTTAACAGGATCGGTAATATTAACGATTGCATTCTTTGCTGGTGTTAATGCTTTTTTAATATATTCTTCTGGATCATCACTATATAAAACAAAATCTAATTTTTCACCATTTAATTCTTTTAAGATACTACCTAAACGAGAACCTCTCTCCCCAATACAAGTTCCAATTGCATCAATTCGATCATTGGTTGATGAAACAGCTACTTTACTACGTACGCCTGCTTCTCTTACACATGCATGCATAATTAACGTTCCGTCTTGTAATTCTGGTATTTCAAGTTCACAAAGTCTTCTTACAAAGCCATAATGCTTTCTTGATAAAAGAATTAAAGGTCCTTTAGAATTTGTTTCAATCTTAGTTACATAAACCCGAATATTAGAACCCATCTTAATTGTTTCTCCAGGAATAATTTCACTCTTAGGTAAAATACCTCTTGTTCTACCTAAATCAATGAAGTAATTACGAGCATCTTCCATCGCAACAAGGCCTAATAACATTTCTCCTTCTTTATCTTGAAATTCTTCAATTAAACTATTTTTTTCAGCTTCTCTAATTCGTTGAGTTAATACTTGTTTAGCGGTAGATGCGGCAACTCGTCCAAAATCCTTTGGTGTTACTTCTTTTTCAATGGTCTCACCAACTTTAATACCCGGAACCATTTCTTCGGCTTGTTCTAATATAATTTGGGCATCTGGATTAATTTTAGGAGGTATTTTAACTACATTTCCCTCTTCATCTACTTCTTCAGATCCATAATCTACATCATCCACAACAACTAAATAAGAATAAACTTTAATTTCGCCAGTTTCCCGATTAATATCTACTCTAACATTCGTTTTAGAATCAAAGTTTTTCTTATAGGCAGTTGTTAAGGCTTGTTCCATTCCCTCAAATACAACATCTTCACTAATTCCTTTTTCTTTAGTAATATTTTTAACTGCTTTAATAAATTCTTCACTATTCATTGTCTACACCTCTTTCTTTACTTGTTACATCTAAAATATAAGAATCATCCGTAAAATCATAATCATCAACAATCGGATTAATAATACCCGTTGCCATAACAACAGTATCCAAATCAATCCCACCTACTTTATCTAATACAACAGATAAAACATGATAATTTCCACTATTCTTCTCATATGTAACTGAATCAACAAGTATTTCTTTACTTTCTAATGCTTTTTTAATTAAGCTTTCTAATTCTTCTAGACTTTTTTTCATACACACCTCTTTAATATAATAATAAAAGTGGGAATATTTATGCCCACTTAAATCTGTCTATCTAATTATAACACAAAATTAGTATTTGTCAAAATGATTTTATAAGTTTCTTAACTAACATTGGATTAGAAGTAGCTATTTCATCTACACCTTTATCAAGATAATTTAAAATTCGCGCTTCTGTTTCATGATAAACAGCCGCCCAACTCCAAGCATATTGTCTTACCTCGGGTAACTGCTTTCTATAAATTTGATAATCTTTTCCAACCAAAGGCCACTCAAATAATTCATTTGATAAAGCAATAAATTTAATATTCTGATATTGATTTGGAAAATAGTATCGATACTTAAATGTTTTAAAAAGATTAATAATTAACCCTAAATCTAAAAAAGAAATTTCTCCATTTTCCTGTAACTTTAACAAAAAGCCAATAAAATTTTCATGAAAACTTTCTAATTCAATCCTTTTAGGATAATAAGTAAGCACCGCCAACCTTTTTAGCAATAAAGAAGATTTTCTTTGAATTTCTTTAGGATAACTTTTAATTTCAATTAAAAAATCCTTAGCTCCCTCTAATATTGCTAATACATCCTCTAATGTTAATACTCCTTTTAAATCACGATAATGAGAAGCCATTATTAGATTTCCATTTACATTAAATCCATGATTCCAAATAAGCTCAAAATCTTTAGTAAAATGAAAATCAAGCTCTAATTTAGTATAATCTGGATTATCTCGTAGTTCCCTTAAAGCTTCTTTACTTGGATGGACAGAAGCAGTATGAGCTATAATATCCATACAAATCCCCCCTAACTACCCCAATTATATCATAATTTAACTTTTTTACAAAATTCTCCATAAGTCCTTATAAAAGCTTTATACAGAAACTAAAAAACATTTACATTCTAATCTTCCCAATAAACTAATATATCTTCAACCTTTGATGCATCAAAACGGAAATGGCCTGTAATTGCATCTTTCTTACTTCTTTTTCTTAAAACGTCTTCTTCTCGTAAAGGTTGCCCTGAATTATGAATGACATATGGCTCCCCTTTTCGATTTCTTTTATCACTAATAATACCAATATGTTGATATTTTCCAAATACTACAATATCTCCAGGTTGCCACTCTTCAATCGCATCAATATCTAAAGTAAGATTCTCAGCATATTTTGAAAAGAAAATAAACAAATTCCCCACTCTTCGAAAATCAATATTGGAATCTGGATATGCTAAATGATAATCTTCCTCATTATAATTTTGAATATCTTGATCTACCATTGCTCGTAAATCATATCCAGCATTTTTAAAAGCTCGCCAAATCACATCCGTACAAACACCAATATCATCAGGAGGATACCCGCTATCCCAATACCTACCATCATATTTAGGATGTGCCTCAGCATCCCTTCTAGCTCCCAATAAAATATCCGTATAATCATCTACTCCATTATGATTTGCATCAACTTCACTAGTAATAGTAACAATCCCAAAATCTTCAGCTGTATAATAAGGCTTATATCTTTCAAATAATAAAAAGATAAAAGGCAAACTAATAGCTAAAATAAGCAATGAAACAATAATAACAATTAATTTATGCTTAACAATCCATTTCATAACTCACCTATTTTCTAAAGTCGTCTTACACGATATCCTTCTTTTTCTAACTGTTTAAAATAATCATCATAATCAAAAGGTTCCATTTTTAATGCATGCTCCCTCATCCGAGAAACAAGCTCCATTAACTCCAAGTACTCCTCTTCACTACATTCTTCATTCAAGCAATACTTTTGAACCAAACTGCAAAACCTTTGAAACTCCTCTTCTCCAGTATAGAGTAATAAATAAGAAGGATTTTTTTCCATAATACTTTTTTTAATAATTTCTTCAAAAAAAGTAAAAAAATCTTCAATTAAATAAAAATAAAACTCATAAGTCGTTGGGTAATTAAATCGTCGAAAAACTTTAGGAATATTCTTTGGATTTTGATATAAATCATCAAAAATAGAATAAGCAATGAAATCATTAAACAATTCTTCACATTCTTGATTACCAAACCAAATAGATTGAATCTCTTCTTTTCCTACTAAAGCAATTATATCACTCATAATCGCATGATTAATTTCATGAATGAAAGCTTCTAAACTGGTAACATAAATGGGTAAAAAAATAGTTTTAGCATAGTCTTTTTCTCCAAGATTCGGATAAAAAGTAAAAATAGGGCCATCCAATCCTAAAAAGCAAATAGTATCTCTTTTAAGTAACGTTTCCAAAGATAAATCACTTTTTACAATATATTTTTGCAAACAAAACTTTTCAATCTGTTCACCTTCACAAATACCACTAGCTTTTCGATCTAAAAAAAGCAAATAATTTAAATAACTATGTAATACCCTTCTTTCTTGGTTACTAAGTCCAATCATCCCTTGTAAGACTAGCCTTGTATATTCTTCTGAATAAAATAAACAAAAGAAAGATGATTAATTACATATTCAATTTGACTTCGATACTTTTCCCCATAAAACCGTGTAAAAGCATCCACTAAATAAGGTTTGATTCTTACAATTCCTTCATCTAATTATCGCACATATTTTTTGATATAAGACTGAACAATATGATCTTTTTGCATCCTAATTTTTTACCAAAGCTCGATTTTTACAATATTGATAAACATGATTGGTCGTTAAACAATCTTCTATACTCCGATGAGAAGAATAAGTAAGATGGAAATAATTCTTTAAAGTTTCTAATTTATGATTGTAAACACCTTTAATATATTTACGCGCTAGATAAACAGTATCAATATTTGTATTAGTAATCATAGGTAACGCTAAACGATTAATATTTTCTTCAATAAAAGATAAATCAAAATTAGAATTATGGGCAACCAAAGGCAAATCCTCAATAAACGCAATAAACTTTGGAAGCGCTTCTTTAATAGTTACAGCATCTTTTACTAATTCATCATCAATACCCGTAAGCATTGTAATCACATCTGGAATAGAACACTCCGGATTAACTAAAATACTAAGTTCTTCTACAAGTTCATTATTTCGATATTTAAGTGCCCCAATCTCTATAATTCTCGCTGTTTTCGGATCAAAGCCTGTTGTTTCTAAATCAAAAACAACATAATCATCAACTAAATTTTTTTCTCGATTTAAACTAATCATAATAATTCTTTAATAACTTCATATACTTCATCTCTACCCTTTTTAGAAACAGTAGAAAATGGAATGAAATCTTCTCCTTCATTTAATTTTAATGTATCTCTAATCAATTTATTCTGCTTTTCACGATTATTCTTACTTACTTTATCATATTTTGTAGCAACCACTTTAATCTTTAAGTTATAGTATTTCAAGAAATCATACATTAACACATCATCTTCAGTTGGTTTATGACGATAATCAATAAGCAAGAATACACACTTTAAAGATTCTCTTGATTTTAAATAATCTTCAATCATAACCCCAAACTTCTTTTGTCTTTCACGGCTGACAACTGCATACCCATATCCAGGAACATCTACAAAATAAAATTGTTTATTGATTAAATAAAAATTTAAAGTTTGTGTTTTTCCAGGCTTAGAAGAAGTATGAGCAAAATTTTTTCGATTAATTAAGGTATTAATAAAACTAGACTTTCCTACATTACTTCTACCAACCAATAAAAACTCTGGTTTTCCTTCTTCTGGATACTGACTTGTTCTAACTGCGCAACTACTTAATTCAACTGTATCAATTTGCATAATATTCACCAACCTAATTATAGTATATTTTACATCTTTTTGCAAATATTTAACCAAATTTACTTGATTAGAAAGAAAATAATATTTATAATGAATAAGGTGAATAATATGAAAAAAATTGTCTTATGTGGAAGTATGAAAGTAAAAGATAAGATTTTAGAAATCAAAGAAAGGTTGGAAGCGAAAGGGTATACTGTTTTGTTACCGGTTGAATGTATGGAAGGATTACCTAAAGAAATTGCTTCTCGAGCTCACTTTAAAAGAATTGAAGATAAAAATAATGAAATCGTTCTAATTGTGAACGCTACCAAAAACGGCATAAAAAACTATATAGGTCCTAATAGTTTTGCTGAAATTGCTTTTGCTTTTTATTTCAAGAAAGAAATATATTTATTAAATGATTATTATGCCCCCTATTTAGATGAATTATTAGGTTGGCATGTAATTCCTCTTAAAGGAAATTTAGACAAAATAAATGACAAAGTAACCCAAAAATAAACTTTGTCTTTTTTTTAAGTGATAATAATAAAATAAAAATAGATAGGAGGAAATAAAATGAATGATGAACCCAACCACTTTCCTCCTAATATCGACCCGCAAACATTTGCTTTTCTAGCTTGTCTTGTAGGTTCTGCTCTAGCTGGTGATTTTGATGCTTACGAACAATCTAGCATTGGCAACTGGCTTATGTTAGTTGGTGAATTTATGCTTGCAGCCGCTGCTCAACAACAATTAATTGAAGCAAGATTAGAAAATTTCAATATTAATATTAATAGTCGTGAACATAAAAGTGGCGGAAGTTTTTATAAGAATAATGGAAAAAGTAGTCAAACCCAAAGAAATGAAGTAGATTTTTTATTAGAAGCAGTAAAAAAGCTCCAGGATGAACTGGAAGCTTTAAAAAAGAATTAATCTTTTAAAATGCGGAGTGAATTTAAAATAGCAAGTAACGTAACACCAGTATCCGCAAATACAGCCAAAGCCATATGGGCAATTCCCAACATTGCAAGTATCAAAATAAGAATTTTAATACCAATCGAAAAGATCAAATTCATCATAATAATCTTTTTAGTTTTATGAGCAATCCGTAAAACAGTAGGAATTCCCTCTAAATCATCATTCATAATGACAACATCGCTTGCTTCAATCGCACTATTACTACCAATACTACCCATACTAATACCCACATCAGCTCGTGCTAAAGAAGGAGTATCATTAATGCCATCTCCTACAAACATAACCAAATGATGTTCTTGAAGTTTTTGTAATTCTGAAAACTTATCTTGAGGAAGTAATTCAGCCTGATACTCATCAATTCCTATGTTTTCTGCTATCATTTTTGCAAACGAAACATGATCTCCGGTTAGCATATAAGTTTTAATGTCATATTTTTTTAGTTTAGAAATAACATCTTTAGCATTTTCCTTAACATGATCATTAAACAAAAAGCTTCCAATCACTTGATCATTTACACTTACAAAAGTATTCCCCTCTTTATCAGTTTGACAAAAAGTTGCACTTCCTACTTTAATAGAATCTTTCTTATAAGAAAACATAATTCCCTTTCCACTAACTTCTTTAAAATCAGTCACATGAGAAAGATCTAATTTTTTATGGTTTTCTTGTACAATAAGTTTAGCAATAGGATGGTTAGAGAAAAATTCACCAAGACTTGCCAATTTTAAAATATCTTCTTTGGTATACTTAGAATCATAAATCTTGATTTCTTCAAGTTCAAACGATCCTGTAGTAAGCGTACCTGTTTTATCAAAAACAATCGCATCACATTTTGTTAAAGCATCTAAATAATTACTACCTTTCACTAAAATTTTTTTCTTAGAAGAAATTCCAATTCCTGCAAAATAAGAAAGAGGAACAGAAATAGCAATTGCACATGGACAAGAAATAACTAAAAAGGTTAAAGCTCGATAAATACTATCTTGATAGCTAACACTAGATACAAGTGGTAAAAAAGCTCCGATCACAATAGCAATAATTAAAACAATTGGTGTGTAATAACTGGCAATCTTGGATACAAAAGTTTCTGTTTTTGCTTTATTATTAGTAGCATTTAAAGTAAGTTCTAGTATTTTTACCGCCGTACTATCAAAATAAGTCTGTGTAACTTTTACTTCGATCACTTCTCCAACATTAATAAATCCTGATAAAACCGAATCATTTTCCTGAATTTTTCTTAACGTAGACTCACCGGTAAGCCCAGATGTATCCATTTTCGTATTTCCTTTAATCACTACTCCATCAACCGGAACTAATTCCCCTTTTTTTACGACGATAACATCATCAACTTTTAAATCTTCACTTTTTACTTTAGTAATTCGTTTATTAACTTTCAAATTAGCATAACTTGCTTTCAATTCTACTAAATCTTTAATAGAATTACGACTTTTATTAACGGCCTTATCTTCCAAAATTTTACCTAAAACATATAAAAGTAAAACCATGAGCCCTTCCATATGTTCACCTAAAATATAAGCTCCAATCGCTGAAATACAAATTAAAGCATTTTCATCAACATTATGGGATTGAACTATTTTTTTTATTGCTTTCCTAAATGTTTTATACATCAAGAGTAAATAACAAAGAATAAGCATGACTTCATGAATCACCGAATTAGAAATCAAAAAAGAAATTCCTAAAATAACAATTGCTATAATAAAGCGGAATAACTCTAAATCCTGGCCTTTTTCTTCATTTTTTTCTACATAAACAAGTACATTTGGTTCTACTCTTTTAATTATTTTGAAAATCTCTGGAAAAGGATTTTCCATATCCGTTTTAAAATTCAAAGTTAGTGTACTAAAATTAACAACGACATTAGAAAACCGCTCATCCTTTTTAATTTCATCTTCTATTTTTTTAGCACAATTAGCACAATCTAAATTTTCTAAATAATATTTATAATTCTTCAACATGTTCACGTCCTATCTCAAATAATTTAATTACATGGTCATCTTTTAAACTATAATAAACTACTTTTCCATCTTTTCTTGACTTCACCAATTTTGCTTGCTTTAAAATTCGTAGTTGATGTGAAATAACGGAATCACTACTATTTGTAATAAATGCCAAATCTGAAACGCATAACTCACTTAATTTCAAAGCATAAATAATCTTTATTCTCGTACTATCGCCAAATATCTTAAATACTTCAGCAATATCAAACAATAAATCATCACTAAGCATTTTATTTTTAACTCTTTTAGCTAAATCATTGTGAATTAAATCTCTATTCATTTTATCTCTCCTTCATTTGAATGGTTGTTCATATATTTAATTATATGCCAGTAATAAAGATAAGTCAACAGAAAAAATAGATATTTACATATTTTCTAATCTAGCAATCTTATCAACTAATTGACTTAGTATTTCTTCATCTTCCATTTTCGTAATAGCAAAACACTTCTTGCCTAAATCCTTAAAAGAAGCTCCTGAGTGATATAATATCTCTTTATCTAAAATGATAAAGCGATCATGAAAAGAATTATTTTGAATAATTTTAATATTTTGATATTGACGTTTATACATTTCTAAGTCATTTTTATTAATATTTTTCGTAATAATAGTAATATTTTTATGTACAGAGGAAAAAACATCCAATATATTCCTATTAATATAATTATCAATAATAATAATACTTTCTTTAGCAGCATTTAAAATATCACATAAAAGTGAATAGGCATCATAAATTTGCCCATCGAAAAACAAATGATGAACTTTTTCATTATCTAATTTTTCAAAAATAAAATCAAATTTATGATCATAATCGATGAGTTTAGTTTCTATATTAGATACTCTACTTTCTAAAATATTACTAGCAAAATATTTACGCATCGCAACAAAAGCATCCATAATTTTGATACTAACTTCCTCAGCCACTTCAGTTCTAAGAACTGTTGCCAGCATTGCAACCCCCTGCTCCGTAAATGCATAAGGTAATTTTCGAACTCCTCCATAACTATCCCAACTTGAAGTTTCACCTTGAAACTTCAAGTCACAATATTCCTGTTTCGTCAATTGAAACATAAATCTTTCTGGAAATCGATACGTCTTTTAACTGCCAGATTAATCGATTTCGTTCCACTTGCACATTTATAAAGCCTTGCTAAATCACTATCTAACATTACTTGTTTTCCTCTAATCTCATAAATTAGATCTTCTACTTTGATATCATTAATTGATAATTCATTCATTTTTCCATTCCTCCCTGAATTCAATTTGAAATCGCAATTTGCGATCTTGAAATTATTTTTTACTACAATTCAATTATATCATATTGCGTACATTAGTTCAATACAATAATGTTAAAAAATAGCTTAAAATCTTTAAGCTACTCTAAAATCATCTTCCATGGTAAAGACGATATTTTCTTCAATCCATTCTTTTCTAGGTTCAACTTTATCACCCATTAAAACATTGACTCTTTTTTCTGCTAAAGCTGCATCATAAATATTAACTCGAATTAAACTTCTTGTATCTGGATTCATCGTTGTATCCCAAAGTTCCTCAGCATTCATCTCACCTAAACCTTTATTTCTTGATATATCCGGTTTTCCTGGATTTTCAGAAACAATCTTAAATCTCTCTTCATCAGAATAAGCATAAAAATGTTTTTTACCATAATCAATTTTATATAAAGGTGGTTTCGCAATATAAAGTTTTCCTGCCTCAATTAAAGGTCGCATAAACCGGTAAAAGAATGTTAAAAGAAGAATTTGAATATGAGAGCCATCAACATCAGCATCAGTCATAATAATTACTTTATCATAATTGGACTCACTTACATCAAACTCTGCTCCAAGACCAGCACCAATCGTATGAATAATGGTATTAATCTCTTCATTTTTAAGCATTTCTGTAACATTCGCTTTTTCCGCATTAATAACTTTACCACGTAAAGGAAGAATGGCTTGGAATTTCCGATCACGTCCGCCTTTAGCCGAACCACCAGCAGAATCACCCTCGACTAAGAAAAGTTCATTAATTTTTGGATTTTTACTTGTTGCCGGAGCAAGTTTACCAGACAAGTTCTTTTCAATTTTTTGCTTTCCTTTACCATTTCTTGCTTCTTCTCTTGCCTTTCTTGCCGCCTCTCTAGCCATTTTACTCTTACTCGCTTTATCCACAATATTAAGTGCAACCTCTTTATTTTCCTCTAAAAAGAATTTCAAATTTTCATAAGTAACTGCTTCTGTAATACTTCTTGCTTCCGGTGTTCCAAGTTTACCCTTTGTTTGACCTTCAAATTGTAGCAAAGCCTCCGGAATCTTTAAATTAATAACCGCACTAAGTCCTTCTCTTACATCCGATCCATCAAAAGTGGCATCCTTTCCTTTCATTAAATTATTCGCCTTTACATAATCATTAAAAGCTTTGGTAATACCTGTTTTAAAACCAACTTCATGTGTACCACCATCAACTGTTTTTACATTATTAACAAAAGAAATAATATTTTCATTATAAGTATCCGTATATTGCATGGCAACATCAACTTCAACTCCATTTTTGGTTCCACTAAAACTAAGAACTTTATTTAAGGTAGTTTTTCCTTCATTCATAAAATCAATAAAATCAACTAACCCATTCTCATAATGAAATTTTGTTTCCTTTTTATTATCTTCATCGATCACTTCAATCGTAACATTAGGAATTAAAAAGGCACTTTCTTGCATTCTTTCAACAATCGTTGTATAAGAAAAAGCACAATTTTTAAATATATCATAATCTGGCATAAAAGTTACAACCGTACCCGTCTTATTAGATGAGCCAATTGTCTTTAATGGACTATCAACATTTCCACCATCCTTAAACCGAATATTAGAAATCACACCATCCCGGTAAATAAGTACATCCATCCATTTGGATAAGGCATTAACAACACTAGCACCGACACCATGTAATCCTCCACTAACTTTATAGTTACCTTCTTCAAACTTACCACCAGCATGCAAAATTGTGTAAATAACCTCAGGTGTAGATTTACCAGATTCATGCATTCCTATGGGAACTCCACGACCATTATCCGCTACTGTAATAGAACCATCTTTATGTAACACAATTTTAATATGATTACCATAGCCATTAATAATTTCATCAATTGAATTATCAACAATTTCCCAAACTAAATGGTGAAGTCCCCTTTTGTCAGTACTTCCAATATACATACCCGGACGTTTTCTAACTGCTTCTAGTCCTTCTAATATTTTAATAGACGATGCATCATACTTTTTGTTTGCCATTCTCATCACCCTATCATCCATTATAACAAAGAATGATAAAAATGTAAAACAACTTAACACTTATTTTACATCATTTTTCACTTGATACTACTCTTAAATTACTATATAATTGAATATAGGTGATAAACATGAAACAAGATAGAAAAGCAATTATTATCGGAATTGGTATTACCCTTCTTTTATTAGTAATTGCATTCCTTATTTTTTATATCATTTATCAAAAGGAAGAAGAGCCAAAAACAACAAGTGTAAGTAAAGATAATAATACAATAAAACAAGAAAACACAGAAACTTCTAATCCATCCATAGAAGAAAATACCCAAGATCAAAGAGAAGAAACAACAGTTGAAAATACGACTGAAAATAATCCAGCCGAAAATCAAGTAACACTTTACTTATTTCGTGGAGAAAAATGTCCTCATTGTGAACACGCAATAGAATTTTTAAAATCAATAACTGATGATTATCCTTATTTGAATATTATCTCTTACGAAGTATGGTATAATAGTGAAAATAAAAAGTTAATGGATCAAGTAGCCACTCGTGTAGGATTAGAAGTTTCATCAGCAGTTCCTCTTATTGTAATCGGCAATAATTATGCCGAGAGAGGATTTAGTGAAAGCCTAAAAAATACTTTAAAAGAAGAGATTGAAAACGCTCATACCAGTAATGAATATGATGATATCATTAAAGAAATATTAGAAACTAATCCCATTAATGTAACAGAAGAAAGCATAAAATAAGAAGCTAAAAACCTAGCTTCTTTTATTATCACTAATCATTTCCATATCAACCGTCAGTTGTTTAATTCTCTCTAATATTCTTCTTGCTTTTACTTTATCTAAACTACTTTTAGATAAAGACAAATGATATTCCAATTCTTCTTGAGTTAAATTAGAAGTAAAAAAGGTTGTTAAATGATTATTCATCCTATTTTGTAAAATCGTTCCTAATACTTCATCTCTTCCCCATTCACTTACTTGTTCTGCCCCAATATCATCTAAAAGTAAGATTGGTACAGTAGAATATCTTTCCATTTTTCCATTATAAGAATCCCAATCTTCCTTTAAATCTTTTAATACATCTGGAAAATAAAGAGCAACAAAATCAACTTTTTTATTAATATTTAGCTCATTTAATAAAGCGTAAACTAAAAAACTTTTCCCACTTCCAAAAGATCCATGTAAATAAAGACCCTTCATATCTTTATAAATATCATATTCATCATAAAACTTCTTAATCCATTTAATCACTTCTACTCGATTTTTATCTTTAACATCAATATTTTGAAAACGAGCATTAAAAAGTTCCTTACTGGCTGTATTTTTAAGGGCTAATAACCGATCATTTTCCTTTTTAAACTTACAAGGAACATAAACAAGATCAAGCACTTTTCCCTCTACTTTTGGATACAAAAAATGTCCCATGACTTTATTTTTACATTCATATAATCCTTTACATTTACTACAATTTTTAAGTTCTAAAGCAGAATCTTCTAAATCAGAATTATATAAAGACCCAACATTTTCATCAATTCCAAGTTTATTTACTAAATTCTGAAATGTTGCATCTTTTAAGTTTTCTTTATAATTTGCAAGTAATTCTTTTTGTAACTCCCGAACTTGACTCTTATTATTTAAACTTTCCATATTCATCACCTAAATCTTTAATAATTCTTCTAATTCTTTTGCTTCTTCTTCACTAATTTCTGACTTTTCAATTTGTTTATCAAACCAAATAGGAACGGGTGCTTCCTTCATAACTTTCGAACTCTTTTTATCTGTCCCTTTTGTCATTTTCTTATGCTCTTTTTCCGCCAAATCCATCGCTTCTCTTGCCGTTTTAACCCCTGCTCTCTTCCATTGTCCAGCCACCGTTTCTACATAATTAACATTTAACTTATTATTATTTTTCTTTAACACATAATCAATTAACACATTAACTACCGCTGGATTTAACTCTAAATCAATCATAAGCATTTCTAAGAGTTTTAAGTCTCGACTCGTAGGATTAGCTCCATGATATTTGCTTTTTAAAAAATCATATGGACTCGTATTTTCAAATACTCCAATAATTCGTCCCTTTTTCGAAGTATCGCCAACTGGTGTTTTTAAATATTCTGGTTGTGTTCGATAAACAAGAGTTGGTAAAGCTCCCGACTTAAATTGATAATATTTACGAGCATTTTTTCTTAACGTATCTCTCTCAATTAATCCTTTTTCATTTAAACTAGCCCGAATCAGCTCTACAATTTTTAAAGTATCCAAGTCATAAATAAAAGCTAGATTAATAATAAGCTCTTTCATTTTCTTATTAATCGCCTTCTCATTTAATATTCCTTTAGGAATACTACTAATAATAAAATCAAAATCAATTTCACTTTCAATGTTTAAAGGAAGAGTCTCCCTGCTACGTGCTTCTACTACAGGCATACTAGTAGACTCAAATGTTTCATTCATTGGTTTAGTAATATCTTGATAATCTTTTAAATCAATATTTACTTTTCGATACATTTTCTTAAGAGAATGATACTCTTCTTCTCCCACATTATTATATAAAACAATATTTAAAATCGGATTATTAAAGAACTCAGAAGCACTAAGTGGTGAATATAACTCATAAACATAAGAATTAATGTCTCCTTCTTTATAATACGTTTTCATGAGGCCTACTGCTTCTAATGCTTCTCTTGATTGTTTAATCGTATCTAAACTACACTTTAAAATACTCATTAAATGATGATGCGTAAAATCTTTACTCATAATCTCTAATCGATCCAAATCACTCCATAAAGTAAGATATAAACTAACTGCCCCAAAACCAATAATTGGTTCATATAAATAAATTAAATTCTTCTTATCAATCTCTGTTAAAATTGTTTTATTAACAACTACATATTGATCAGCAGGTAACAATGTTATTAACTTCATATGAACCTCCCCAAGATTAAATCTATCCAAATTATAACACAGATACCCACGAATAATAAATACATTTTAAAGAAAATACAAAAGAAAAAGAGCGCAAGCTCCTTTAAATTTAATTTACAACATAAGGGTCAGATATTGTTCCACTTCCCGTTATTGTATTATTAGTTGACAGACTGATTACAGGTCGGACACCAAACGTGCCATCCACGTGGCTGTTGTAGTGGAAGTTGCCATTCGAATACACAGCGAACACACGAACATTACCGTTGCTAATAAAGAGATCCGGAGACATCGTCCAATAATAGTTCCCTGTGTAAAGGTAATATCCATAGTTAGATATAGATGTGCTTCCCGCTACTCCTGCATACATGACTTCATCAGCGGTGATAAGTCCTATTTTTGTGGTATACAAATCTAGTGTATTACTACATTCAAAACTTGGTGTCTTGTTTGTTATCAATCTTTCATATGCTGCATAATAAATATTACTACTTGGTGTTGCGCTCCATGTATATCCTGTTGCCATTTCTCTATCATTACAAAATCCAGCACTTCCTCCACTTGCTATTTTACTATCATAACTTGCTAAGTTATTACTATACCATGTATCAAGGATTCCTTTAATGGTACTTGCCGTTCCTCCATTTTGACTACTTGGTCTTTGCGCATTTGTTTGATACGTATATCCTACACCTACCGACGTATTATATACTCCACTTGCACTATTGTAAGCACTTGTTTGTGTTTGGGTATAATCCGTACTTCCATCATTATATCCATTCGCTAATACTGTCTCTTTTCCAGCTGCATCTACTTCTGATTTCTCTCCGCTATAGATGATTCGTAGTGTTCCGTCTTCATTGATTCGGATAATACGCCAATATTTATTTGCAAAGACCAAATAATTATTTTCTACATCTCCTCGCCAGTAGTATGTAGTTCCTCTATTCGTTATTTCCTCATAAATTCCCACAGTTTCTTCATCACAATTTACATTATTATAAGAAGTTCCATTAGAATTTATATTGCTTCCGACACTACAACTTGTATTATTAAAGTTTGGTTCATCTAAATTAACAGTAATAGTACCTAGCAATGTTGTCTCTACTTCTTTGGTTGTTGCAGTTACAAAGTCTAAATAGCACTTTGTTCCCTTTGTTGTAAAAGGAATTACTTGTAATGTTTGAGTGCTACTATCATAGATTAAACTAATACTACTATCTTCTTCTCCATTTACAGTACAATAACTATCCTCTGTTAATTCATAATTACTCTCTGGTATTGTATTAACACTTTCTCCGTCTACCGTTATAGCAACAATATTTAAATCTGCCAAACTATAATTAATCGTTCCATTGACTAAAGGAATACTGTGTGTTACTCGGTATTTGGCTCTGGTAAAATTAAGTACGATAGCACTAATAATTAGTACTGCTACTACTCCTATAATGATATTTCTTTTGAAATGACTTCTTTTAAGTGTTTCTATCTCCATAGATTAGCCCTTCTTTCATGATGCTAGGCTTCATTTTAATTATCATCAAAAAAGATTATTATAAATATATAATGAGTTTCCTAGCTTATATATAAATTATAATTTGAGCTAGACTGAAAGTCAAGAAAAATTTTGGCATTTCGCCAATTTTATTAAATACAAGAAAAAATATGAGAAGATTACTTAGGTGAACTTAATTATGATTTATGCTTCTAAATTAAAAGAATTAAGAGAAGAAAAAAATATAAGTCAAATAGAATTAACAAAAATATTAAATATAGATAATAGTCTATTTGCCAAATACGAAAAAGAATATTACATAATACCAACAAAATACTTAAACACTCTATGCAATTACTTCCATGTATCTTTTGATTATATGTTTGAGTTTACGAAAGAAAAAAATTATAAGGAAATAAACCCAGAAATAGATTTAATAAAAGCAGGACAAAGATTAAAAGAATTGAGAAAAGAAATAAAGAAAACCCAAACAGGTTTAGCAAATGAACTAAATTGTTCTTATGGAACAATTGCTGGTTATGAAATAGGAAGATATTTAATTGCTACTCCCTTTCTCTATACAATCTGTAAAAAATATAATATTTCTGCTGACTATCTTTTAGGCAAAATAAATGAGCCCAAATACTTAAAGTAAATGAGCTCTTTTTTATTTAATTTTGCGTAATAGAATTAAAATTTAATTACATCTTCAATATAATCTTTTAGTTCACTAATTGGTAAAGTGATTTGTTTCATGGTGTCTCTATTTCTTACCGTTACGGTATTATTATTAATGGTCTCATTATCAACAGTAATACATAGAGATGTACCAATCGCATCACTTCTTCTATATCTCATATCAATAAAATCAAAAAATAGAAAAATTTTTAAATACTTGTTTATTTGAAGAAAAATTTTATTAAATACATTTTAGCTAATTTTAAATATCTCTAGCATTTGGATAAATCTTCCAATAATTGTCCCAAGCGGACTCCGGAGGTAAAGCTAATCTCCTAACCCTACTTCTTTTTCTACTTTCTATCTGCTCTGACGTTGTTTTATTTTTCTCCATCATATATAATGAAACAAATAAATACTTACTAGCCAATTCATCTGTAATACCTGGATGAGTTTCTAATATTTTCAAATAAATATGTTTAGCCAATATAGGAGAACAAGCTAAATCTTTTAACCATATAGAATCTTCCGTAATAAATTGAAAAAATGTTTTTGCTTCTTCAGGAACACAGTCTACTAAACCGCATTTAATACAAGTATGTATATTATAATTATAATCGCTTGATACATGACTTACCACAAAAATATGTTTACAAGTAAGTTCATGAGCATCATACTTCGAAAGATTAATTCGAAAATCGATAAACTCGTCTCTCATATCCTCGCTAATTCCATCAACTAAACCTTTTTGCTCGAACCATCTTTTCATAGTAACATTCTCAGCATATGTACAATAAATTTTTTTAATTAAATTCTTAATTTCTTCAAGTTGCTTTTTTTCTACACCGCAAGAAGACCAGTGCCAACCCAATATTTCTTTTAATTCTTGAACCAAATTTAAATCATCAGCATTTAATTTTTCCATTCAACAACCTCCCAAAATTAAAATCTAAAACTTAATTACATCTTCAATATAATCTTTTAGTTCACTAATTGGTAAAGTGATTTGTTCCATGGTGTCTCTATTTCTTACCGTTACAGTATTATTATTAATGGTCTCATCATCAACGGTAATACATAGAGGTGTACCAATCGCATCACTTCTTCTATATCTCTTACCAATAGAACCAGATGTATCGATACTACACATGAAGTATTTTGCTAAATCTCCATATAAATCCATTGCTTTATCTCCATGAACTTTTTTTATTAATGGTAAAATAGTTACTTTAATTGGAGAAAGAGCAGGATGAATTTTAAGAACTTCCCGTGTCTCTCCATTATCTAGTATTTCCTTCGTATAAGCATCAGCAAGTACTGCATATAATAATCGGTCAAGTCCTACACTAGGTTCAATAACATATGGTAAATATTTTTCATTCGTTTCTGGATCTAAATATCTTAAATCTACACCAGAATGTTCCATATGAACACCTAAGTCATAATCCGTACGATCAGCAATACCCCATAATTCTCCCCAACCCATTGGGAAATAATATTCAATATCGGTTGTTGCCACACTATAAAAAGATAATTCTTCTTTCGCATGATCTCTAAATCTTAAATTGTTTTTATCAAGTCCTAAAGTTTTTAAAAAATCCATACAGAAATTTTTCCAATAACCAAACCAATCTAAATCATCACCAGGCTTACAGAAGAATTCAAGTTCCATTTGTTCAAATTCTCTTGTTCTAAAAATAAAGTTCCCCGGTGTAATTTCATTACGAAAACTCTTACCAGTTTGACAAATGCCAAAAGGAATTTTTGCTCTCATACTCCTCCAAACATTCAAAAAATTTACAAATATTCCTTGAGCTGTCTCTCCTCTTAAATAAACTTTTGATTTTGCCTCTTCCGTAACTCCTTGATGCGTTTCAAAAAGCAAATTAAACTTACGAATCGAAGTAAAATCTTGTTTACCACACTTTGGACATTTAATTTCATGGGTAATAAGATAATTTTCTAATTCTTCATTACTCCATCCATCTCCAGTTTCTTTTCCTTTAGTATGCTCTTCAATTAATTTATCAGCTCGAAATCTTGATTTACAAGCTTTACAATCAACCAAAGGATCATTAAAATTAGTTACGTGTCCACTTGCTACCCATACTTCTGGATTCATAAGAATTGCACTATCTAACCCATAATTATATGGATTTTCTTGCACAAACTTCTTCCACCAAGCTCTTCTTAAATTTTCTTTTAACTCTCTTCCAAGTGGTCCATAATCCCAAGTATTAGCAAGCCCTCCATAAATTTCACTCCCTTGAAAAATAAAACCATATTGTTTTGAATAATTAACAATTTCTTCTTGTGTTATTTTCTTCATACTTATCTCTCCCTTTGTTCTTGTATATTTTTTTGATCAATCAAATCAAAAATAAGCATTAATCTTTCAATTTTTCCTCCATCCGCTGGTTCTTTAGCAACATATTCATAGATTGCATATAATTCATCTAAAGAAACAAAAGATAAAAGACTAAAAAACAAAACATTCCTTTTTTCTTTCAATTCTGCTTCTTGCCGTTTTAAATAATAGTAATATTCCTCACTCGTAATAATTTTCCCTTCCATAGAAGTTAATTTTGGAACATATAAAAATCGATCGAGCTGCATATAAATCTTTCCTATCCTATTATCTAACAAACGTATTTTCTCAAGTATACTTAAATAATTTTCCATAAACCCTCCAAAACTAAAAAACTCTAAAAGAAACACATAGGGACGAGCTATAACCCGCGGTTCCACCCTATTTATTTCTTCTAGAGAAATCATCTTTTTTTCATATAGCTCCAGAGTTTCCAATTCCTTCATCGCTTATATAACTAAATTATATACTATATTTTATGATTGTGCAAGCAATATTTAACTTTGAGTTTCGGTTTTTTATAAAAAAAGTAATGTTTTTTTGAAATGGCTAATATATTTTATGCATCTCTTTATTTT
>CALVQH010000016.1 GCA_944358115.1 uncultured Bacilli bacterium
GATTAGCAAAATGATTAGATAGAAGAGGTAAAATGTTGTTGGTTGGACTTATTTCAGCATATAAAATATGATTATTTATTTCTTTAAATCTAGTAAAGCCTTTTAGTTTATGATTTTCATTGCTAACATATTTGGCAATTTTTAAAACTTTGGTTACACATTTTAAATTTCGCATCAGAAAGATTTTATCTTGATATTTTTGAGCATTTAATAAGAAGTAAAAAATAATTAATTCTTTGTGTTCTTCTTCAGATAAGTACACATAATAAATGGTTTTTAAAATGGAAGAAGATAGCTTTATTTCTTTTATATCAAAGTTGGGGTTTAATTCCAAGGTAATGACATTATTTAGTAGCGTTGGTGCATCATTTTCATCACCACAAATATCAAAGGGTTTGATGTTTCGTTTTAATAAATCATTTATTAAATTCAGAAGACTAGGAAAGGTGCCATCATAAATGTAAATATCACTTGTTTTCATGAAAATAGACTTAATTGTTCCTTCTTACTTTCTAATTTTGGATTGTCTTCTAAAATTAAATTTGCTTCAATAAATTTTCTTTGAAAATAAGTGCTATTTATAAAATATTTGCCATTACAGGTTATAAAATATTTAGCACGTTTTATTACTACTCCCATTTTCTTTAAATCATCAAAGGTAATTTTAAAGTTTTTACGACAAGCGATAATCCTCTCAGCAGATTTAATCCCTATACCGGGTACTTTTAACAGATCATAATATGATACTTTATTGATTTCTTTGGGAAATTCTTCTAAATGTCTTAGGGCCCAGTTGGCTTTGGGATCCATTAAAATATTAAAATTGGGATGTTCTTCATCTAATAAATCTGTCACGTGAAATCCATAAAAGCGAAGAAGCCAATCAGCTTGATAAAGTCTATTTTCTCTTACTAATGGTGGTGTACTTAGGCTTGGTAATAATTTATCTTTATTTACTGGAATATAGGCCGAATAAAAAACTCTTTTTAAATCAAAACTTTGATATAAACTTTCACTTTTTTTCATAATATCGAGGTCTGTTTCTTTGGTAGCGCCAATAATCATTTGCGTACTTCCACCAGCCGGAACAAAAGAATGCGAGCGATTTTCTTTTACATAAGACATGATCTTGGTAACTTTACTACTATCTTTATTTGGGGCTAGTAGTTTTAGGCCATTTTCCGTTGGAAGTTCAATATTAGCACTTAGGCGATCTACCAGATTTCCTAATTCTTTTAATAGCTGCGTACTCGCACCAGGAATTGCTTTGCAATGAATATAACCATGAAAATGATATTTGTATCTTAACATTTTAATTGTTTTAATTAATAATTCCATTGTATAATCAGGGTTTTTGATAATGCCAGAGCTTAAAAACAAGCCTTCAATATAATTGCGGCGATAAAAATTGATGGTGATTGTACATACTTCTTCTGGGGTAAAAATGGCTCTTTTAATGTTATTACTTTTTCTATTAATACAATACTTGCAGTCAAAGATGCAGCAGTTGGTCATGAGTATTTTAAGTAAGGAGATGCATCTACCATCACTTGCAAAGGAGTGACATATTCCAGAATAAGCAGCATTCCCTATCCCACCTTCATTTTTTCTTGAGCTACCGCTTGATGAACAAGAAGCATCATATTTGGCAGCGTCTGCTAAAATTTTTAGTTTTTCTTCTAAAGTCATTTTAATCACCTGATCATATTATAATACAAATGTATGTTTTAGTCAAACAAATATTCGTTTCCATATTCTGGCATTTTGACACAAAAAAACAACCAATTTAGCTTGATTGTTTTTCTTCATTATATAATTTCATAAATTTTTCATACAATTTTTGACAATCGTTTACATTCATTTCAGCTACATTTAGTAGGGGATTGGTTAATTTTAAGTCATTATATTTTGAAAATCCTAAATGATGAAATGGTAAGAATTCAATTTTTTCAATATTATTAATTTTTGCTAAATACTGAGCCAGCTCTTTTAAATATTCATCATTATCCATGATGCCAGGAACGATAACTTGTCTTATCCAAACAGGTTTGTCACTTTTATTTAAACTTTCGATAAATTTTTCACTTTCACTTATATCTTGTCCAGTTAATTTTTTATACTCAATCTTATTTGGATGTTTAATATCTAGTAAAACTAAATCTATTAAAGATAATATTTCCTCATATTTACCAATTCCTACTCCTGCTGTATCTAGGGCAATATGAATGCCATATTCCTTTAATTTCTTACAAATATCAAGTAAAAAATCAATTTGAAGTAATGGCTCTCCTCCAGAAAATGTAACTCCCCCATTGTTTCTTTTAAAGTATGGTTTATTACGCAATATTTTGGCAACTAGTTCATCTGTTGTGCTATTAAATTTTCCCATTCTCCACATTTCGGGGTTATGACAATATAAACATCTTAACTTACAACCATTTAAGAAAATAACGGTGCGAATTCCAGGTCCATCTACTAGCCCAAAGGTTTCAACCTGATTAACGGAAGCTTGCATTAAATTCTCTCATGGAAAGTTCTGGCGATGACTTCTTCTTGTTGTTTTCTTGTTAGTCTATTAAATCTTACTGCATAGCCAGATACTCTTATGGTTAATAATGGATATTTATCAGGATTTTCCATCGCATCAATTAAGGTTTCTCTATTTAAGACATTTACATTTAAATGATGAGCACCTTGGATGAAATATCCTTCTAATAAGCTTACTAAATTGTCGATTTGTTCTTCTTTTGTGTGGCCTAGAGCACTTGGAATAATCGAAAATGTATTAGAAATTCCATCACGGCAACATTTAGCATATTCTAGTTTGGCAACAGAATTTAAGCTTGCTATAGCGCCAGATTCATCTCTGCCATGCATTGGATTAGCACCAGGAGCAAAAGCTACTCCTTTTTTTCTTCCATCTGGTGTAGAGCCTGTTTTCGTTCCATATACAACATTTGAAGTTATAGTTAAAACCGATAAAGTTGGAAAAGCATCACGGTAACACTTATGTTTTGAAAGTTCTTCATAAAACTTTTCGGTCACTTCTTTTGCTATATCATCTACCCGATCATCATCATTACCATATTTAGGAAAATCTCCTTCTATTTCAAAGTCAATCGCAATTCCCTCTTCGTTTCTAATTGGACGTACTTTCGCATATTTTATCGCTGACAGAGAATCGGCAACAACTGAGAGTCCAGCAATACCGTAAGCCATTAATCTTCTTACATGAGTATCGTGTAGTGCCATTTGGCCAGCTTCATAAGCATATTTATCATGCATATAGTGAATAATATTCATCGCATTCGAATATACTTCGGCAACTTTCTCTAGCATTTTGAAATAGCTTTCTCGCACTTGTTCATAGTCAAGCACTTCATCAGTATTTTTTTCAAAGCCCTCGATTACAAGTGTGTTTTTCATTTCATCAACGCCACCATTGATAGAGTAAAGTAGTGCTTTTGCTAAATTACATCTTGCGCCAAAAAATTGCATGTCTTTACCTTCTCGCATTGCTGATACACAGCAAGCAATGGCATAATCATCACCATATAAAGGACGCATCACATCATCATTTTCATATTGAATAGCATCGGTATCAATACTCATTTTAGCACAATACTTTTTAAATTTTTCTGGTAAATGCTCACTCCATAAAATGGTCATATTTGGCTCTGGTGCTGGGTCTAAATTCGTTAATGTGTGTAATAAACGGTAGCTTGTTTTGGTAACCATACTATGGCCATTTTCGGTAATTCCACCGATAGATGCTGTAACCCAGGTAGGATCACCAGAGAATAATTCGTCATATTCCGGAGTCCTTAAGTGCCGTACTAGTCTTAATTTAATAACAAACTGATCAATGATTTCTTGAATTTCACTCTCGGTAACTGTTCCTTCTTTTAGATCTCTTTCAAAATAAATATCAAAGAAAGCATCCACACGACCTAGGCTCATTGCTGCCCCATTATTTTCTTTTACAGCAGCTAGGTAAGCAAAATAAGTCCATTGGACTGCTTCTTTACTATTTTTGGCAGGTTTAGAAATATCAAATCCATAACGCTCAGCCATTTTCTTTATTTCATTTAAGGCTTTTATTTGCATTGATACATCTTCTCTTAATTGAATCAATTCTCGATCCATTGGTCCTAGCAATCCAGCTAAATCTTTTTTCTTTTCTTCTATTAGATAATCAATACCATATAAAGCTACCCGACGGTAATCGCCAATAATACGGCCTCGTCCATAAGCATCTGGAAGTCCCGTTAAAAGGCCAGCATGACGAGCTCTTTTGATTTCATCGGTATAAGCATCAAACACTCCATCATTATGAGTCTTTCTGAATTCTTTTAAATATTTTTCTACTTCGGGATTTAATTTGTAGCCATAAGCATCAAGTTCTTCTTGTACCATCCGCATGCCACCATATGGATTTACAATTCTTTTTAATGGTTTGTCAGTTTGAAGGCCAACAATTACATCATCTTCACTACAAATATAGCCTGGTTCAAAGGCATTAATTCCTGACATATGATCAACATCGATATCCAATACTTTCTTTTTTAATTCTTCTTTTAATAGATCACTACATGTGCTCCATACTTTGTCTGTTTTCTTGGTTGAACCTTCTAAAAAAGATTCATCCCCATCATAAGCATGATAATTTTTTTTAATAAAATCACTTACATTTATTTCTTCGGTCCAAAGACCATCTTTAAAATTTCTCCATTCTTCTTTCATAACTACCTCCATGCTATTTCATTATATCATTAAATGAGAACTCTGTTTAGTAGTTTTATCATATTTTGTCGTTTCATTGATATGTTTAATAAATGTAAAGAAGGCCATACTATAATTAGTGATTATCTATGAAAAGTGAGCAAAAAGCATTGTCTTTTAATATTCTTGTTAATATCTTTGTTTCTTTAGTTAAGATTATCGGGGGCATTTTAGGGAATACTTTTACCTTAGTGATTGACGGAATCTATACAATTAGTGATATGGTAACGGATGTTATTGCAATTATGGGAATCAAAATTGGAAGAAAAAGAGCCAATAAAAATCATCCTTATGGGTATGGCAAAATATTTTATGTTGTCGAATTATTTATGGGTATCCTGGCTTTATTAGTTGGAGCTTTTGTTATTTATGTTAGTTTTCAGATTGATTATGAAAAGCCGCCGATTGGAATTGTTTTTTTAATTATCGGATTAGTTTTTTTGAAACTTATTAGTGCGAAAAATTTATTAGCAGTTGGTATGCGAAAAAAAAGTGAATTACTAATTGTTTCTAGCTATGAATCAAGAATGGAAGCTTTTAGTTCTTTAGGATTAGTAATCATTGTTATTCTTAGTCAGTTTATTGCAAAAATTGATATGATTGGTGGCATTGTTATCGCCGTCTTTCTCATTTGGCAAGCGATTCGGGAAATAAAACAAAATATAGATTACTTAATTGGTATTACTTATGAGGATGAGAAAATTAAAGAAAAAGTAAAAAAGATTGTTGATAAATACCGAGTTATTGACATGGTTGATCAAGTATTAATTCGAGATGGGCCTTATTATCAGTTGATTCTTACTTTGAAAGTGAAAAAAGATATTACTGTAAAGAGTATGCTTAGAGTACAAAATAAAATAAAAAAAGAACTTAAAGCTAAAGCATGGGGCCTTAAGTTCATTGAGTTTCGTCTTGTTTAATTATTCATTACCATATGTTAATAAGTTTTTGATATCTTCTTCGCTTAATGCTTCTAATGTTGAAGTAGCATTTCCTTCAATTAAATTTTCACTTAATATTTTCTTTTTCTCTTGTAATTCTAAAATTCTTTCTTCAATTGTTCCTTTAGTTATTAATTTATTCACAATTACTTTTTTGGTTTGGCCTATACGATGGGCTCTATCGGTCGCTTGATTTTCAGCTTGGGGATTCCACCAAATATCTAGGTGAATTACAATATCGGCACTAGTTAAATTAAGACCAGTACCACCTGACTTTAAAGTAAGCAAGAAACAACTGGTATTATCATTATTAAACTTATCAATAAGGGGAAGGCGATCACGTCCTTTTACACTTCCATCAATACTATAAAAACTTATTTTTTCTTTAAATAAATCCTCTTTTAATAAATCTAACACTCTTTTAAAGCTAGAAAATATTAATATCTTATGATGTTCTTTGACATAATCTTGAATCATTTCAATTATTTTTTCAGTCTTAATACTTTCGCCATCATAATTTTCAAATAATACATGAGGATTAATACAAATCTGTCTTAATTTTGTTAATAGTTGTAAAATCTTAAACCTTGATGAAGCAAAGCCAGAAGTGGCAATCATATTCTCAATCTCTTCTTCTGTTTCTTTTAGTACACTTACATACAATTTCTTTTGTTTATCTGGTAAATCTAAATAAATGTTATTTTCAATTTTATCTGGTAAATCACTTACGACATCTTGTTTTTTTCTTCTTAATATAAAGGGCTTAATTTGATAATTTAGAGTTGACAATTTATTTAAATCTTCTTCTGTTACATCACTGATATGGTATTTTTCTCTAAATTTTTCCACACTATTTAAGTAACCGGGCATTAAAAAGTCAAAAATACTCCAAAGCTCTGTAGCAGAATTTTCTAAAGGAGTTCCGGTTAGCGCAATCTTGGTGTGAGCATGAATACTTTTTAAAGCTTTTGTCATCATTGCCTGATAATTTTTCATGTACTGAGCTTCATCGACAATACATACTTCAAAATTCATTTCTTTATATTCTTCTAAATCATTTCTAAGTAGGCCATAAGAAGTAATAAAAACATTGGTAGATTCATCATGCAATGCTTCCATTCTTTTCATTTTAGAATCACTAATCGTTTTTACTTTTATTTCTTCACCAAATTTCATAAATTCTTTTTCCCAGTTGTAGACTAAAGAAGTCGGACAGACAATTAATATTTTGGCATCTTTCTTTTCTTTTAAAACTTCTTTAATAAAACAGATCGCTTGAATACTTTTTCCAAGACCCATTTCATCGGCTAAAATGCCTCCTAAATTGCATTTATATAAAGTATATAACCATTTTACACCCACTTTTTGATAATCTCTTAATATTTGATCATCATACTCAGAAAAGCAAATTTTTAAATCTTTATATTTATTAAAATTAGCTATAAAAACGTCAAATAAATTGTTGGTTTTGATATCATGATATTTGTTTTCTTTTAATGAATCAATATAGAGAGCACGATATTTTGGTATTTCCATTCCTTCTTCTAAATGTGATGGATCTAGTTCTAAATCATCAACTAAAGATCCAAATTCTTTTAATTCTGTATTTTCTTCTAAGTTAATCACATTACCATTTTTTAATCTATGATATGTTTTCTTGCTTTTTAATGATGCTAGAATATCTTTTAATTCGTTGGGATCAATATTGTCCATTTCAAAGTTAAAAGACATAATTCCACTTACACCAATACTAAAGTCTTTCGTTATTTTGGTTTTTTTAATTAGGCTTACTTTATCTAATTTTTTGCTTGTATATACTTCGTATTTTTCCCCTAACTCATCTAGATTATTTTCTAGAAAGTAACCAATCGTATCAATATCATCCATTTCAATTTTTTCTTTTTTCATTGTAAAGCCAACATTGACTAAGTCTTGACTAATTTTGTTTTCATAGTCATAATCTCTGGTAATTCTTGCATCATTACTTAATAAATTTAATTCAGTACCATTATAAGTTAATTTTACCTCACTTGTTAGCTTATCTTTTAAAATGTCTAGGTAAATTCTTACTTTTGGCTTGGTTATTTTTTCAATTTCGGTAACATTTTCATCAATTTCTAATTTATCATTAATCACTTTTAAAATACCTTTATTAAATTTTTCAATATTTTTATTAGAAAATAATAGGGTGTTTATTTCTCTGTTATATAATTCTTTTAGTATTTTGCGATAATTTTCTGGAATTATATATAAGCCGTTTTTATATAAAATATATTTACAATTTTGGGTAAGTACCTCATAATTTTCTAAATCATCAATTGTTAAAGAAAAATCTTTCTCTTTATGTTTTAAGTTAAATTTTGTTGGAATATCTTCCGTGATAGCTCTTACTTTATTACGATTAATTTCTAGTTTTTCTTTATCGATATTATGAATAATATAGTCAAAATCTCTTTCACTTAAATTAAAGGGATCTTCATAATAATAACGATTATTTGCTTTTTCATAATTAGCTAAATAATTAATTATTTTAGTATCCTCTTCATCAAAATAGTATTTATCTCTGCTATAAGTAAATTTTGTGCCTAAGCAATCATCCCCACCATTAAAGTAAGCATCTAAAAATCTATCAAACTTTGATTTGTTATTTAAAACATATAATTTAGAAGTGCCAATGCTTAGCTTAAATTGGATTGTATTATTATAAAAGGTGATATTTAGACTAATATTCATTTTTTCTTTTATGACTCTTTTCTCGGTTGGTTCATAAAATAAATTTAAAATATCATTGGTTTCTTTATATAAATCTTTAATTTCGCATTTTATTATGGCATAACGATATTCAAATAAGCAGGCGATAATATGCTCACATTTCTTACTTCGTTTAAATCTTGCACAAGTGCAGGTGGTATCATATATTTCTTCTCCGTTATTTTTTATTGTTACTTCGTGTTCTTCCCAATTATTTTCATCTTCCACATAAAAAATATGAACGAACTGTTTGGGCTCTTCATATGATTCTTTATAATCAATTAAATAGCTTGGATAAAATTTTCCTTGGATTATTAAATCCATACTAAAAGTATTTATATAATTAATAAATTTCATATTATAACTCCCTAAATATTAAAAAGCAACGATTGTTGCTTATTGTAAGAAAAGAATTAAAGAAATTACAAAGAAAAGAATTCCTAAGATAAGAGTTAATCTACTAATAAATAGTTCAAAACCTCTTTCTTTCATATTTTGAAATAACATATCGTTTCCGCCAGTAATGATTTGTCCAGCACTACTTGCTTTATTTCCTTGTAATAATACGACAACAATTAATAATACAGATACAATTAATAAAAGTGTTTCTAACATGATTTCACTTCCTTTTTTTAAAACATGTATAGTATAACATAGATTTTATGCTAAAACAATAGAAAAATCGCATTTATCATTGTTAAAAAAATTTGGTTATTGCTCCTTTACCACCTTTTCCCAACGTTCAGGTACTGCTGGTGAATCAATGACTTTTTTCTGCTCTTGTTTAGGAACCTCACTATAAATAGGAGCGTTGTACTCTCTTACTCCGCCATGATGAGAACAGGCCCCTCTCCCAGTTGCACAACTAGGACTATATGTTCCATCTTTACATAAAGTACAATACCCGGTTATTTTTTGCTCATAAGTTGTGATTGTTTCATAGTGATACTTTTCTTCTTCGGCAGGATAAAATTTATAAATTGAATAAACAATCCCATCTATTTCGCAATTTTCAGTAATAATTGTTCCATCACATGTTGGTATTTTTTCTTCTGTTTGTTCCTCTGTTATAGTTGGAATGGTTGTATCTTGATTATCGTTAAATGTTTCTGTCGCTTGATCCTGTGTTTTGTTGTTGTTTTCTGAATTTTCACTATTTTGACTACTTCCAATTATAACAATTAATAAGATAATACTTAAAATAATCCAAATTTTCTTACTTCTTTTTGTCTTCATAAAACCTACACCTAGAGGTATTATAGTATGATTTAATGAATAATGCAATTTATTTCTATTTCATTGTTATATTTTGCCAAGGATCTTTTCTTTTTAATCTTTTAATTGCTTCTTTTATTGTTATTTCATCTGGTTTTATTTTATCTAGTTCATTCCAAGAGATAGGCATAGAGACAGTTAATTTTTTTCTAACCCTTAAAGAATATGGAGCTACACTTGTTGAAGCTTTGATATTTCTTTGCCAGTCAATAAAAATCTTATTTTTTCTGTTTTCTTTTTTCATATTACTCGTATATTTATCAGGATACCTTGCCTCCATTAGCTTTGCTATATTTTTAGCAATCATGCGAGCATTTTTCCAGGTTATTTTAGCATTTAGGGGTACTACTACATGATAGCCTTTTCCTCCACTTGTTTTTAAGAATGACTCTAAATGATATTCATTTAAAATACGTTTTAAATCTTTTACACCTTCTCTTAATTTTTTTAAACTTAATAATTCATCAGGGTCTAGATCAAAAACTAGCATGTCAGCATGCCTTAAATCATTTTGTTTGCATCCCCATATATGAAATTCATAACTGTTCATTTGCACTTCACTAATTAGGCCATTGATATCTTTGATAAAATAATAATCATTTTGATGGTCTTCTTTGTTATTTAATTTTTTCTTGCCTAGAAACTTGTAAATATTTTCAAAATGCTTTTTGTAAAATTTATCACCTTTAGAGCCATTTGGATAACGAATGGTACTTATAAGTCTATTTTCAATTAAAGGTAACATACGTTTTGATACAGCTTTATAGTAATTTACAATATCCATTTTTGTTACTTTGGGATTTTTATATATGATTTTATTCGGATTCGTTATTTCTATATTTTTGATATTACCCGTTATTTCATCCATTGTTCTTCCTGTTTTAATACTCGTATTAAATTCATTTATATTATCATATAAATGATATTCATCTTCATCTTTTATAAGTAGCCAGTTATTATCATCTTTTAATTTTACTAAAGTCCATAAGCCTTTTAGTCTTTTTCCTTTTAAAATAAATTTAATTGGACCTTCTTTAAAGTTTGGCTTATATCCTTTTACGGGTTCCCAATAACCTCTATCCCATAACATAACGGTACCACCACCATATTCTCCTTTTGGTATTGTTCCTTCAAAATTACGATAAGTAGCAGGATGATCTTCAACCATGATAGCAAGTCTTTTGTCTTTATCGTTATAAGATGGGCCTTTAGGTACTGCCCAACTTTTTAAAACTCCATTCCATTCTAAACGTAAATCATAGTGATCTTTTATGGCAATATGATGTTGAACACAGAATCTTAATTTTTTTGCTTTTTTGCTTGATTTACCAATTGGTTCTTTTGTTTTATTAAAATTTCTTTTTTTGTTATATTCTTGTAATTTAGACATAATTAAAACCTCTAGTATTAGTTTGGTAATATTAGAGGGTATTATGTAAGCTTTCAAAAATATAATTATAAGAAAGTTTTCATTTTTTAAAATTATTAAGTTCTCTATTCTTTTTTCTATTTTAATGATATAATTGGAACAAGAGGTGAAAAATATGTCGAAACAAAATAAAAATATGCCAAGGACTAACGTACAAAATAAAATATTAGACTTAGAGCAAAAATACATGAACATAATAGAAGAAATTGTTTCTTCCCGAGAATTTTTAACGGATTTAAAACATATAGAAAAGGATACACAAGAGTATTATGAGATACTTCAAGAAGCTTGGGGAAAGAAAAATAAAATTAAGGAAGTTTCTGAAAGATTATTACGGCACCATATTTATTTAAGATTTAGCGGGCATGAAAAATTTTATCCTTCTCCTATAAGTTGCGACATTGCATTAGAGTTAGATGATATTATTTTAAATTTAGATGTTAAAACTATTGATAAAATGGGAAATGCTGGGGAATTAAAATCTACTCAGTTTGAACATAATCAAACTTCATTTATCAACAAAAAGGTGTTGGCTTCAGGTGATTTTCCTGGATTTAGTGTAAAATCTAATTTAAGAGCAGTTGATCCAAGAACACATAAACCTATTTTAACTTTTCTCGTGAAAATAGGGTATTCGGATGATGGGAAAGGAATTTTTAATTTTATAAATAGTGACGAATATCCTAGTATAGTGGTTACTTGCTTACCTAACGGTTCATTAAGTAATCTATTTGATGATGATCTTTTTTCAAACTTTAAAGATTATACATATTATGATACAGTTGCTGGTTTTTATTACAAACCTAGGTATATTACAGCAAAAGAAGAATTTTCAACTTTATCAAAAAGTGCTAAATTCAATAGAATAGAGCAACAAACAGACATACCAGAATCTTGGAAAAAAATAACTTGGCCAAATAAAGTCGGATATTATGATCCAGAAAAAAAAGTTGTTTGGTGGACTGTTGAAAAAAAGCAAGCTAATCATTGGGATATATATTTAATGGCTGTTAAAAACGGAAATACTGCTAGATTTAATGATGAATGGTTAGAAGAAAGGTATAATTCTGAAAATGAATATTGGTGTGGCGAGCATAAATATTATAAAATTTATGATAAATTAAAGGAAGAATCTTAATTTGATTCTTCTTTTATTAACACTTCATATATGCCTTTGGCTATTTTCTCTGCTAATTTTACTGGAACAGCATTGCCTATCTGACGATATACAGTATTTAAACTTCCCACAAATTGATAATTCATTGGAAAAGTTTGTAACATCGCGCATTCCCTGGCACTTAGTCTTCTTTCTTTATTAACGTGTATTTCTGGACTAGTAGCCGTTATAGTATCACTTGGTCTATCCCAATTAGTTATTCTTAATGATTGTTCAAATTTAATCTCTTTTTCTACCATCGTTGTTACTTTTTTATCATATTTATTATCAAATCCTAATATTTTTTTTAGTTCCCACCAATCTGATGGTTTAGGAATACTTCCAGAATGGTTGTCTTTTCTAAACCAATGTCCAGCAGTATATTTATAGCCAAAATGATCATCCACCTTTTTTGTTGTATATCCTGCTTTATCACGCCACATTCTTAAATAATCACAAATATCTTCTTGTTTAACCTTATATTTTCTTCCCCAAAACTTATCATAAACATTTGTTGCGGCCATGTGATTATAAATTATCATGCCATTATCTAGTGTTATTGGCTTTTCACTTAATCTAACGTCACTTAAAAAACCAATCGTTTCTTTAACGGTTACAGGTTTTTTTAGTCCTTTTTTTGTTATATATTTTTTACTGTCTACCCAATGAGTTGGTTTGGGAAACGGATTTTCAACACCAATTCTATTACCAATAATTACAACCCTTTCTCTCGCTTGAGGTACTCCATATTCGGCTGCGTTTAATAATTTTGCATCTACTTTGTATCCAAGTTTTTCAAAATCGTTTTTTATCATTTCAAAAACTTTTCCTTTTTTCATAGAAAGAATTCCTTTTACATTTTCTGCTACAAAAAATTTTGGCTTTTTATCATTAATTACTCTTAACATTTCTTTATATAAAAAGTTTCTTTCATCTTTCATACTTCGCTTATTATTAGCTACAGAAAATCCTTGACATGGAAATCCTCCAATTACTAAATCTACATCATCTGGCATTTCACTACTATCTATTTTGGTTATATCACCAAAAACAATTCGGCTATCAACATTTTTTTTATATGACTCAACCGCTTCTTTGAAAAAGTCATTTGCCCAAACAATTTCAAAACCGGCATTAATAAACCCCAAATCCATTCCTCCAGCTCCAGAAAATAGAGATATAACTTTAAATTTTTTTCCCATATCTATTAACAGTCATCTAATTTTTGACTTTACCTTCCTTTCCGTTTGTATTTGCAATATAATTTTATACTTTCTTTATTTTTTACTATATAAGTATACCAAATATATTAAAAAAATGCAACAATTGCGATAGCATTTTAGTTAAATTTTTTAAAATTTATCACGATTATTAATAAGTAGAAAAAAATATTGGCAAAATGGAGTTATCATAATTTATTAAATAAATACGTTGTTTTATGATTTAAAAAGTAATTAATACCTAAATAAATTAGTACGAATAGTTTTATATTTTTTCACAAACCTTTAATAAATATCTAGGGTCTTTATCTATCTCCTCAAATCCAGCAGTTTTATAAAGATTTAATAATTTTTTATCCAAATTTTCATTATTTCTAATCATTTCATCATAACCATTCTTTACTTCAAAAGGATTAGCATAAACTATAATTTGACCTACATTTAATTTAAGAATATCTCTTATTATATCATTTATTTCATTTAATAAAGCCTTAGCATATCCTTTATTTCGACATTCTTTTTCAACATATAATCTTTCGATATAAAATACATTTGGCCACATACTTTCATATGTTTCTTTTATCATATCATCTTCATATAAAATTTCATAAAAAGCAAGAGTATCGGCTGAATACATGTCAAAAGCATCATAGTTACTAATACCATTATTCATAGCATAGGCTAAATCAAAATATACTCCTTTTAGGGAAGCCATGTTTTTTTCTTTCATTGTATCAATATTTTTTTCAACCAAATTAATATCTATGCGATAATAACATGCTGATTCATCATCTATCTCTAAATGTTTATTATCAAAATATGCATCTGGTATATCAATATTTGCTTTTAAAAATATGTGTTTATCATTCATAAACATTATCCTTACTCAACTTCATAACCATTTTTAATCTCAAGTATTAAACCTTTTAATTTTTTATTGTCAGTTTTAATATTATACTTGCGATAATCATATTTTCTATTTGTTTCATATCCCGGTGTGTAATAACAATTTGAATAACCAAGTTTATCAGTTTCTGCGACTACCTCTTGAAGAGTATAACTACTCATATCATCAAGCATGCCATTTCCTGCTCCGTCTATAATTATTGGATAATCACCATATGTTTTTGGTTCTCTTTTTTTAGAACCTAGGTAAGTAATTACAAAGGTTGTTGGCGAACCAAAATCATATTCCATCTCTAATGTGCATTCTTTTTCAAAATCTAGTTTTTTTAATCTCGTTGTTGTAGCATTTTCGTCATCAAAAAGGTTTTCTTCCACTCCACTAATGTAAGTTATGCCATTATGATGTATTTGATATAAATGATAAGCTAGAGAATTAAATGATGCTAGAATAGTGTAGGCAAGGTCTGCTACCGTCATGCGATCCGTTAATTCCATCGTTCTGTATATTTTATTTTCTAACCCCTCGATTGCCACTTTAAATGTTAATACATCACCCATTTATACCATCTCCTTTATTAAACAATTCTTTTACAATCATATCCTTAGATTGAAGATTGTTGTTTTTTCCTAATAATAGGTTTTCATAAAATTTAATTAAAAATCTTTTATCTTCCTTAATTCCCAGTTTATTATCAAAATAATTGTTTCTTACTAAAGCGTTTCTAAAATATACTGATTTATCTTTAAATAAGGAGTTATCTACATTATATCCTAGATTAATTAGGTATTTTTCAATAAATACAGCTGTAGTTCTAGTATTGCCTTCTTCAAAAGGATGAACTTGCCATATACTTGATGAGAAATCAACAATATTATTGATAACATCTATGATTGACATGTCTTTATAATTTTTCTTCTTTTCTAAACTAATATCATATTCTAATGATGCTTGTAATGATTTAAAACTGCCATATGCTACAGAATCATTATTTAATATTTCTTCATGCTTTGAAAAATCAAAATTTCTAAAATTTCCCGCAAAATCATAAATATCTTGAAATAAATATTTGTGAATATATTTTAAATAATCTGTCGATAATTCAAAATTGTCTTTATTTAAAAGTTCCACTATACGTAATGAAACAAAATCACATTCTTTCTCATGTTTATTTATTTGTTTTTTTTGCTCATGTTCTATATAATAATTCTTCAGATTTTTTTCTACTTCTTCAATTGTTAAATCCCCTTTAATGTATTCATTAGATAAATTTATTAAATATGAAGATGGGTTTAAGTTATCAACTTTCTGTAAACCAATAGCCATTTCCCAGTTTACTTGTTTAGTATAGGTGTATCTTTCTTTTTCTTTTAAATATGGATTCTTGCTTGAATCTAGATCTTGCTCCTTCATAATTTCCTCCATTTTATTTTATAAAAAAATCAAACCAAATCATGGTTCGACTTTTAAATACATATAATGGGGCGAGATAAGGGAGTCGAACCCTTGCATAACAGAGCCACAATCTGCCGTGTTAACCACTTCACCAATCCCGCCATTTGAACATTATTAGAATATCAAACTTTAAAGAAAAAATCAACTGTTTTATGCATTTATTCTATCATTTTACTCATAATATTACAGATGATATATGAAAAATAGGAGTATTTGGTTAAATAAACAATGTAAAGCTTTACAGGAAATTCGACAAGATATGGAAGTAGATGTATGTATTATTGGTGGTGGAATTACCGGTTTATCTACTCTTTTTGAGTTGCAAAATAGTGGTTTAAAAGCAATATTAGTAGAAAGAAATACTTGTGGATGTGGGGTTACTTCTAGAAGTACAGCGAAAATCACTTATTTGCAAGAACAAATTTATATGAATGTTCGAAAATATAGTGTGGATACTGCTAGTAAATATTTAAGGTCTCAGATCGATGCGGTTCAAAGATTAAAAGATATTATTACGACCAATCATGTTGATTGCAATTTAAAAAAGACAGCGTCTTACTTATTTACTAATGAAGAAAAAAATATAACAAAACTTGAAGAAGAATATGATTTTTTAACTAAAAATCAGGTGAAAGTCCGTAAAACTAAATTAGATGGAGTTAATCATATTCTTGCTTTAAAAGTAGAGGATACTTATACTTTTCATCCTTTAAAATATATTAATTATCTTAAAAATATGATGAAAGATTCGATTTATGAAAATTCAAAAGTAGAAAGTATCGATAAAAAAGATAATTATTATTACATAAAGGTTAATTCTCATATTATTAAAAGTAAATATGTGGTACTCGCTACTCATTATCCCTATTTTCTATTTCCCTTTTTGATGCCTTTTAAAACTCATATAGAAACTTCTTATATTGGAGCAAAAGAAGTGAAAGCGGTTAAGGATATAAGTGCTATTAACATTGATAAACCTTGTATTTCTTTTAGATATTATGAAGATGAGCAGAAAAAATATTTAATTTATTTATATCAATCTTTTTCATCTTGTAACATTAAGAGTATTAAAGATAACTTTGATGAACTAGATAAAGATTATCATTTTGATTATATATGGAGCAATAAAGATATTATTACGAATGATTATATGCCTTATATTGGACGAATTTATAAGGATGATGATACTTTCTTAATTGCAAGTGGTTATAATACGTGGGGAACGACAAATGGCTCTTTAGCTGGCAAAATTCTTTCGGATATTATTTTAAAAAGAGAGAATCCTTATATCGCTTTATTTTCTTCTCACCGTGCAATCAATTTTCATAAAGTAATGCGATTTCCAATTGATGTTGGATGTAGTTTAAAGGCAATTATTAAAAGTACCAAAGAAAATGTGAATAACTCTAATGTTATCTACACAAAAAGAGATGGAAAAAATGTAGCTATTTATAGAGATGTGCAGGGTAAGGAACATATTGTGTTAAATAAATGTCCGCATATGAAATGTGGTTTAGTATTTAATGAAGTAGAAATGACTTGGGATTGTTTATGTCATGGTTCTCGGTTTACAATTGACGGAGAATGCATGGAGGGACCGAGTAATTTTGATATTCACTTTCCTTAATTTATGATATAATTTTAGTGAGTGCTAGTAGAGACTTCGGTTTTTACTAGCTTTTTTATAAGGGTGATACTCGTGATTATATTTTCTTGTCTTAAAAAAGAATTTGATTTTTATGTCGAAAAAGGGGTTATTAGCAATCAGGTTTATGATGCATATAAAGAAAAATTAGGAAAAAAAACAAAATTAAATCAAATTAAAGCATGGGCTAATAGTCTTCCTATGATGAAAGAGGTTATTAGTGATTTACCTGATGATGTAGGAATAGCTATTGAATTTAATATTCCTCTTACTAGTAAACGGGTTGATTTTGTTGTGAGTGGATATGATAGTGAGCATAAACCAGTTTTGTTATTATTTGAATTAAAGCAATGGGAAGCAGTTACCGAGATTAAAAATGAAGAAGCCATTGTTAGCACTTTAATATCTAATCGTGAAAAAAGATGTTTACATCCTTCTTATCAAGTTCTTTCCTATGCGGAATTATTAGAAAGCTATAATCAATTTGTCGATGAAGCACAAATTCAGATTATTCCCTTTGTTTATTTACATAATTATACGATTCAAAATCATGATACCCTATTTTTGAATAAATTTAAAAAATATTATAGGAAAGCTCCCATATATGGTAAATATGAAAAGGAAGAACTGAAAGAGCAAGTTAATAAGGCGATTTTCTATGGAGATCAATTAGAAATTATTAAAAAAATTGATCAAAGTGAAGTAAAACCAAATAAAAAGTTTTTGGATAGTCTAGAGAAAATGATTCAAGATAAAAAAGAATATACTTTGCTTGATGAACAAAAAGTAGTTGCAGAAGCAATTAAAAAGGAAGCTAAACTTGCTTTTACCACAAATCAAAAAAGAATTATCATTGTAAAAGGAGGACCTGGCACTGGAAAGTCCGTTGTCGCTATTAATTTACTTGGTGAACTTTTAAAAATTGGTTTAACGGGTGCTTATGTTTCAAAAAATATGGCACCACGCAAAGTATATAAAAACAGTTTAGTTCATTATAATGAAATTAGTATTCATGAACTTTTTAAAAGTTCGGGTTATTTTTTTCGAGATAGAGAAAATCAATATGACTTTTTATTGGTAGATGAAGCACATAGATTGCAAGAAAAATCCGGTATTCATTATAATATTGGAGAAAACCAAATTAAAGAGATTATTCATGCTTCAAAATTAAGTGTCTTCTTTATTGATGAGAGGCAAATGGTTACTTTAAAAGATATTGGGACGATTCAAAATATCTCTTTCTTTGCCAATTATTTTCATGCTTCTATTTGCGAATATGAATTAAAAAGCCAATTTCGATGTCAGGGAAGTGATTCTTATTTAGATTTTATTGATCATTTTCTCTATAATAAAAAGGTGAGTCCCCATTTTTCTTTTGATTTTCAAGTTTTTGATTCACCAAACGAATTAAGAGAATTTATAAAGATGAAAAACACCCATAATAATGCCCGTTTAGTTGCCGGTTTTTGTTGGACGAGGAATGCCAAAATGGCTGATGATCAAAGTTATATGGATATTCAAATTGGAGATTTTAAAGCAAGTTGGAATTTAAAACACGGAGAGCCTTTTGCCACAAGAGAAAATGCTATTCATGAAGTTGGTTGTATTCATAACGTTCAAGGATTAGAATTTGATTATATTGGAGTTATTATTGGTCCAGATTTAAAATATGAAAAAGGAAAAGTGATGACTGATTATAAAAAACGGGCGAATACTGAGAAATCTTTATATGGATTATATGTTCTTATGAAGCAAGATAAAGAATATTATGAACAAGTGGCGGATACTATTATTCGCAATACTTATCGTGTTCTTTTAACAAGGGGAATTAAAGGTTGTTATGTGTATGCTTGTGATGATCATCTTAGAAAATATTTAAAAAAGATTGTTTCAAATCGTTGTATTCGTTCATAAATAAAAAAGTACAGATTTCTCTGCCTTTTTAATATTTTATTTTATATGTTGGTTCCTTCATATTACATGTTGGAATAAAGCCTGGAATGGATGCAATTACATCAGGTATTCTATTTGCAATATCTGCACAAGTAAGTCTTACTGTATCTGGTCTATTGATTACTAATGTAGTATCTGGTTTGCCATATATCGTCCATTCATTTTTATCAAACTCATCCTTACTGTATACTTTGCCAATACATTCTGCTTCAATGATGATTCCTTCTTTAGTTTCTAGTGTAGTAATCGCACTCATGCCGGTAGCATTCCCTTTTTTGATATCCATATTTAGAGTATCACTATGAATTTCTTCTTCACTAGTTGTTGGGACACACTTTTGGGTTATTTTTATTGGTGTTAAATGCATTTTATCTGCAATCCAACTAGCAGCATTCCACATATAGGAAGCATTAAATTTTCTTTCTTCGATTAGTTTTTGCCTTGTTTTTTCATTTATATCATCTGCAGCTGCAATCTCGGTTGCAAATTCTTCTAGTGATAAACTGGCACCATGAGCTTTAGCTAAAGCGAGGCCATAATCTTCGACATTATAGGAGCTACTTCCCTTTATTTTCGTAATATTGTGGGTAGAGGAAGCAAGATTAGTAATTAAATTCCCCCAAAAAATATCTTGATAACCACAGCCTGTTATCGTTACATTATAAGATTTGGCTAAAATATCAAGTTCTTTAAAAAGGGTTGGATTAGAACTTTCGGCATAAAAGCATTCTTCAGCGCTTGTGATTACATTGACGCCATTTACTACACAGCATCTTACGACATTTTCGATATCATTTAAATAGCTCTCTGTTGTTATAACCGCAATATCAGGCTTTGTTTCTTTTAATAGAGAATCTAACATTTCGACATTTTGAATAATTATATTTTGGGCATCTGTTCCTATAATAATACCAATATCCGTTCCTATTTTTTTCGGATCTACATCTACCGCACCAACAATTTTGCCACCTAAATCTAGTACATATTTCATGATGTATTTACTCATTTTGCCACAACCAATTTGAAATACACTAATTTGTTTCATTTAAATCAACCCCTTCTTCTCTTATCATATCCGCAAATTCTACTTTAAAGCGTTCAATTTCCTTTTTTTTGGCATCTTCATAAATATTTTTAGCATTACAGATTGCTTTATAAAAATGTTTTAGGGTTACAGTTTTTTTATTATCATATAAAGCATAGGTAAAAGCATTGGATACAATTGTTAAGCAAATATCGGGATAACGAGAAGCAATTTCATAGACTCTTTTATATTCATCTGTCATATCAACAATAAAACGCATTAATTTTTCTTTAACAAAATCAGTATATTCACATTTTACCCCTGTTGTCGCTTCTATTTTAGGAAGTGTTCCCATGAGTATTTGTACCGTTGTATCTTTATCTGTTTCTAATACTTCAATTTTTTGAAATCTTCTTAAGAAAGCTCGATCTCTTAAAATATATTGTTCATATTCTTCGGTTGTGGTAGCACCAATCATTTTAATTATTCCACGATCTAGCCCCGCTTTTAACATGTTGGCAAAATCCATACCACCATTTTTGTTTACCAAAAGATGTGTTTCATCAATAAAGATAATCGTATCTTTTTTATTTGCTAACTCTCTTACTAAAAGATCAATTCTACTTTCTGATGTGCCATTACTAGTAGTGCTTCCCAGTAAACTGGAAATATTAATTTTGATAATTTGATAATTTAATAAAGCATCGGGTACATAACCTTTAATAATCCGATAAGCAAGTCCTTCTACTATAGCCGTTTTACCTATTCCGGGTTTACCTACTAAAAGAGCACTTTTTTCAGGAGTTAAAAGAGTTAAAATTACTTGTTTAATTTCATTATCTCTGCCAATTGCTGGATCGGTAATATAGTTCTTTTCCGTTAAATTTTCACCATAACGTTCTAACATACTTATTTCTTCCATTTATGATCACCTATTCTTTTTTTATTATATCATTTTTTAACAAAAATAAAAAGCAAATCATGATGATTTACTTCTCTTCTTTTATCCATAAGCCATGGAGATTGCAATAAGCATAAGCAGAAATTACCGTTTCACCTTCTAATAAGGCAAACATAGCGATTGGCTCTTCCCCAGGATGTAAGTTTACTCTTTTTAGGCCTTTATTTGTTTCTAAATAAATCCATTCTATATAATGTGCTTCTTCCATAGGATGAAGGACTTCTCCTACTGTAATTTTAGCAATATTATCAGCAATCTCAATTACTGGTATATGTTTTTCCGTTGCTGCTTCTTTGCTATTAGCTACTAATGTTTCCATATCGGTACCACAACATATTGGGGTTACGCCAGAATCATTAATCATTTCAATTAAATTACCACAGCGACGACATAATAAAAATTTTCTTTTCATTTTTAATACCTCCAATATAAGATTACCAAATTTTTTAGAAAAAAGCTATCTTAAATTGTTCTCTTTACATTTCATTCATTGGAATTTCTGGATCTTGAGTTTGCTCTAATCCAATTTTATCAGTATATTTAATCGATATTAAATCACATTTTAAAAATAATTCTTCAATACTATCATTTTCAATTTCTGTACTTGGATAATGGTAGCGAAAGGTAAATTCATAGTTATTTCCAACTTCTATCTCAGAAGCCATACTTCTAAGGACTCTTACGGTTGCCACTTCTTCAAATTGAAATTGCCTTAAAGTAAGATAAAGATAAGCCTCATCATTACTTTCTTCAATATTTCTGATGTTATACGTTCTTGTAAATTCATAGATAACACTATTATCATCATTATTTACTTTCTTGTTTTCAAATAGTAATTCTTTTGTTTCTTGAGACATATAAACATTTTTTTCAATTCTAAAATTATTGATGTATACTTTTTTATCTTTTAAATCATCAATTACTTGATCTAAGTGCTTTTTGTTCCAAGAAAGATTACTTACTTTGGCATCTAGATAATAACCATTATCATAATTATTTAAGAAAATCGATACTTCTACTTTATCTATATCTGGATAAACATATTCAATGCGAATAGTATCTGTTAGTGATTCATCAATTAAAATATTATAATGACCATATAAAGCCAGATCATCACTTACTTCAATTTCTTTGGTTACTGTTTTAGTATTTTCAGACGTACTATTATAAATAATCTCAGTATTAGCAATTTCGATGGCTCCTAAAGATAAGCCAACTCCACTTAAAATAGCAATGGTAATGACTTCAATTAGAACATGGCTTGCTTTTATCTTTTTATTAAAGACAAAATAAATACCTAATTCTAATAGTAAAATGCCAGCTTGAAATAAAGCGATTAGTAAAATGAAGATACCAAAATAAGTAACTCCTTTTATTAATAAGTAAATACCAAGACCAAGAGCAAAAGCCATACCAATTAAATAGCAAATAACTCCTAGTAAACAAAGAATTACAATGAATTTTAAGAAGCCAATACAAATACTAGCAATGATATCTACAATTCCTGTTTTCTTTTTGGGTATAATTTCTTCTTCTTTCCGGTCTTCAGCTCTTTCTTTACTTACATTCTTTCTTTTTTTTTTCGTATTTTCACCTAATTCATCGACCATTTTTTCACTGAATCCTTGAAAGTATCTTCTTTCGATAATTTTAATAAATAAAATAACCGCTATAATAAAATAAGATATTTCCACTATAAAAGACCATATACCATAAAAGATATCTGCAATCGGAGAAGCTAAGCCATTAAAAATATGCCAGCCTAAATCTTTGATTAGTAAAAAAGGAATTTTTAAAATCATAATCAAAAAGATAATCAAACAAATTTCAATTACAAATTTTAAAATATCTTTGCCACTTTTATTACTTAATTCATTTAAAAGATAATCAAATCCTGATGATACTTTATTAATAAAGCGATTTAGAACATTACTTTCTTGCTCTTTTACTTTATAGGCGGCTAGTAAATCACTTACTATCTCATTAAAGTCACCTAGTTCTTTTACCGCTTCTTCTTCAGTTAAGCCTCGATTAACTTTCTCTTCAATGTAACCTTCATATTCACTTATAATATCTTCAATTTCTTTATCTTCTAATACATCTAATCTTTTTCTTAATTTATTTAAAAATTCTTCCTTATTCATTTTTTCATGCTCCTTTTAATAAAATCATTTACACTTTTAGAAAATCTTTGCCATTCATCTAATTCTTCTTGCATAATTTTTAAGCCAAGAGAAGTAATATGATAATACTTTCTAATTGGCCCTTCGGTTGATTCTCTTGTGTAGGTTTCAAAATAACCTTCATTGGTTAATCGCTTTAAAATGGGATATATTGTTCCCTCACTTACATCGACGACTTTACTTACTTTTTCGACTAGTTCATATCCATACATATCACTTTTTTCGACCATAACTAGGATCAGTAATTCTAAAACGCCTTTTTTTAATTGTGTATTGATACTATCACCTACTTGCCTATATTCTATATCTACTACTTGGTGTTGTCAAGTACTAAATAATACATATATTTATATTCTTGTCAAATTGTGGTAAACTATTAAGGATAGGATGGAAAGATAAATGAAAGCAAAAAGTTTAATTGTTGTACTAGTAGTAGTTAGCGCGTTACTTATTTATAGTGTTATTTGTTATCACTTGTTAAATGAAAGAATTGAAGTTACAACTAAGAATACTGTTTCTAATTATTTTAGTAGTTATGTTCCACAAGTTAATTCTTTTCAGTATTTAAAAGCAATTAGTAGAGAGAAGAATACATTTCAAGTTTTTGTAACAACAAATGTGGATGATTATACTTTCTATTTTCAATATTCTGATCATGAATATCAATTATTAGAAGTAGAAACTGGTATTCCTAGCTATGCTTATTTATGATTGATTATCTATTTAAAATGTGATATATTAAATATGTAAGTGTTATCCAGTTTGGATAACGCCTGCAGGGTTGCAGACGCTAAATTTTCAGCGTCTTTTCTGATGCTCGTCTCTAATAATAGAGATGAGCATCATTATTATAATAAACAAATACTTTATTTCTTCGCTCATTTACATCCTCCTACTTTCATATAAACCCCCTGAAATAAATCAAGCAATTTAAATTACTTATAAAAGAAAGCAGGCGCCGCCATACTGGATAACGATTAACTATTATGAATGATACTATGAAAAAAAGCAAGAAAAAGCGTTCGACAAAAATCGACATCATGTCGAAAATAAAAAAAGAACCTATCACTTTAAATATTTAGACTTATCAATTTAACCTAGAAGGTAGTCTTGAGATGTTGTGTTTTTTACAGGATTTTTCTTGATTACCTATTTAAAATATGTTATATTAAATATGTAAGTGTTATCCACTTAGTGGATAGCGCCTACTTGTGTGGACGCTATGCCTTTGGGCTAGCGACTTTTTTTATGTTCTTCTCTAATAATAGAAATGAGCATAATTATTATAATAAGCAATAATTTCGTATCACTCACTTACATCACCCGCTTTCGATTAAACCCCCTGAAAAATTCAAGTAGTTTAAACTACTTACAAAATGAAGCAGGCGCTACCACCAGTTAGATAACGGTTATTTATTATGAATGATACTACGAAAAAAAACAAGAAAAAGCGTTCGACAAAGTTCGACGCTTTCATTTTTATATGAAAATTTTAATTATTTTTTTGATTATATTGTCGTGTATTTTCTATTTTTTCAACTATTCTTTCATCTCGTTCTAAATTTTGAAATAAAACGTATGGCTCTATTTTTAATGATTTAGCAATTGCTTCAAGTTTTGGTATTGTTGGACAATGCAATCCTCTTTCAACGTCAGTAATGTATCTAGCACTAAGGCCAGATAATTCTGCCAACTTCTCTTGAGAAAATTCATTTAAATATCTATAATATTTAATATTAAAAATAAGTAAGTCTTTTAAATTATTAAAATTTAGTTGAATCATTATAATCACCTAAAAGTATGATATAATTTAATGCAACATTTTCACACGAAGTATATACTACATCTTTTGGTTATATTGTCTACCCTTATTTATTTTCATTAAAATATTTTTATCAACATCTTGTATTTTAAGCAGTTGATAAGGATCGATTTTCAATCCCTTTGCAATTAATTCTAATTTATCTATAGTTAAACTATGTAACTCTCTTTCTATGCTCGATATGTATTCTGGACTTAAGTTTGCGAGTTCTGCCAATTTTTCTTGAGAAATTTTATTAACATATCGAAAATATTTAATATTAAACGACACTAATTCTTGTAAATTATTATATTCTGTTTGTTTCATATTTACATCCACCTAAAAGTATGATACAATTTAATGCAAGATAATCACACGAATTATATACTGCAAGATTGGAGGATATTTATGAGATTTAGTAATATAGAATTTGAGACATTACATTCTAATAAACATAGAATACGTTTTTTGATTGGCTTTGTCTGTGTAGTAGTACTTCTTGTTGTATTTATTGTTGGTAGAAGTCATGCGAGATATCGCGTAACAGAGTCTATTCCGCTTGTTAATGGAACCATTAATTATAGTTTGGCAGACTTAAATATTGTTGCTATAACGGTAGACGGAGAAGCAAGTGATACCATACCAGAAGGTAATTATGAATTAACAGAGAACAGTTATTGCACGGTAAATGGAGAAGAAGATAGTAGTATTAGTATCAGCTATGAAGCAGATACACAGTTACTTACCGTAACACCATTTACAACCAAGGGAACAAAGTGCTATTTAGATTTTAAAACAGCAACCACACGACCAGTAGAGACAACATTGCTAGGAACCATCAATGTCAATTTGGATACTCCAGACTTTAGTAAAACAAGTTGTACCAGTAAGACATATAACGGAACAGCAAGAACATGTGGAGAAGAGACTGTAGGAATCTATGAAGAAACAACAAATAGAGGAACCACTTACTACTGGAGAGGCGATGTAGATAATAATTATTTGGTATTTGCTAATAAATACTGGAGAATCATCAGAATTAACGAAGACGGAACCCTAAGAATCATTTATAGCGGAGAGAAATCAGAAGTAGATGCAGCTGGAAAAGAGACAGTATTAGCGAATGGATATAATGATGGAAGTACAGATTATACCCAAACACAAACAAGTGCATTCAATAGTTCATATAATGCAAGTTACTATGTAGGATATACGTATCAAACAAATGTGCAAAGACCAAGTAGTCAAAATGGAGGAACAGCGAGTACAATAAAAGGAATCCTTGATACATGGTATAGTAATAATTTATCGAGTTATGATAGTAAAATAGCAAGTGGAGGAAGTGCTGGATTCTGTAATGATCGAGAAATGAGAACAGGATATTCATGGAGTGCAACACCAAGTAGTACAATATACTATAAAGCATATGAAAGATTGATAACAAACAAGACACCAAGTTTTGAATGTAGTAATACA